>JAKQHE010000191.1 GCA_029573155.1 bacterium
CAAATGCCAGAAGATAATCGATGCGCAGAACCAATTCCTGAAGGCGATACATGTCGGCGTCATCTTCTGGACCAACGCCGCCGCGTTCGAGATAGCGAAACTCTACATGGACCTCTACACCGAGATGGATGCCCAACCGATACCGCAGGAGTTGTCGGACGAAGAGAAGCATGTCTACGAATGCGAGGTCTGGAACAAGATAGCGAACCTGCTTAAAAAGTCGCGCAAAACACTGACCAAAAGTATCGAGGCGGCCAAACGGATAAACGAGGACAACGAATATACGGCGATGAGTTTTGCGATGGTCGCCGACATAGACCGCATATACGATGCGAAGGAGTCACAATGCGCCGACATCAAGGCGATAGAGAAGGTGGCTACTGACACTCCCGCTGCTCCTGTCGCTCCTGTCGCTCCTGTCGCCCCCGCGGTGAAAAGCGGGAAATGATTCGTCACAGCATCGTTTGAAGAACTGAGAGGGTGGCGAGCCCATGACGCAAGAACACATTGTTGAAGAACTGCAGGAAATGGTCGCGCAGAAGCGGCCGCTCAAAGAGGTTTTGACGACCTTCATCAACGCCCTCGGCGACCTGCTGGGCGCCCGTTCCTCAGCCGTCATCCTGCTGGACAAACCGCGGATAGAGGCGGTCTTCTTCTCCCTTTCGGGGGGAGACACTCTGCACCTCGAAGAGACGCGGTTCCCGGCGACGCAGGGGATAACGGGGCAGGCACTTCTGCAGAAAAAGGCGGTCATCTGCAACTGTCCGGCGGATGATCCGCACTTTTATCGGGAGATAGACAAAAAATCGGGGCTCACGACCGAGAGCATCCTCGTCGTGCCGTTCTTCTTTCAAGAGGAACTCATCGGCGCGCTCGACCTCGTCAACAAGCCGGGGGGCTTCACCGATGACGACCTGCGCCGCGCAGAATCGATCGCGCGGAGCGCCGGGGAACTCATCGGTCGTTCGAAAGAACTGGCCGACGAGATGAAGTCGAGCCGTTTCCTTGAGGACTCGATGCGTTCGACCATAGATTCGCTTTTCAAGTGGAGACGCTGATGAGTGACTCATCGGTCTCCTCCCTGTTGCGCGACCGGAAGTTCCGGATACTCTACGCGGCGCTCCTCATATCGGGCATCGGTGCCGGCATCAGCCGGATATCGCTTCTGTGGCTCGCCTATCACCTGACCGGTTCGACCGTGACGATGGCGCTCGTCTTCATCTGTTTCACCCTGCCGGGTTTGCTGGTGTCGCCCATTTCGGGGGCCATCGCCGACAAATACCCCAAGCGGGATCTGTTCATCGGCGCCTCGGTCGTCATCGGCGTCGTCGTGCTCCTTTTCCCGATCGCCTATCATACCGGCAGCCTGACGATACTGTACGGCGCTGTCGTGCTCAAGGGCATTGCTCTTGCCTTCAAAGACGGACCGATGCGCGCCTATCTGCCTGAACTCTTCGCCGAGGAACAGTTGCCGGCGGTCAACGCCATGCTGGAGAACAATCGATCGCTCGTTATCATACTGGGTCCGGCCATCGGCGGCTTCATGTTGGGTTTCGGTTATGTCGATCAGGCGTTCATCCTTGATTCGCTGTCGTTCATGACGGCCGCCGGCCTGTTCCTGCTCCTGCCGCGGACACGCAACGCGCTCAGCGAAGGAACGCTGGAACTTTCGCGTATCATGGGAGATATCAGAGAGGGCATGAAGATCATCGCCGCCTCGCCGATACATCGCTTCCTGCTCTTGCTTTTCGTCGTTCTGAACGGCTTTTCCTGCATGATCGGCGGGCTCTACATGCCATTCAGCGAGGATATCCTCTCGCCAGCCAACGGCCTATCAGGCGGTACCATTTTCGCGATGCTGGAGACCACCGTGGGGGTCGGTGCCTTTGTCGGTACTCTTTTTATCTCACGCATCATGGAGAAGGCCGGTCCGTTACGGACCCTGATGCTGGGGAGTACCCTACTCGCATTCGAAATACTTTTATACGGTCTGGTGCCGAACATCTTCGTGCTCATTCCCGTCACACTGGTGACGGCGAACGCTATCCCCCTCCTGCTGGTGCCGTTCTTTACCTTGTTACAACAGAAGACAGCGCCCGATTTCCGGGGGCGGGTCATGGGAGCCACCGAATCGATATTGCTCACCATCGTGTCGCTTGCCTTCGGGCTGGGCGGTGTATTGGCGCAGGTGGTGGGGATTTTGCCGCTGTTCATAACGAGCGGTGTGCTTCTGATAGCGAGTATGGTCGTCATTATGTTGTTACCGTTATATCGTGCCTTACGGACCGAAGAGCAACAGGAACTGCAACCACAGGGGGTGACATGAAAAGAGCACTTATGGTCGCCGCCGTGATGGTGGTCAGCGCCGTACTGTGGGGAGAGGAGCCGCCCGCTCCGCAGGCCGTAGAACAGGAGAAAGAGGATGTGACGCCCCTGTTAAGAGAAGAAAAAGTTGAAGAAAAAAAAGAGGAACAGAAAGAAAAGCCTGTTGCTGAAGAGATCTTCTCAACCAATGAAAGAAAAAAGAAAGGAGAAAAAGAAAAAAAACTTTTTTTCAGAGGAGACATAGGATTTACATGGGTGTCAGGAAATGGTTCTTCTTATAAGAATGACACATTGGCTGCCTATTTTAATATGTCTACTACATGGAATGATAATATAGCCAAGATCATACTGAAATATGATCAGAAAATACTTCCTAGGTTATCTGATCAGAATCAATCACAAGCTGAGATATATCAAACCAACAGAATTGACTTAAACTTTGACTATTATCTTGCCAACAGGTGGGAGTTCTTTTCCTTTACGGAGATGGAAAGTGACCCGACAAAAAAGTTAACATATAGGTTCGGGGTTGCATCCGGCATAAAATTCGTTTTGTTTAGGAATCAATATTGGCTTTTTGACTTGGGTGTCGCCCCGAAATTCGAATTTACTACATATGTTGACGGCCCCCAGCGTCTTAAAGAATTTCGCTCGTCTAGCAGAGTAAAGATGGTCTTTACTCTCCATGAGTTTGTGGAATTTGGCGGGGCATTTTACTATATCCCCAATATGCTCGATTTCTTCAACGATTATCGTTATGAATTAAGGGCCGAAATAAAATTCTATTATTTTTTGAATGATACCCCCACGCAATCTGTGGATATAACCTTTGCCTATAATCGTCAGTATAATTCAAAAGTCGTTTTTGATGTCCAGAAACTTGATCAGAGCATTCTCACCACCATCGGCGTGAACTTCTGATGAGCGACCCGCGCCTCGCGCTCTTTTCCTTTCTCTGCGGCGTCCTCCTATTCCTCGGCAACACTGTCGGGAACGCCCTGTTCATCCAATACTACCGGCCCGAGACGCTGGTGTTCATCTATCTCGCCACCGGCATCCTGACCGCGCTGGTCAGTCTCGGTGCGCTCCTGCGTCGTTACCGGATGACCATCGTGCTTCCCGCGTTCCTTGCCGTGATGGTCGCGGTCATGGCGTTTTTCTCTTTCCTGTACGCCCTGATGCCCGCCTACCGCCGTGAAGCGGTGGCCATGCTCTTCTTTGCCACGACGGTCGGCTACATGCTTTACGGCCAGTTCTTCGTGCAGTTCCTGAGCGCCCGTTTCGATGTCCGCCAGATGAAGGAGCGTTACGGTGTCATCCAGACGGGCGAGGTGCTCGCCTATCTGGCGGTCGGGCTCGCCGTGCCGTTGGCGCTCTCACTGACGGCGCTCCCCGTCGCGGCGATCCTGATGCCGGCACTGCTTTGCGGCGTGGGAGCGATCGTGGTCTTCTTCTCGTTCCGGTCGGTCGCGGCGCCCGCGAGGCCCGCGCCTGATCGACGTGCCGTATCGAAGGATCGGAGCGCATTCCGTCAGCACCGGCGCCACGCGTATCTTTGGATGATCATCACGTTCACCGTGTGTCAGGCGATGGCCTACTGCATCGTGGACTATCTGTATAACCGCGGCATGAAGCAGCAGTTCTCGTCTCCCGAACAGTTGGCCTTTTACTTCGCGCTTTTTTCGGCGATAGCCAAACTGACCGCCTCCGCCCTCTCTATAACCGTCTCCCGTTCGGTGTTGCAACGCATCGGCGTCGGCGGCGGGCTGGCGCTTCTGCCGATGGTCGTGACCGCGATGCTGGCGCTCGCCGGGATCGCGTCGCTTTCGGGGCTTCCGGCCGCAACGCTCATCTTCGCCTGTTTCGTGGCCGGCAAGATGAGTTTCAGCATGGTGGGCATCCCGTTCGCCAACCCCGCCCTTTCGACCTTACTCCAGTTATTCCCCGCAGCTCGCCACGAACGGATGGTGGCGGTGGTGCTCGGCATGGTCCGTCCTCTGGCGAGCGCGCTCGGAGGGCTGGTGCTGTACTTCGCGTTCTATGTCGTGGGATCGGGTCGGCCCATGACGCTGATGAGCGGCATCGCGCTGCTTCTGGCCGTTTGGCTTATCATGGCCTTCGCCCTCTATTCGCGGTATGCCCAGCGGTTGAGGGTGTTGTTGGGAACGCTTCTTCAGCCACACGGCGCGGTGGTGGTGGATCGGGAGACACTGGATGATCTGGAGGCCCGGATGCTTGCCGACCGGAACTATCTTGCCACCGTTCAGACGCTTGCTCTTCTGGAGGAACATCGCCTCGAGCGACTGGAGAATATCGTGAGAAAGAAATTCCTCCACGCGAACGGAGAAGAGGAGAAGCATCTCCTTTCCTGCATAGAACGGCATGGATGGCCTGCTTTTACGGAGCAGGTGCGGACGCTGTGTCTGCAACGGAAACGGCCGGATGTCGCCGCCGCCGCCATCCAATGTCTGGGCGCCATCGGTGATGACGGGGATATCGAGACGGTGGCGAGGGGGCTCGATCCCGCGAACGGCGAACTGCATGACCGTCTCCTTTCGATCTCGCTGCGGCGCGGTGTAGTATCTGAGAGGGCGCGGGCCGAGCTTGACCGATCGGCATTCTCCCGTGAGGAGCGTGAGCGCCGGCGCCTTCTTTCGGTGTATCGTCACGCGGGTGTGCCGCTTCCCGCGGCCTACCGGGAACGCCTGCTGGAAGGTGCATCGCCCCCGGTGCTTCGTGAATTCATCAAGTATGCCGGCGCGATGAAGGACCTTGACGGGTATCCGCACATCGTCAACGGGTTGAGCGATCCGATGTTCTGCATGACGGCTCACAAGGCCGCCGGGGCCGTGGGCGAGCCGATCGCCCCCGCGCTCGTCGAGCGGTATCGCGAGGAGACCGACCCGTACGCCCGGCGCATGCTCCTGATGACGATGGCTCGGATCGGGGGGGAAGCGGTGTGGCGTTTCGTGCATGAACGGATGACGGCATCGTCGCCCGACGAGGCGCGGCTTCTGGCCGTGGTGTTCCTTGGTAAACGGCTTCCCTCCGGTCTCTTCACCGACGGGGAACTCGGTCGCTTGCGTGAGATGGCGATCACGCGAACGGATCTGCTCTGGGGCCTGCGCGACAGGGTGTCACCGGGTCATAAAGGACGGCGGTGGCATGAGGCGGTCGACGAGGAATTGAGTTACGAGGCGGCGCTGTTGCTCTTTTCGATGTCCACGGAGAGATCGGTTTCCGACCTGCCGCTCATCCGGCGGCATCTTTTCTCCGATGACCGCAAGCAGGCGGCGGTCGCGGTCGAACTGCTGGAAAAGGAATTGGGACACGACCGTTTCGTGCTGCTGGCTCCGGTCCTTGACCGTATCATCCGTCGGCAAGAGGGCGATGCGGACGGGGGCGATCCCTTGTCGCAAGACGAGGCGAAGAAGGTCTTGAGCGAACAAAAAGGATATTCGGCCTATTTCGTGGCGATGATGGAACAGTTGACGGGAGAGGATAGCGATGCGACAACTTGAAAAGGTGTACCTGCTCAAACAAACCCCGCTTTTCATGCAGGTCAAGGGCGACCACCTCATGGCGCTCGCTCGTTTCATGGAGGAGCGCTACACTCAGCCGCAGGAGGTCATCGTGCAGAAAGGAGATGACGGCGAAACGCTGTATCTGGTCGCCGCCGGCCGCTTTCAGGTGAGCAATAAGGAACAGGTACTCGCGCAGTTGGGCACCGGGTCGCTGTTCGGCGAACTCGCCGCGCTGGTGCCCGAAAAGAGGACCGCCACGGTTTCCTCGCTCGATGAGGGACTGCTCCTGTCGTTGTCGCATGATGCGGTGCAGTCGCTGATACTGCTTCAACCCGAGATAGCGTTGGACATCATCGAATATCTGGTGCGGCGCATCCGCGAGAACCCGTATCAGATGTACACAAAGACCATACTCGCTCAACTGCCGACGAGGCCGTAGTTCTCCTCAAAGAAATAGTTGATTGTCTGCCCCTCTTCGGCTATTCTACGAACACGAAAAAGGGGGTCACGGTGAAGCACGACCTGCTCTTCTCCATCCTCGCGGCGCAGAACGGCCTGATAAAGCCGGAAGAACTGGTCGAGATCGGCTCCGCGTGAGCCGCCAATCCATCGAAAAGTCTCAAAGAGCGTCTGCGAGAGAAGATAGCGCCGGATGACATGGCCTTTCTGGAAAAGGCGGTCGAGCGGGCGCTCGTCAAGCACGGCGGTGATGTGGAGAAGACGATCCATGGCCTCAAGGCCGATGACCTTATCTTCAAGACCTTCGGCGGGAAGGTTGACATCGCCGAGCATCCCGGCGCCGCACCGGGCATCCACGACCTCGGCGACACGGCCGAACAGGTGACTCCCGAGACGCCGCACCGCTATACCATAAAAGGAGAAAAGGCGCGCGGCGGCATGGGGCGTCTTCTCGTTGCCTTCGACGGACACATCGGGCGCGAGATAGCGATAAAGGAACTGCTGTGCGACGCGACCGAGGAAAAGGGGACGGAGAAGACCCCGTCAGGGCCATCGAAGGCAGTGAAAGCGCGGTTCCTGCGCGAGGCGCGGGTGACCGGCCAACTGGAGCACCCCTCCATCGTGCCGGTCTATGAGATCGGTCAGCATCCCGACGGCACCTGTTACTACGCGATGCGGATGGTGAAAGGGCGGAATCTCTCACAGGCGATAAAGGCGAGCCGCGACCTCAATGAGCGGCTGAAACTCCTGCCGCATCTCCACGACCTCTGTAATGCCATCGCCTACGCCCACAGCAAAGGGGTCATCCACCGCGACATCAAACCCGAGAATGTGATGATAGGCGAGTTCGGCGAGACGGTGGTGCTCGACTGGGGCCTTGCCAAAGTAAAGGGGCAGAGCGATATCGGAGCCGAAAAGTTAGGGAAAGGGCTGGAACTCCTGCGGGATGCCGAGGCGGGGAAAACGGTCGCGGGTCATGCCTTTGGTACACCGGCCTACATGCCGCCGGAACAGGCGATGGGGGAGATAGAGGAGATAGACGAGAAGAGCGACATCTACTCGCTCGGCGCGGTACTGTACGAGATACTGACGGGTCAGCCGCCGCACACCGGGCTCACGGCGTTCGATGTCATCGCCAAGGTGCTCAACGATCCCATTGTGCCGACGGTTCAACGCGATAGGCGGATACCGAAGGAGTTGGGGGCGGTGGCGGAAAAGGCGCTGAACAAGAGAAAAGAAGACCGCTATCCATCGGCGCTCGCCATTGCCTCCGACATCGAATCTTACATGGCCGGGGGTCGGGTTGGCGCGTACGAGTACAGTTCGTGGGAATTGGCGAAGAAATTCGTGGCGCGGAACAAGATGGTCAGCGCACTCATCGTTGCGTTGGTGGCATCGCTCGCGCTCGGCATGATTGTTTCGATGAATGCACGAGCAAAAGAAAAGGAGGCTCGCGTAAGTGCAGAGTTGGCGCAAGCGAAGGCAGAAGATAATGAAAAGCAGGTGCACTATCAGTTGTCTTTGTCATTCACGGAAAAAGCTCAACGGTCATATGATGAAAAAGATTTTCTAAGTTCCCGGATCTTTGCCGCCGCCGCGCTGGTGCATAGTCCCTACAATCCGTATGGCCCGTACCGGTTTGAAAATATCGAGCAAAGGTCCGACAGGAACACCAAGCTGAATCTTGTCGAGGCGCACTCTGCGTTGTTTCAAGCAAGCAAAGGTGGCCATATTGATAACCCCGTTTCGTTTCAAAGACATGACAAATTTGTATGGGCTGTTGCTTTTTCGCATGATGGAAAAATGTTAGCATCAGGAGGTGCTGATAAAACAATAAAGTTATGGAACATAAAAGAAGGTAAAATGCTTGCCACATTTTCAGGCCATGAATCAGGGGTTCTTTCAGTTGCTTTTTCTCCAGATAATAAAATGTTGGTTTCATCAAGTGGCGATAAAAGCATAAGATTGTGGGATGTCAAAGAACAAAAAATGGTAGGTTCCCTTATAGGGCATGATAGAAACGCTCATTCGGTATCTTTCTTCTCTGATGGCAAGATGTTGGCATCGGGCAGTTCCGACAACACAATAAAACTATGGAATGTAAATAAGAAAGAACTGGTATCAACATTTTATGGGCATAACGATGGAGTTGCTTCGGTAGCGGTTTCACCTGATAATAAAACAATAGCTTCTGCGAGTTGGGATAAAACAATCAAGATTTGGAGTGTTGAGAAGCATTCTATACTTGCCACGCTTAATGGACATAACGACAGAGTTAATAGTGTCGTTTTTTCGCCAGATGGAAAGATGTTGGCATCGGGAAGTCGCGATAACACCATAAAAATATGGGACATGCAGAACAAGGGACTTGTTGCTACACTCGAAGGACACAAAGATAGGGTTACCTCCTTAATGTTTTCTCCAAACGGCAAAACATTGGTGTCGGGAAGTTGGGATAAGACCGTTAAACTTTGGGATATTGCGACAAAAAAAATCATGGAAACCTT
>JAKQHE010000195.1 GCA_029573155.1 bacterium
TCGTGCCGAGGAAGGTGACATGGCCGCCCTCGTCGAGCACCGCCACCTCGAAGGCGCAGCGGGTGCGGGTCGAGGCCTTTTCGAACAGCAGGACGATGTTCTTGCCTTCCAGCAGGTCCCCTTTGATACCGGCGCGCTTCTTCGCCTTGAGGTCGCGCGACAGATCGAGCAGGTAGCGGATCTCTTCGGGGGTGAAATCCTTGAGCGTCAGAAAACTTCTTCCTTTCAGGTTCACGGGCATGGCATACTCCTTACTTCAATAAGTTCACGGTTGTAATGAACAAGACAGCGCGATTATAGGGGCGATGTCGGGGAAAGCAAATTTTCGGGGGAGGCGTCGACTACTGCTGATTCTTGAACGCGTCGCCGATGGAGCCGAGCCGTTCCGGCACTTCACCGGTCTTCGCCTTGGCCTCTTCCATGTTCTGCCGGCTTTCGGCCTCGCTTATCGCCTTGATCGAGAGGGAGACCTTGCGTTCAGTGTCGCTGATGGACTTGATGATGACCTCTATCTTGTCGCCGAT
Organism: bacterium; assembly: GCA_029573155.1. Classification (GTDB taxonomy): domain Bacteria; phylum UBP6; class UBA1177; order UBA1177; family JAKLFG01; genus JAKLFG01. The sequence continues at coordinate 525 of JAKQHE010000195.1, forward strand.
GGAGAAGTTCTTGTTCGGGTCTTCGAACTCGGTCTTGTGGACGAGCCCTTCGATCGTGTCGAACACCTTCACGAAGATGCCGAAATCGGTCGTCTTGACCACCTCGGCCTCTATTTTATCGTTCTCCTTGTACGATTCGCGGAACATCTTCCACGGGTCGTGGCTCATCTGCTTGACACCGAGGCTGAACCGCTGTTTCTCGGAATCGATATTGAGCACCATCGCTTCTATCTCGTCGCCCTTCTTGTAGTACTCGCTCGGGTGCTTGAGTTTCCGGTCCCAGGTGATGTCGCTCGTGCGGACGAGCCCGTCGATGCCGTCCTCGACGCCGACGAACAGGCCGAAATCGGTGATGTTGCGGATGACGCCCTTGACCATGGTGCCGACCGGATACTTATCCTTCAACTGCTCCCACGGGTTGGGCTCGGTCTGCTTCATGCCGAGACTGATGCGACGGTTGTCGACATCGATCTCGAGTATCTTCACCTCGACATCGTCGCCTATCGCGACCATCTTGCTCGGGTGCTTGACCCGGCGGGTCCAACTCATCTCGCTGATGTGGATGAGCCCCTCGATGCCGCGCTCCAGTTCGACGAACGCGCCGTAATCCTCCAGCGCCACGATCTTGCCGCGGACCACTTTGCCGACATTGTAGCGCTCCGAGGCGTACTGCCACGGGTCGTCCGATATCTGCTTGAGCCCGAGGCTCACGCGCTCCGCGTCACGGTCGAACTTGAGCACCTTGACCTCGACCTCGTCGCCTATCTTGAACATCTCGCTCGGATGATTGACGCGACCCCAACTCATGTCGGTGATGTGGAGCAGGCCGTCGATGCCGCCGAGGTCTATGAAGACGCCGTAGTAGGTGATGTTCTTGACCAGACCCTTGACGAGCACCCCTTCCTGCAGGCGCTCAAGCGTCTTGGTCTTGAGGTCCTCGCGCTCCCGTTCCAGAAGGTCGCGGCGGCTGATCACGATGTTGCCGCGCTTCTGGTCGTACTTGATGACCTTGAAATCGAAGGTGCGACCGATCAGTTCGTCCACATTTTTAATGGGACGAAGCGCCACCTGCGAGTTGGGCAGGAACGCCTTGACGCCGATGTCGACCTGCAGGCCGCCGTTGACGCGCGACACGATGGTGCCGCGGACCAGTTCGCCCGTGTCGTAGGCGCGACCGACCGTCTCCCAGATGCGGAGCATGGCCGCCTTCTGGCGGGAAAGACCGATGTTGCCCCGGTCGTCCTCGACCCGGTCGATAACGACCTCGACCTGATCACCGACCTTGATCTCCTTGAGTTCCTCGGGCGTGAACTCGATGGTCTGGATGATGCCGTCCGATTTGTGGCCGACATCCACGAGAAGGAAGTCGCGGGTGATAGCCCGGACATGCCCCCTGACGATCTCCTCGCCGGAGAACTGTTTTTCGCTGGGAAGGAACTCTTTGAGCAACTCCCCGAAGTTAAGGTTGTTCTGATTCACGGTACCGTCTGACATGCGTAGTGCACCTCCTGTTTTTTTTTGCCGTCTTGCGACAGCGGGGGGCATTGTAAGGAGAACCTGCGTGGTGTCAAGAATATTTTCGGAGGCCTAGAACCTATACCCTTTCGGGACGACCACCAGCCCTTCATCGGTCACCGTGAAGCCGCGGGCCTTATCCTGTTCGGGATCGTAGCCGATCTCCGTGTCATTCGGTATCGTGACATTCTTATCGATGATGGCGTTGCGGATACGGCAGTAGCGACCGATATTGGTGTTGTTCAGGATGATGCTGTTCTCGACGAGCGCATAGGAATTGACGCGGACACCGGGGGAGAGGATGGTGCGATCTATCCGGCCGCCCGATATGATGCACCCGACCGAGACCATCGAGTCGGTGGCCAGACCGACGCGCTGATTCGCCTGATCGGCGAAAACGAACTTGGCCGACGGCATGTTGACATCGGGGAACCCGAAAATGGGCCAGTTACGGTTGTACAGGTTGACCGCCGGGCTGACCGACACGAGTTCCATGTGGCTCTCCCAGTAACTCCAGATAGTACCGACATCGCGCCAGTAGGGTTTCTCGTACTGGTCGCTGTCGGGCAGGCGTATCTTGTTCGAAAGGTAGTCGTAGATGTAGACCTTCTTGCGGGGGTAGAGCGCCGGGATGACATTCTTGCCGAAATCGTGGGCGCTTTCTTTTTTCTCGGCATCCTCCGACACGGCCTGCGCGAGAGTGTCGCGCTTGAAGATGTAGTTCCCCATGCTGGCAAGCGCGAGGTCGGGGCGACCGGGGATGCCTTTGGGTTCCTTCGGCTTCTCCTCGAACCCTATCATGCGCCAGTCCTCGTCGACCTCGATGACGCCGAACTGCGAAGCATCCTTGAGCGGTACCGGTATCGCCGCTATCGTCATGTCGGCATCCTTGTGCAGATGGAAGTTGAACATCTGCGAAACATCCATTTTGTAGATATGGTCGCCGCTGAAGACGAACACATGTTCGGGCCGTTCATCGCGCAGGATGTTGAGGTTCTGGAATATCGCGTCGGCGCTCCCGAGATACCAGTTATCGCCGGTCCGCTGTTGCGCCGGGACCGTCTCGACATACTGGTTGAACTGCATGGAAAGTCCCCAGTTGCGCGCGATGTGCTGGTTGAGCGAGTTCGACATGAACTGCGTCAGCACCTTGATCTGCATGTAGCCGCTGTTGACGAAGTTCGACAGGACGAAATCGATGATGCGGTAGACGCCACCGAACGGCACCGCCGGTTTCGCCCGTTCGGTGGTGAGCGGCATCAGGCGGCTTCCCTGACCGCCCGCAAGCACCATGACCAGCGTTTTGGACATATCGCTTCCCCTACTTCAGATATTCGTTGAGCGTCCCTTCGATGAGCGCCTGTATCTCCTTCAGGCGCTTATCGGTCTCGGCCTCGAACCGCATCACGATGACATTCTGCGTGTTGGAGGGGCGCAACAGACCCCAGCCGTCGGCGAAGGTGATGCGGGCGCCGTCGATGTCGTTGACATCGTAGCCCTGTTCCTTGAAATGCGCGACCGTTTTCGCCACCACCGGGAATTTCTTCTCCTCGTCGACCTCGAACCGGATCTCGGGGGTGCTCACCGTCTTGGGGATGCCGTCGAGCAGACGGCGGACATCGAGATCATCGCGTTCGGAAAGTATCTCGAGGAGCCTGAACATGCTGTATATCGCGCAGTCGTAACCGAAGAAGCGGTGTTTGAAGAAGATGTGGCCGCTCATCTCGCCGCCCATCGCCGCACCGACCTCCTTCATCTTCGCCTTGATGAGCGAATGGCCCGCCTTCCACATGATGCCCTTGCCGCCGCGCGTCTTGATGTCGTCGTAGAGCGTCTTACTGCATTTCACCTCGGCCACGATCGTCGCACCGGGGAGTTCCTTGAGTATCTGCCGGGCGAAGATGGTCAGTATCTGGTCGCCCCAGATGACCTCCCCCTTCGAGTCGATGAGCCCGATGCGGTCGGCGTCGCCGTCGAAGCCGATGCCGACATGCGCTTTCTCTTTCTTGGTGGTCTTGATGAGTTCCTGAATGTATTCGACCACCGTCGGATCGGGATGGTGGTTCGGGAATTTGCCGTCGGGCGTCTCGAAGAGCGATATCACATGCACGCCGAGTTTCTTCAGTATCGGCACCGCCACAAAGCCGCCCACGCCGTTGCCCGCGTCGACCACTATCTTGAGGCGGCCGGGGTTCTTGATGTGGATGTTCTTGAGGATGTACGCCTCGAAATCGGGGATGATGTTGTGTTCCTTCGCCGTCCCCTTCTTCGCCCCCGCGATGAAGTCATCCTTCTCGATGATGTCGGCGATGGCCTGTATCCCGTCGCCGTAGACCGGCAGGTCGCCGAGGCTGATCTTGAAGCCGTTGTATTCGGGCGGATTGTGCGACCCGGTGATCATGACGCCCCCCTGCACCGGCAGGTTGAAAAGCGAGAAATACGACAGCCCGGTGGGCACCATGCCGACGAATATCGTGTCGATCCCTGACTCGTTGAAGCCGCGGATGAGTTGCTTGGCGAAGCCGGGCGACGAAAGCCGCGCGTCGTGGCCGATGCTGACGGCGGTGAGTTTGGGATCCTGCTTTTTGAAATAACTCGCACAGCCTTTGGCGAGCGTGTAGGCGAAATCGTCGGTCAGGTCCTTCCCCACGATGCCGCGCACATCATACTGTCTGAAGATCGTCCGGTTGATACGCATGGTCAATGCCTCCATTATCCGTTCCAGTCGGGGGCTATTATAGCATTGAAAATCAAGAGTGCTATTTTTTCTGGACTATTAGGGATCTCGTTACTTCATGAAGATGAAATACTGTTTCAGACGATCGGTGACCGGCACGGGACCCGACACACAGCGGGCGTGCCCCCACACTTCGAGACTCTTCCCCTCTATCCCGCCGGTGGGGAACGAAACGGTCCACGCCATCCGATCACTTCCCGCCTCCGCCCCCTCGATCATCTCCCTGCGCTCCGTCGCGGACCAGTAGAAGCCCTTCGACCACCCCTTCG
>JAKQHE010000199.1 GCA_029573155.1 bacterium
CAATTTCCACGCCACCGTCACCGTCGAGGCGGGGACCACGATAGCGGTCATGCCCAACGAGATCGTCAATGTCAGCGAGAACGGCGCGCTCATCATGATCGGGACCGTCGCCCAGCGCATCACCGTGACGAGCGCCAAGACCACCCCGAAGGCGGGTGATTGGGATTACATCGGCATCTACAACACCGCTTCGGAAGACAACCGGTTCGAGTATGTCGATTTCAAGTACGGCGGCAGCACTTACGGCATATTCTGGGTCGAGCAGGGCGCGTCGGTCTCCTTCGACAACTGCCTGTTCAGCGACATCACCGGCCCCGGCATGGAGATGAAGGACGTCACGCTCGGCAGTTTCACCGGCAACTCGTTCAAGAAGATATCCGAATACCCGCTCGTCGTGACCGCCAGCGTGGTCCCCTCCCTGTCGCCCATCACCACCTCCGACCTGACCGCCGGCAAGGACCGCGTCCATGTCGTCGGCGGCTACACCGAGGTAGGCGGTCTCTGGAAGGAACTCGGTATCCCGTACGAACTCGAAGGACTTAGTTTCAGAGAGTCGGTCACCGTCGAGGCGGGGACGACCATCCTGATAGAACCCAACGAGATCATCAACATCGCCGAGGGCGGCTCGCTGATACTCGACGGCACCGCCGACAAGCGCATCACCGTGAAGAGCAGCAAAACGACGCCCGCCGCGGGCGACTGGAACTATTTCGGGTTCTACAACACGAGCAGCAACGACAACCGGTTCTCCTACGCCGACATCATGCACGGCGGCTCGGGCAACTACGGCCAGATCTGGGTCGAGCAGGACGCGACGCTCACGCTCGAACATGTCGTATTCTCCGAAGGCGACACCTGCGACATCGACGCCGACGAGGACGCGATACTCAATGTGACCGACACGACCTTCGTCGCCTGCCCCTAGGCGGTCGTCGTCTCCTTCCGCTCCCCTTCCCTCCGTTTCATTGACGAATCGCCCTTCCTCTGATAGTATGCCCTCTCGTTCGGAAGGCATGTCGCCCGGGAGGGCTATGAACGCGGTATCGTGGATAGAAAGCGTTGGCGCCGGGGCGCTCGGCCGCTGGCGTGAACTGCACCAACTGCTCGGGTTCGCCTCCGCGGTGTTCCGGCGGCTCCTCTCGCCGTCGAGTTACCGGCCGCTCACCGTCGAGATCGCCGTGACACAGATATACTTCACCGCCGTGCAACTGCTCGGATTCTTCATCGTCGTCTCGGTCGTCTTCGGCTCGCTCTTCATCGGCATGACATTGTTCGTCATCAAGGAGATCGGGCTGACCGGCTACATCGGCGACTTCATCGCCGGCGTGGTGGTGCTCGAGATGGCGCCGATCATGACGACGCTCCTCATCGCCCTGCGTAGCGGGTCGGCCATCAACGCCGAGATGGCGGTGATGAAGGCCAACCGCGAACTCGACGCGCTCGAGGCGTTCGGCGTCGACATCGCGAACTACCTGTTCCTCCCGCGCATCGTCGCGGTGATGGTAAGCGTCGTCCTGCTGTCGGCGCTCTTCGCCATCATCGTGACCGCGAGCGGGCTCGTGTTCTCGGCGATCATCTTCGACATGAGTTTCAACACGTACACCGAACTCATCGCCAAGGCGATAGAATACCGTTACTTCACCATCATGGTCGTCAAAAGCGCCGCGTTCGGGTTCTTCATCACCTTTATCCCGCTCTACTACGGCTCGCGCGCCGGGTATCAATTGACGGCGGTGCCGGTGGCGGTCCTGCGCGGCATGGTCAATGTGTTCATAGCCATCATCATCATCGAGGTGCTGTCATTAGTTGCCCGTTTTCTCTGAGAACCTTCGCCGACGACGCGACGCTCGACGCGGCGATGATGGAACTCGCGACCGCCGAAAAGGGGCGCTATGCCCCGGTATCGGCCGACATCCCGCTTCTTTCCAACCTGTCGGTGTTCCGTAATATCGCGCTCATCCGCCAATACCACGAGCGGCTCGGGAGGGAGGAGTCGCACCGGCTCACCACCGAGGCGCTCGAACGGTTCGGCCTGTGCGGCATCGCCGAGAAACGGCCCTACGACCTGAGCGAGCGGGACCTGTTCCTCGTGAAACTCCTGCGGGCCGCCCAGCGGAAGGAGGCGCTCATCGTGATCGACCGTCCCTTCGTGCAGATCGCGGGGCTCCGCTCCTTCGAATGGATACGGAAACATTTGGAACTCCTTGACTTTCCCGGCATCGACGCTATCATCCTCGACTACGAATGGAACGGCGAGCGGTACGGTAGCGATGGCGCGTGACACCCTCCAATACAAGGTCGGACTCTTCATCGTGAGCACCGTCGCGCTCATCCTCGCCACCGCCGTACTGGTCGCCTACAAGAAGGACCTGTTCGCCGATCTGGCGACCTACCGGCTCCTGTCGGAGTCGGGCGAAGGCCTGTCGCAGGGGATGCCGGTCCTCTTCTCCGGCTTCGAGATCGGCAAGGTCTCGGCGCTCGAACTGTCGGAGAAAGGAGAGGTGCTCATCACGATATCGGTGGCCCAGAAACACGCCCGCTGGGTCCGCGAAACGAGTGCGTTCACGCTCGAAAAACCGCTCGTCGGCAGTCCGCGCATCGTCGTAAAGACCGAAGACACCGGGAGCGCCGAACTGCCCGCCGACAAGATCGTCCCGATAAAAACGATAGACGACATCAACGAGGTCATCAAGAAGGCCCAGCCACTCGTCGAGCGGATACAGTCGGTCGCCGACAACGTCGATAAGATGACCAACGAGGGGAGCGAACTCAACAAGATCATCGCCGACACCCGCAAGATAACGAAGATGCTTTCGGAGAAAAAGTCGCTCCTCGAGATGGCAACGGGCGACAAGAAGGGACAGGAAACGCTCATGAAAACGCTCGAACAGGTCGCCGCGATCACCGCGACGGTCGATACCACCGTCAAGCGGATAGACTCCATGACCGCGAAGGCCGACGAGGGGGTGTTCGGCGACAAGGGCTCGCTCGCGACCGTCAACAACATCCTGCTCGACATCGAGGCGAAGTTCAAGCGGCTCGACGCGCTCATCGACAATGCGGTGACCATGAGCGCCGACCTGCAGGGAACGACGCAGGACATCAATCTCCTGCGCAAGGATGTGGACGAGACCGTCTCCTCGCTCCGGCAACTCCTGCAGGATGTTCGCAACAGTCTGCCGTTCGACCAGAAAAAGGAGATAAAACTCCCATGATACGCCTACTCGCCCTCATCGCGCTGTGTCTCTCCTGTGCCGCCTGCTCGTCGGAGCCGGCCCCGGCGTGGCAGAACGAGGGGGTCGCGCAACTCGCCAATTTCATGCAACGCTATCTCGAAGGGGACGACCGGCTCGCCGGCATCCATTTCGAAAAGGCGCTCGAACATATCTCCAAGACCGGCGACCCGACGCTTGTGGGGCGACTGTACCTGATGCGTTGTGCGCTCGGCGTCGCGTCGCTCATCGACACCCCGTGCGAGGAGGCGACCCGCTACGCCGGCGACCCCGCCAACGACGCCTATCGCGCCCAGATGGCGGGCGGCGCGGTGGACCGGAAGGCCCTGCCGCCGCAGTACCGCGATCTCGACGCGGCCTTCGTCGAGCGGTCGGTCGCCAAGGTCAACGCGGCGCTCGGCGACATCGACGAACCGCTCTCGCGCTGCATCGGCGCGGGGCTTGCGGTGTCGCGCGGCCTGTTCGACGCCGCGACGCTCGAACTGGCGGCACGTGCCGCCTCCGAGCAGGGCTGGAAACGACCGCTCACCGCGTACCTCACGAAACTTCGCGACCTCTACGCGGCGCAGGGCGACCGGCAGAAAGAGACCGAGACCCAGCGACGGCTCGACATCGTTTCGGGGACCGGAGGAGAGAAAAGCGAATGAAGAAGATGACGCTCCCCGCCCTGCGGGACAAAAAAGGGAAGGACCCCATCGCGATGGTGACCTGCTACGACGCCGCGTTCGCGCGGATCGCCGAGGCGGCCGGCATCGAGACCCTGCTGGTCGGCGACAGTCTCGGCATGGTGATAAAGGGCGAAGAAAGTACGCTCGGCGTCTCGGTGGACGAGGTCGCCTACCATGTCCGCGCGGTGCGGCGCGGCGCCCCGGCGCCGTTCCTCATCGCCGACATGCCGTTCGGCTCCTATCAGGCGTCGGTCGCGCAGGGGGTCGATAACGCCGTCACGCTCATGAAGGCGGGCGCCGAGGCGGTCAAGGTCGAAGGCGGTGTCGCGGTCGTGCCGCTGGTCGAACGGCTCACCGCGGTCGGCATCCCGGTCGTCGGCCATGTGGGGCTCACCCCGCAGTCGGTGAACCTTTTCGGCGGCTATCGCAAACGGGGCATAACGAAGCGCGAACACGACGAGATCCTGAACGGGGCGCTTGCGCTCGACGCGGCGGGCGCCGCGCTCATCGTGCTCGAGATGGTCCCTGCCGAACTCGCGGCGCGGATAACGGCCGAGGTGTCCGCCCCCACCATCGGCATCGGGGCGGGCCCCGACACCGACGGACAGGTGCTTGTCCTGTATGACCTCATCGGCATGGACGGATCGTTCAATCCCTCGTTCCTCAAAAAATACCTCGACCTCGACCGTCAGGTCACCGACGCGCTTACGCGATACCGCGACGAGGTGCGGACCGGCCGGTTCCCGGCGCGGCGGAATAAATCCTGACGCCTCGTTGTTTAAGTGGCGTACTATGCTGTATGTATTCATAAAAAGGAGGTTTTCGCATGACTGAGATGATCACGGTGCGCGGGGTGACCAAGCGTTACGATCGCATCACGGCGGTCGCCGACGCCTCGTTCACGCTCCGCAAGGGGGACATCCTCGGCTTCCTCGGTCCGAACGGCGCCGGCAAGACCACCGCGATGAAGATGATCATCGGCTATCTGCCCGCCGATACCGGCACCATCGCGGTCGCCGGGCGCGACATCACCGAGGACCCGGTGAAGGCGCGCAACGCCATCGGGTATCTGCCGGAGAACAATCCGCTCTATCAGGATATGACCGTTGACGAGTATCTGTCGTTCATCGCCGCGATGCGCGGGCTCAAGGACCCGGCCGCCGCGAAGAAACGGGCGATGGAGCGGTGCGCGGTCGACGCGGTGGGCCACCGCATCATCGGGCATCTCTCGAAAGGTTACAAACAGCGCGTCGGCCTCGCGCAGGCCATCCTGCACGATCCGGAGATCCTGATACTCGACGAACCGGCCAACGGGCTCGACCCGATACAGATAACCGAGATCCGCGGGCTCATCCGCGATCTGGGCCGCGAGAAGAGCGTCATCCTCTGCTCGCACATCCTCTCGGAGGTCGAGGCGGTCGCGAGCCGCGTGGTCATCATCAATCAGGGGAAGATCGTCGCCGACGACACGCTCGACAACCTGAAGGAGCGCAGCAGCGGCCACAACATCTTCCGCGTCGAGTTCCTGACGGCGAAGGACGAGCGGACGGTCGCCGACGCGCTGACGAAGATACCGGGCGTCGCGGCGGTCAGCCGCGTGGCCGGCGACACCTTCCGCGTCAAGACCAAAGGCGAACGCGAGACGGGCAACCAGATATTCCGGGCCGCCGTGGCGCAGAATTGGGATCTCGCGCAGATCCATCTCGAATCGCGTTCTCTCGAGAACACCTTCCTGTCACTCATCGAAGGAGGCAACGCATGAACAACATACTGACCGTCACCCGCAAGGAATTGCTCGGCTACTTCAACTCGGCCATCGCCTACATATTCTTCACGCTGTTCCTCGTCATACTCTCGTTCCTGTTCTTCCGCCTGTTCTTCCTGCAGGGCATCGTCTCGGTGAACGATTTCTTCGGCGTGATGCCGTGGGTCTTTCTCATCTTCGTCCCGGCGGTCACCATGAAATCGTGGGCCGAAGAGCGCAAGAGCGGCACCATGGAGGTGCTTCTGTCGCTCCCGGTGTCGGACCTCGAACTGGTCGTCGGCAAGTTCCTCGCCGGCGTCGCGTTCGTCGGTGTCGCGCTCCTGCTCACGCTCATCGTGCCGACGCTCGTGTCGCTCACCGGCCCGCTCGACTGGGGCCCGGTCGTCGCGTCGTACCTCGGCGCGATCCTGCTCGCCGCCGCCTATGTCGCGATCGGGAATTTCGTGAGTTCGCTCACCGCCAATCAGATAACGGCGTTCCTCTTCACCGCGGTCCTCCTGTTCCTCCTGCTCATCATCGGGACCGAGCCGGTATTCTCGGTGTTCCCGACCCTCATCGGCGAGGTGGTGCGCAACTTCTCGCTGAACTATCATTTCCAGAGCATCGGGCGCGGCGTCATCGATTCGCGCGACATCCTGTTCTACCTCACGGTGATCGGGCTGTTCGTGTATTACAACATCAAGTCGCTCGAAGCGCGCAGCTGGTAGGGAGGTGACGCCATGAGTAAAAAGAAACTGGACGCCCTCATCGCCATCGCACTCGTCACCGGCATAGCGCTGTTCGTCAACATACTCGCCTCCTACGCCTTCCTGCGGCTCGATCTCACGCGGGGCGGCATCTACACCGTGAGCGACTCGACCAAGAAGATACTCGCCGATCTGCCGGGAACGGTGCAGGTGAAATTCTATCTTTCCGACGAGTTGCCGCCGCGCGTCCTGCCGGTCAAACGCGACATACTCGACATCCTCAAGGAGTACGAGAATTACGGCAAGGGCAAGGTGGAATTGTCGGTGCTCGTTCCCGAAAAGGATCCGAACATCGAGGAGGACGCCAAGAAGGCGGGCATAGAGAAGGTCAACATCAATGTCATCGGCAAGAACAAGGAGGAGGTGCAGGCGGTCTATCTCGGCATCGCGCTGTACTATCAGGAAAAAAGCGAGATCCTGCCGGTCGTCATGGGGATCAAGGACATCGAGTACGAACTGACGAGCGCCATACTCAAACTGACGCGCGAGAAAAAGGACACCATCGTCTTCCTCAACAAGGAGGTCCGGCTCCCCGACGACCTCGACCCGCAGATGCGGATGCAGTTGCAGAGCCAGTTGCCGCCGAGCCACTCCATCACGAAGGACACGATGGCGGTCGCCGAGGCGCTCCGCGAGCAGTACGAGGTGCGCGAGGTCCAGATAAAAGAGGGAGACCCCCTGCCCGACGGGACCACGGTGCTCGTGATACACGAGGCCGACAATCTGACCGAATGGGAGAAATACCTCGTCGACCAGTTCGTGCTGAAGGGCGGGTCGCTCGTCGTCCTGCAGTCGGGCATCAAGTTCCAGCAGGGGATGATGGGGCAGGAGCGGCGCATCAACTACGGCAACCTGCTCGAGGCGTGGGGACTCAAACTGCAGGGCAACATGGTGCTCGACCTTTACAACTTCCCGGCGCTCATCCCGTCGGGTAACATGCGGTACCTGCAGCCCTACCCCTTCTGGATAAAGGTCGGCGCGAAGCAGATGGACGCCGCGCTCCCGGGCTACCTGCGCGAACTCGGTACGCTCGCCTTCCCGTTCTCCTCCTCGATAGAGATAGAGCAGAAAGAAGGGCTCTCCTACGCGACGGTCGCCCGTTCATCGGGCAAGAGTTGGGAACAGCGGGGAGCGGTGATGGCGATGCCCGATCAGATCACGCAACCGCAGGAAAGCGAGTTCAAGACCTTCGATCTCGCGGTGCTCGCATCGGGCACCTTCCCGAGCGCCTTCACCAGCGGCAACCTGCCGCCGAAGGCCGATGCGGCCTCCTTCCTCGCGAAGGGAGAAAAGCCGGGGCGGGTCTTTCTCGCCGGCACCCCCGAACTGATACTCGACCGCAACATGCGGATGTTCCAGTCGAACGGGATATTCTTCATCAACCTCGTGGACTATCTCACCAATTCGAGCGACCTTGCCGGTATCCGGTCGCGCGATCAGGGCTATGTATTCATCGACGCCGAGGTATCCGATGCGATGAAAGAGATCATCCGCTGGGTCGGTATCCTGCTGATGCCGCTCGTGGTCGTGATATTCGGTGTCATCCGGATGATGATGAGGAACAGACTTTCAGGGAGAGCGTGACATGAACAGGAAAAATCTCGTTCTGCTGGCTATACTGGCTCTGCTCATCGGCTGGTTCCTGCTGAAAAAACATCTCGACGAGCAGGCGATACACCGGAACATCGAACAGGAGAACCGCGCCGTCTTCGAGGGACTCGCGAAAGAGCAGATAACGGAGGTCGCGATCACCGATACCGAGAAGAAGATCACCACCACCCTCGCCAAACAGGGCGACCGGTGGGTGGTCAAAGAGAAGAACAACTTCCCGGCCGACAAGGCGCTCGTCGACAAGGTGCTGGAGACCCTGCCGAAATTCCGTTACGGCACCCAGATCGGCGACCAGGAGGAGATGCCGAAGACCTCCTACGGCTTCGATAAGGCGGTCGAGGTGAAGGTGGCGGGCAAGACGCTCGTTCTGGGCAACCCCGCCGGGGCGCGGCTCCCCATCAAGGTTGACGGCGCTCTCTACCTTTCGCCGAGCAACGAACGGCATGTCTTCGCCCGCTACGACGGCGAATGGCGCGAACGGAAACTGTTCCCGGGCAGGGAACCGGCCGATGTCGTCGGTCTCAAGATAACGCTCGAAGGACGCGCCCCCGTCGAGGTGAAACTGGGCGAGAACGACGAGGCGACGGTGACCGGTCTTGACGGGGCCGATCCGCAGAAAGCGAAGTCGCTCCTCTCGATGGTCGGCGGGCTCCGTATCGGGTCGTTCTTCGACGCACCGCCGCCGATGACCGACGAGGTGGAAAAGGACAAGAAAAAAGAAAAGATAGCCAAGGGGACCGTCACCGTCTCGTTCAAGAACGGTGAGGCCGCCACCTTCGAACTGGTCGGCCAGAAGGTGAAGGACAAGAGCGACTATCTCATCAGCAAGGATGGGGTCCTGTTCGGTTTATCTGAGTATTACTTCAACAAACTCGGAAAGTTGGATCTATTACCGACCGCGACCGCCCCCGTCAATCCCGCTCCCAAGCCGGTGAAGAAGTAGCCGCCGCTACCGATTCATCTCCCGCGCTCCCGCCACCACCGTTTCTCTTGCTTCTCCGCCGCGCGGCGATATGATTGGCCGACTGATAACTAATTATTTTATCTAATTTTTTACTTGACTATCTTTACTGAGCGGCTATCATGGTTCTTGATTCGCGGTTTGCGAATTGCGAAATTGAGGTGACCATGAAACAACACAATGGTATGCGACCGCTCGACATCGTGGTCTTGTTGAAGATCACCGGCATGAAGGAACCGTGGTTCCTGAAAGATGTCGCCGACAGCCTGCGCATCAGTCGTAGCGAGGTCAGCGAATCGGTTCAGCGTAGCGCGATGGCCGGACTGCTGGCCGCCGACAAGAAGACCGTGATGCGCGCCGCGTTGAAGGAGTTCCTGATCCACGGGATCCGCTATGTCTTCCCGCAGGTTCCCGGTACCCTGACGCGGGGCGTTCCGACGGCGCACAGCGCCAAGCCGCTCAGTGACGAGATCGGCGGCGGCGATGCGTTCGTCTGGCCTCATATCGACGGCGCGGTGCGTGGACAGGCGATAACGCCCCTCTATCCCACCGTTCCCGACGCCTGTTTGGCCGACGAGCGGCTGTACGAACTTCTCGCGCTCGTCGACGCGCTTCGGGTCGGCCGTGCACGGGAACGGGAACTGGCGGTAAAGGAATTGGAGGCGCGACTGACATGAGCATCGTGATCGACGATATCAAAAAAATGGCGGCGCTGGTCGGTTCCCTGTCGCGGCCCGCAGTGTTCGTGGGCGGCGCGGTCGCCGTTCTGTATACCGACCGGCCGGAATTCTCGGAAATGCGGGCGACCAAAGATATCGACCTTGTTTTTAAGATCGCATCGCTTACTCAACTTGAGACGGTGCGCGAAGAGTTGGTGAGAGCGGGGTTTTCCCATGTGATCGGTTCTCCGGTGGTATGCCGCTTCGCTTTCGAGCGGATACTGGTCGATGTGATGGCACTCGATGCGGTGGGGTGGGCGCCGGGCAACCACTGGTTTAAGCGGGGATTCAATCGTGCCACGCCTTATTCGCTTGATGGCGCCGCGCTGTCGCTGTTACCGTTCCCGTATTACCTCGCGTCAAAGTTCGATGCTTTCCTTGGGCGTGGGATGCGCGATGCCTATGCGAGCCATGATCTGGAGGATATCGTTTTCGTGCTCGACGGCCGCAAGAACTTCGCGCAGGAGTTGATCGGGTATGACGACCGCGAGGTGATATCTTTCCTTCGCACGAATATGGAAAAATTGATGACGGATGAGCGGCTGAAGGAGGCCGTTCTGGGGCATCTGCCGTTCCGCTTTCAGGAGGAACGCTTCAAAAGGCTGCAACAAAGTATCGCTCTTTTTTGCGATGTGGGCAACGGTGGATGAGGCCTAATTTCTCTTGCTTCTCCGCCGGTTGGCTGGCGGAATTCTACTGATCCACCCACGAAAAGGTCAGCGCGTCGCCCGACAGCACGAGCGTGACGGGCGCCCCGGGCATACCCCCTTCATCGAACGCGGTGATGGTGACATCGCCCGTCAGATGGCCGAAGATCCCCGTATCATAGTACCGCTCCGCCCGTGAAAGACCCGCGTTGTCAGGCGGACCCTGCAGAGTGACGGTCACCGGGAGCGTACCGCCCATCTCGACACGCGACAGGGTGACGAGCAGATGTTCGGGCGAATTGTTCTGCTTGTAGATGACGAAGGTGACGAAACTCTTGTTCGTCTCGAACGGCGCGGGGACCGTGAAGACCTCCGCCGGATCGACCGGCGAAGAGACGAACGAGGCGCTCCCTTCGAGGATGTTCGCCCCGCCCGGCCACGGCTCGACGGTGTTGTTGTAGGTCAGTGTCGAGGTCGCCGGGGTGGGACATTTCCCGTTGTGGGAAAGCGCCATGCCGCTGGCGGCGGCATCGCAGTCGCTCGTGTAGGTACTGCCGTCACAGCCGCAGACCGGATCCAAGAGCAAGGGACACTCCTCGGTCCAGACCGGCGTGCAGACGCCGATCCCCTGACAGTCGCCGATCTCGGTGAGGCAGTAGAAGCCCGCGCCGCAGTCGGCCGCTCGACGACGCTCCGGTGCGCCAGGAGGCAC
>JAKQHE010000205.1 GCA_029573155.1 bacterium
TTCCCACAGGCCCGGTTGCCAGTAGAGACCCTCCTCGCCGGAGCCTTTGCCCTCCTCGCAGCCCTTACAGTCATCCTTGCGACACTCGGACATATAACAGGCGTCGTGGACCGGGCATTTCCCTTTCACGGCGGTGGCCGGACAGCCCTTGACGAGCGAGCGCAGTTCGGTGATGTTCGGCAAACGCCAGTCACGCATCTTACCGATGCGAAGATCCTTGCAATATCTTTCCGCTTCCTCGTAGAGCATCGGCTCGCTTTTCGCTTTGGCCCACATGAGACCGAATACCGGGTCGTAGAATACCTTCTCGCGGTACTCCTCGCCGCTCCCGTCGAAGATCACCATCGCGCTTTTGGCGACGAAGATCACCGCCACCGCCAGAAGCGCCAGCACGGAGAAGATGAATATCGTCTTCAGCGGCAATTTTGCCCGGGCGACCTCCCGATTCGTCTTCTGGACCACATCCTCCAGCGACATCTTGGGCTTAAGCAGATCCTTGTTCTTCACGACGCTGTGGTACGGTTCACCGCAGGAGCGACAGGCCTTTGCGCCGGCCGGCAACACCTTTTTACATTTCGCACAGACTACCATAAACCTCTCCGTTCGTTGTATTTCCAGCTCACGACGCTATTTCCGGAAAAGAAGATACAGCCGCAGGCGCTCCATGAGCGGCGCCGGCCCCTGCACACAACGGACATGCCCTCCCGTATCCCGGTCCTGAGCCGTTATGCCGCCCGACACGAAGGAAAGGACCCACGACTCATCGGCCGCCGCTTCCTTCGGCGCGGACGACGACCAGTAGAACCATCTCGCCATCCCCTCCTCATGGTCCCATGTCGCCTTTTCCCAGTAGAGTCCTTCCTCACCGGGGCCGCCCCTCTCCCCGCAACCGGCGCACTCGTCACCCCGGCACTGGCGCGACAGGCAGTCATCGCGTATCTGGCAGGTACCGGTCTGTCCGGTGGTCGTGCACCCCTTCACGAGGGTACGCAACTCATCGATGGTCGGCAGACGCCAGCCAGCCATCGCGCCGACCTGCATCTTCTCGCAATATCGCGCGGCGTCCTCGTAGTTCATCGGCACCGTCGGCGATCTCTGCCACAGGAGCCCGTTGACCGGATCGTAGAAAACCTTCCGCCGGGGCTCATCGCTACTGCCGTCAAAAAGGACCATCGCCTCTTTTCCCACGAGGAAGAGTAGGATCAGCCCCACGGCGACCAGTACGATACGAAAGGCGGTCTTCCCCGCTCCTTTTTTCTGGGCCATCGCTGCGGTAGTGGTGGCGAAGATCGCTTCGTCGGCCGACCGTTTGGGCGCGGGGACCTCCTTTTTCTCCTTCTCAGGCGTTCCGACGACCTCGGGCGTAAGTTTTCCACAGAAATAACACGCCTTCACCGCGTTCGGTAAGGGCCTCTTACATTTCGGACATATCGCCATGGGACCTCCGGTTCCGTTCATCGTACGCAACGGACATAGTAGCGGCCTGAAACATCGACGGTGGTAACGATGCCCTCGCTGAAAAGGACGCCCCACGCCTCCTCGTACGGTCCCGATATGAGCGACCGGCTCCAGAAAAGATCGTATCTCCCGCCGTTGTACCTCCAGACACCTTTTTTCCAGTAACTTCCCTTTTCCCCCGGACCCTTGTGCGCCTTGCACGCACAGTCCTTCTCTTTCAGTCTCTCGCGGCACTCCCCGGTCCCGGCACAGGCGTCGTCGACCGGGCAGATGCCATCGGGCACGGTATTTGGACACCCGATGATGAGCGTCCTGAGTTCCGATATGGTGGGGATACGCCAGTCGGTGAAACCGCCGAGCACGAGGTCCTCGCAGTAGGATCGCGCCTTCTCGAGATCGATCGGGCCGCCGTGGGAGCGTTGCCACGAATGACCGGTGTCGCGGTCTATGATGACCTCGCCACGCACATCGTAGGTGTTCGCGTCCGGTTTTTTCTTTTCGGGGGGAGCAAGCGGCTTTTCGACCTTCGGCTTTTCCTGCAGATCGACCGCCCCCTTGAGTTTTTCGGTCGGATCGACCTTGTCGGCCGGGGCAGGAGACACCTTTTCCGGCCTCTTCCCTGCGATGCGGTCGGCGACACGGTCGAGTGCCTTCTTCAATCCCTCCTCGCTACCGTCGAAGGTCACCGATACCCCTTTGATGGTCACTTCCTTGGCGATATCGACCAGTTCGACGGTGACAACATGGTCGTCCGCGAGCCGCATAACCATCGAGGCGAGCACGGTATCGGCGGCGAGTGCATGACCGAGGTCCACCCGGCAAGCGGGGTCATAACAGTCGCGCCAACTCTCCTTCTTCTGCTCCTTGATGACGGCACGCATCACATTATCCTTCGGCACGAGGAGGAAACTGTTCACGGCGACCAGCCGCGCCCGCAGATAGTCGGAGGCGGTGGTCATGAGTTCCTTGGGCAGTGCGCCGGTCCGGTCCTCTATCTCGAGCACCGCGAGCCGCTGTTTTTTCTCCTGAGCCGATAACAAGGCCGCGCCCAACAGGACGATCGCGAACAACAGGCTTTTCACCATGCCCCTCCCTTGATAAACCCGCTCAGAACATGAGCGAGCAGCCGCAGCCCGCCTCATCCTCGCCAACGATCACCTCATCGGCGGCGCCGGTCGTGTCGACGATGTCGTCGGATGATCCGCCGTTATCGATAACAGCGGTGTCGGGCAATTCGTCGTCTATCTGGGAGGCGTCGTTCACCGGCACATCGTCCGACAGGGCGTCGTCGATCACCGTGTCGTCCGGCAGTTCGGTGTCGGTCACGATGTCGTCGGTGACGGTATCATCAGGCGCCACATCGTCGTCGGTCGGCTCGACATTCCCGCAGTCACCGTCAAGTTCGGTGCACAGTGTCCCGCGCCCGTCGGTCGCCCAACTGAACCATTCCTGGAAGCGGACCCGGAGCGTTTCAAGTCGCGTCAGCTGGTTGGGGAAGGGCTCCACGCCGGGCAGATTTATGATGATGAAGGCGGCGTTAAAATCGTGCTGGGCATCGGCCGCCGCCGGTACGCGCGGCCCCATCGCCCGGAGGATGTCGTCCATCGTCACCTCGTGCTTATACATATTGCTGATGGTGTCGATGGAGCCGGTGTGCGGCGTCGGAAGAGAGGGGCTCCCCTCCAGACAACTGGCGATATCGGCATAACTGCACAGGAAAAAGAGCGAGCCGACCTCCTCGGGGGTGCGGAGCCCCATGACATACTGGTCGAGCGGGCCATATTTTCGAGGTGTTGCCGGATCGAAGGTGAACGACCCGTCGCCGTTGTCCACGATATGACTGCCGTACATGACCGACGGACCCGAAGAGAAATAATGGTTCCAGTGCTGATTCGCGCCATCCTCCCAGCCGCGCAGGCCGGTGTGGGGATCGGCGGCGCCCTCTTTCTTGAAATCCATGGCCGAAAGCCAGTAGTGGCTGAACTCATGCGCGAGCAGTTCCACCGAGGTGAGCCCGGCGAGCGGGAAGGCCATGTTGGCGTCGGGATCATCGGGATACTTGTCGACATGTATCATCCGGACCCCTCCCTTCAGCCGACCGGCGCTCCCCCACTTCGAGGCGGGACCATACAGGAAGCCGACATTCTCGCGCCCGATCCCCTGCGCCGCATCGACGATGGGAACCCCCTGCTGCATGTTTATCTGCGGGGTGAAGGTGGTGTAGATGATGAGGAAATCGAACAGGTCGCCGTGGGTCATGTAGAACTGCTGACCCGCCGCCTGCTCCAACACTCCGATGAGCCCGCTGGCGATACTCGCATCGCCGTGGACCACCGCGATGTTACCCACATCGTAGTTCTGGGCATGAAGCGTGAACACCGACAAGATCGCGACCAGCAGTATGGACCTTTTCATCTATCTCCTCCCTAGAACATAAGTGAACAACCGCACCCCCCCTCATCGCCTTCGTCGCCGACCACCACGCCGTCGTTCCCACTTTCATCCACCACCTCGTCGGGCGTCTCGCCGTTGTCGGCGACCGCGTCATCGGTCACGGCGGTGTCGGGAGCAACATCATCAACGATCGGCTGGTCGTCGGTCACCGTATCATCGGTCACTGTATCATCGGGCAGTTCGGTATCGGTAACTATGTCGTCGGTCACGCTTTCGTCGGACACCGCATCATCGTCGGTCGGTTCGACATTGCCGCAGTCGCCGTCGAGTTCGGTGCAGATCGTGGCGCGACCGTCGGTCGCCCAAGTGAACCACTCCTGAAAGCGGACGCGGAGCGTATCGAGCCGTGTGATCTGATTCGGGAACGGGTCCTGACCCGGCAGGTTGATGATGACGAACGCGACATTCCAGTGCTTCGGCGCGTCGGCCGCCGCCGGGATGCGCGGCCCCATCGCGCGGATGACATCCTCAATGGTCACCGTATGGAGATACATGTCGCCGCTATTATAGGTCTTATCGGGAGAGGTCTTGGCCGCCGGTATGGCGGGGCTTCCTTCACGGCACTGTTCGATGTCGGAGGAGGAACAGATGAAGAGTATCGGATCGACCTCTTCGGGAGCGCGCAAGCCCATGACATACTGGTCGAGATGACCGTATTTGCGCGGAAGAGAGAACACCTGCGTGAAGGATCCGCCGCCGTTATCGACGACATGACTGCCGTACATGACCGACGGGCCCGAACCGGCGTAACTGTTCCAATGCTGATTCGCGCCGTCCTCCCAACCGCGCAGGCCGGTGTGGTTCTCGGCCATCCCCTCTTTCTTGAAATCTATCGCCATGAGCCAGTAGTGGCTGAACTCGTGCGCAAGCAGCTCGACCGTACTCATCCCGGCGAAGGGCGAGATGATATTGTTCGATATCGGCACATCGGGGTCGTCGGGATACTGGTCGATATGACACATCCGGGTACCGCCGATGAGCCGACCGGCGCTCCCCCACGCGGAGGCGGGACCGTACGGCGACCATGCCCCTTCGCGGTTTATCCCCTGCACCGTGTACTGGATGGCGAGTCCCTGCTGCATGTTCATCTGCGGCGTATAGGTCGTGAAGACCACCATGAAGTCGTAGATGTCGGCGTGGGTCATATAGAATTGCAGGCCCGCCGTCTTTTCCTGCACGCCGATGAGTCCGCCGGCGACATCGGGCCCACCGTGGACGACCGCGATGTTACCGACATCGTAATTCTGGGCATACAGGCCGAAAAAGGCCGAAAGAAGGCACGCAAAAACGATCTTTTTCATATCGAACTCCGTGACTAAGGTTCCAACACGGTAGGCATGATACCTAAAATGAAAGGAAAAAGCAAAAGGAAAAAACGACCAATGCCTGTATGTGTTCTTCACTATTTCCCATGTGCGACGGAAGGAGGCGATGTATGCGATGGCTTCGTGGAGTGATCTACGGTCAGCCTCATAGATCTCACACCGCCCGCCTCATGTCTCACGCTCATACCGCCCCCCCCCTACCTAGTTTAATTTCTCCCAAAAAACATCCGGGGAATTTCTCAACAGCAAAAGAGGTACTCCTTTGTAATGCTTTAGGACATATACACCCTGTGCCTTGTCCGTGTAATCTTGAAAAACATACTCTGCCTGCTGGATATAGGTCGGACGCAGTTTAAAAATAGAATAACCCAGGTCATACTTGTTATGACCGGGAGTATATCTCATGATTCTGCTGGAAGGGGTCTTATCAAGGTAAGGGGACAATCGAGCGATGTATCGATCTGATTTTCCGAGAAAGTCTATTGCGTGGCGATCAGAGAAGTAAGGAATCGTTCCCGCCGAGATAACACCCACAGAAGAATTCTTTGAAGTAACCTCACTAATTGCAATTGCGATGTTGACATGATGCCGATTTGTTTCAACATGAAAAGGAGAGTCAAGAAAGAAGATCTCCGGCAGATAATTGACATTAAACACAAGCAACATGACTATAGGAAAAACAACACGGGGAACCAGAACATATCGCAAAGAAAAGAAATACCTCTTCAAAGAGATCATCGAAAGAGCAAAGAGCATAAAAAGAAGCGGCACCACCGGCAAGATCATTCGCCAAAGTCGCCAAGCGTCACCACCGATATAAATCTGGTAAAGAAAAGCACTTGCTATTGTCGCAAAAAAAGGGGTTTTTATCCATGTTCTATCATAGCAAAGCCAGTCATATAATACAGCCATAAAAAGAGGAGCACTTATTGCCAAGGACAAGAGGGTGTAGCGAACTCCATTGTCGATTCTTGCCCATAAAGGAATACCGCCGAGCTTTAGAAAATAAGTGTTGGGGAGGATTTCACCGTAGTAAGTCAACCTAAAAAGAGACAATCCCACCACACTGCCCAAGAGAATTGTCCCCCAAAATACCCAAGGGAGAAGTTTTCGTTGGCGGAGAAAAGCGTACCCTATGAAAGGGGCCGCAAGAATCAAAGAATCATTCCTGGTCAGGAATGCGGCACTCAGAGAGAATGATGCCATGATGATGTCCCGGCTAAGTCCTTTTTCCATGTAGCGAAGGAGAGAAAGGATGGAAAAAAGAAAAAACAACGAAAGAAAACCGGTTTCCATTCCCATCAAGGATAAGTACAAAAGAGGGTAGCAACACAAAATCATTATGAAAACAGATCTACCGACAAGGACTCTTGTTTGCTCGTCTTTTTCTTTTGTCAGAAAAAAGGATATCTCCCGAGAACAATAAGAAAGTAGAAGTATTGTCGGCACGGCAAGCAGTTGTGTGGACAAGACTCCTCCTTGGGATCCAAAAAGAAAAATTCCCAAGGCCATGATAAGGACCATGAAGGTGTTAGTGTATCCCTCGACATATTCGCCGGGGTTCCAGACAAGGCCTTCGCCACGAACAAAATTTAATGCATTTCTAAGGGAAATCATTGCGTCATCAAAAAGACAAAAGTACCGGCAATCATCCACAGCGATAAAAGAAGTTCTCCAGATAAAAGACAGAGCCCACGCGACAAAAATAACAGATGCCATCACAATGATTTTTTCATGTCGCACGGAGGCAGAAGACGACCAATCTCTTTCCGGCACAAGGGCTTTCTTGATTTTTGTTGTTAAAACCGTACCTGGCCCACACCTGACTTTTAATACTTTAGCCATCGAGCACATTCTCTAAATTCTATCTATCTGCATCCCTGATTCCTGAGCTCCCCATTTCTCTTCGCTCCCCTGATTAAAATACGGCTCTGTCCCTAATCCCCACCGCGATCATTTTTTCAGCCGAAAGTTAATCCACGAGGACCGGCTTGACCTTCCAGATATCGTCGCAGTACTCGCGGATGGCGCGGTCGGAACTGAACTTACCCATCCGGGCGACATTGAGTATCGCCATGCGGGTCCAGCGACCGGTGTCGCGGTAGGTCGCCCCCACCGCCTCCTGAGCGGCGATGTAGGAGCGGTAGTCGGCGCAGAGGAGATACGGGTCGCTGTAGCGCAGGTTGTCGACCAGCGGCCGGAACAGTTCGGTGTCGCCGTTCGAGAAAAGCCCGCCGCCGATCGCGTCGAGCGCCTCCCGCAGTTCGTCGTCATTTTCGATGTATTCCTGCGGCCGGTAGCCGTTCCGCTTGAGTTCCCCCACCTCCTCGGTCTGGAGGCCGAACAGGAAGAAGTTCTCGGCCCCCACCTCCTCGCGTATCTCGACATTGGCGCCGTCGAGCGTCCCGATGGTCAGCGCGCCGTTCATAGAGAACTTCATGTTGCCGGTCCCCGACGCCTCCTTGCCCGCCGTCGATATCTGTTCCGACAGGTCGGCCGCCGGATAGATGAACTGCGCGTTCTTGACATTGAAGTCAGGGAAGAAGACCACGGTGAGCAACCCCTTCGCCGCCGGATCGTTGTTGACCGTTTCGGCGATGGAACTGACGAGTTTGACGATCCGTTTGGCCATGAAGTAGCCGGGGGCCGCCTTGCCGCCGATGATGACGGTGCGCGGCGTCATGCCGGCCGTCTCGCCGCGCCGGATGCGGTTGTAGAGCGTCACGGCATGCAGGAGATTCAGGTGCTGGCGTTTGTATTCGTGGATCCGCTTGACCTGCACATCGTAGAGACTCTCGGGATCCACCTCGACACCGGTCCGTTCATGCAGGAGCATCGCGAGTCGCCGTTTGTTGGCCGCCTTCACCTCGCGCCACGCGGCCCGGAAAGCGCCGTCGCCTGCGAACTCCTCGAGTTTCTTCAATTCGTGGAGATCACGTATCCAGCCCTCCCCTATCCGGCCGCTGATGAGTTTCGCGAGCCCCGGGTTGGCGAGGACCACGAACCGGCGCGGCGTCACGCCGTTGGTCTTGTTCGAGAACTTTTCGGGCATGATGCGATTGAAATCGTACAGCACATCGCGCTTCAGCAGTTCGCTGTGGAGCGCCGCCACGCCGTTGATGGCCTGCGACCCGACACAGGCGAGGTTCGCCATCCGGACATACCGGTCGCCCGTTTCGTCAATGAGCGACAGGCGCCGCAGCATCTCGTCGTCGTTCGGGTATCGCTCCCGCACCCCGGCGAGGAAACGGGCGTTTATCTCGTAGATGATCTCGAGATGGCGCGGCAGGAGATCGCGGAACAGCGGCACCGGCCATTTCTCGAGCGCCTCGGGAAGCAGGGTGTGATTGGTGTAGCAGAAGGTCTTGCGGGTTATCTCCCACGCCTCTTCCCATGGATACCAATACTCATCCACCAGAAGACGCATCAACTCGGCCACCCCGATGGAGGGATGGGTGTCATTCAGTTGTATCGCGTATTTCTCGTGGAAGCGATCAAGCGTCCGTTCGCGCTGGAGATATATTCGTATCATGTCCTGCAGGGCGCAGGAGACGAAAAGATACTGCTGTTTGAGGCGGAGTTGCTTGCCCGCCAGCGGCTCATCGTTCGGGTAGAGCACCTTGGTGAGGTTCTCGGAGGAGACCTTTTCGTTCACCGCGCCATAGTAGTCGCCGACATTGAACGAACTGAAATCGAACGACTCGACCGCCTCGGCCTTGAACAGGCGCAGGAGACTCGCCGTGCTCGTCTTGTAGCCCTGTATCATCGTATCGTAGGCGACCCCTTTCACCACATGGCTCGGCACCCAGCGGACCCGCAGGGCGTCGGCCTCGTCGCGGTACATCTCGGTATGCCCGCCGAACTTGACATCGAACGCTATCTCGGGCCGCGCAATCTCCCACGGGTTGCCGTACCGGAGCCACTTGTCGGTCACCTCGGTCTGCCAACCATCGCGTATCTCCTGATCGAAGATACCGAATTCGTAGCGGATGCCGTACCCGATGGCGGGGATGTTGAGCGTGGCCAACGAATCCATGTAGCAGGCCGCCAAGCGCCCGAGCCCGCCGTTGCCGAGCCCCGGTTCCTCCTCCTGCTCGAGGAGCGTTTCGAGATCCTGCCCCAGTGCGGCCACCGCCGCCTTCACCTCGTCCCAGAGTCCGAGGTTGATGAGGTTGTTACCCAGATGGGGCCCGAGCAGGAATTCGGCCGAGAGGTAACAGACGGTGCGGCTCTCCTGCTTGTAATAGGTCTCCGCCGCCGATGTCCAGCACGATAGCAACCGGTCGCGGACCGTGTAGGCGAGCGCCAGATACCAGTCGTTCCGGGACGCCATCCTGGGAAATTTCGCCTGATGACAGGCGAGATTGTCGAGTATCGCCTGCTTGAGCGACGCCACATCGCGGCCTGTCCGGACACCGGTCGCCGCCTCACACTGTTCGTGATGTTTCTTCTTTGTCATGACCTTCGGACCTCCCTTCCGTGACAGGTGAGGGTAACACATCCAAGAACAAAAGGCAAATCACTTGACGGAGCAGCCGTTTCGGCATACCATCGGCGCGAACACACGGGGGTCATTCATGCATTCGCCGCGCCTCGCGACCATAGCGATCGTCGCCGTATCGGTCCTCTTCCTCGCGACGCTCGCGACGCTCTCCGTTTTCGTACACCCCTCTGCCGACGATTTCTGCGCCGCGGTCCGGGTCAGGGATCTCGGTTTCTGGCCGGCACAATCCGAGATATACCGCAACTGGTCGGGCCGCTATTCCTCCTCCCTGCTCATTTTCTTCCTTCGGTGGACCGACTCGCTGCCCCTGTACCGTCTCGCTCACGCCCTTCTTCTCCTTTTTTCGGTCTTTTCCTGTTTTTTCCTCTTCGAGAGACTCCTGCCCGTCGGCACGCCACGGCGCGTACCTCTCACCGGGGCCGGCATCTTCTCCTTTCTTTTCTTCGCCGGGACGCCGAGTCTTGTCGAGGCGGCCTATTGGCTGGGCGGCGCCGAAATGTACCATTTCTCGACCTCGCTCACGCTCCTCCTCGTCGGGGCATCGCTTTCCCCCCGCAGGATACTGCATGAACGGGTCGATCACTTCCTGCTCGCGCTGTGCATCCTTATCGTCGCGGGATCGAACGAGATATCGATGCTCCTGCTCATCATCATCCTCGCGGCGGCGACGCTCTTCCGTTCCCTGCGGGCGGGACGGATCGACCGGCGAAGCGCCTTCCTGCTCGGCCTCGCGGCGCTGTTCTCGCTCGGCGTCATCCTCGCTCCCGGCAATGCGGCGCGGTCGCTTTCCTACACCCACCACCACGACATCCTGTTCTCAACGGGCGCCACGGTCGCCCTGCTCTCGGCCCTCGCGCCGATGTGGCTCATGAGTCCGCTCCTGTGGATCTGTTCCCTTTGCTATCTTTGGTGGCGTCGTACCGGGGCACTGTCCCCCTCGCTTCCGGCACACCGGAGGATGCCGACGATCATCCTGTTCCTCCTGCTCCTGGCGGGTACCGTGTTCCCATCGTTCTGGGCCGCCGGTGTTCCTCCATCGGGGAGACATCTCAACATCACCTATGCGGTCTTCCTGCTTTTTCTGCTCTACCTGCTTGAAACGGTCATGCTTCCGTGGATCACGACCAAATTCCCGACGCATACACGCTTTTACGGTCGGGCCATCTTCGTCGCACTGGCCTTTTTCGTCCTGTACTCGGTCGTGATAGCATCCATACCCCGGCAGAAGGAATGGAGCCGCGATATCGAACAATACCTCGCTGAGCCCTCCCGTGCCGTTGCC
>JAKQHE010000214.1 GCA_029573155.1 bacterium
TGAAGGAGGGCGTCGCGATATATCTTATCGACACCGGCAAGGGGCGAACCGAGGTCATCCAACTCTCCGACAGCCTTAAGGGGTCGGTCGCCGACGGACTGTTCATCCTGACGGGCATCGAGGCCGGCGCGGCGGTCGCCGTGATATCGGCCTCGGGCAAGGGGAAGGAACGCTATGATTGCGGCAAACTGCTCAAGGAGTTGCTCGCGGCGTTCGGCGGACGCGGCGGCGGCAAGAAGGATATGGCGCAGGGCGGCGCCCCGGCGATAGAATTCGCCGTATGGCGGGCAAAGGCGCTGGAACTCGTCGGCTGATATAAGCGGGGCTCCGCTACTTCCTGACCGGTATCTTCAGGGTGATGACGATCATATCTTTTTCCTGAGACAACTGGCGCGTGATACCGATCTGCGCGATCGTCTGGTTGAGCGTCGGGATGTTGACCCGTGCGATATGCTGGCGGTCCGCGCCGGCGAATATCTTCTGCAGCGTATCGACCGTTACGCCGCCCGACATGCCGATGGAAAAGAATACGCCGTCTGCGGTAGGGCGCGTGCGGAACAGCATACGCCGCGTCTCCTCATTATTCTTGAGGAAATGCATCGCGAGATAGGCATGGGCATCGATGAGGTAACTGAAATCGCGATACAACCCGAAGATGAGCGGCAGGTTCTCGGCCAGATCGGTCGATCTCTCGTAGCCGCTCTGGAATTCGATATCGGCCTCGAGGAAGGTCAGCTCGGCGCGGACGAGTTCGTTGAGGTCGAGATGGTCGGCCCGCTCGACCTTGTCCTGCGCCGCCTTGCGGGCGATGCTGGCGACGATACGGTCGGCGGCGTCGGCCGACAGGAAGGATCGCTCGGTCATCTTGCGCAGACGGGAGAGGAGCACCTCGTCGGGATACTTGGCGGCGAGCGAGTTGATGGTCGTCTCGGTCGCCTCGCGGCTCAGCCGTACGGCATTGAGCGGGGCGCTGATGTTGCGCGCGATGCCTTCGATGAGGTGGGTGAGCGAGGACATCTTCTCCTGTTCCGACAGGATATCGTTGAAATCGTGTTCGCGGCCGATGAGTTCGTTCCGTTCGAGATAGACCGAGACGATGGAGAAGAACATCTCGAGGAGCGTGAGGTTCCTGACGATGAGCCCCGAATCGCGGCGGGTGGCGATGAAGGCGGCGCCGCGCAGGTCTTTGTGGAACCGTATCGCGAAGCTGAAACAATCGGCGCCGGCGCCGCAGGCGAGGAAGGCCGCTACCGGGTGCGGTACCGAAGCGCGCTCGAGCCGCACGAGCCGGTCGGACTCGAGGAGCGATATGAGCGGGCGGTTGAACGCTGTTTGGCCGATAAGGAGTTTGAGCGGTTCGCGCTGCTGCTCGGTGACGACGGAGGTGCCGACGAAAGACACCGCCCCCTTTTCGTCGTTGATGATGATGACGGCGCGGTCTGCCTCGACCGCCTTTATCGCCTCGTCGGCGATGAGTTCGAGCACGCCGAGCGGGCTGTCCATGAACCAGACCGTCTTGTTGAGTTCGATGATATTCTCGTAGGCGTGCTGGAGCCGTTCGAGGTCGTCGTTGACCCGCTTCTGGGCGGCGAAGGCCTCCTCTATCTTCTTGTGTTTCTTGAGCAGGATCTCCTTCTCGCGGGCGAGCAAGGTGTCCTTGGTGACGATCTCGGCCTGCAGGCGCTGGATGATCGGCGGCAGTTCCGTGGCCTGTTTCCGGTATTCCTGCCACTCGAAGTATATCTCGCGCGACGAGATGAGGACGAGCAGCGATATGAGCGAAAGTATCGCCGCGACGACGATCACGGCGACCTTGTGGATGTCGGCGGCCGTTATCGCGCCGTAATCGATGAAGACGAGATTGGTTATCGCGAGGACGAAGAAGGCGATGAATGTCGGCCAGAAGACCGAAACGAGGATTTTTCTGTACTTCATCGTGCCCACCATTTACTATAGCGGTCGTCCCGGAAGAGGAGTTTATGCAAACGGCCTGTCAAAAGCAAATAAAACCCTTTCTCCTGTGGGGGGTGATGACCGGCGCCGCGTTCGCGATGAACCTCGCCGTCCTCCCGTACCGTCAGGCGCTGTTCCCGCTCCTGCTTTTCCTCCTGCCGTTCTTCGGTGCTCCCGTCGCGATCCTCGTCGGGCGCCTTGCGTGGCCGGCATCCGGCCTGCGCGAGTTCGCCTGGCTTTCGACGGCCATCGTCGTGCTGTTCCCGCCCGCCTTTTTCCTCTACCACTTCGTCGTCGGCGGTGTCGTGCCGGCGGCGCCTGAGGCGTCCGGCCTGCTCGCGGCGCTCCGCAAGAGCGCCATCCTCGCGGTCGTCGCGGCCCTGCCTGAGGAGTTCTTCTTCCGCGGCTGGCTCCAACAGACCGCCTTCGCCCACCTGACACGCCGTCTGTTCCTTTTCATTACGGCGCGGAACCTGCTGACGAGCGCGCTGTTCGGCGTCGCCCACGCCGTCGCCTTCCAGAACCCGCTCTCGGCGGCGACCTTCTTTCCCTCGCTCCTGTTCGGGTGGCTCACCGAGCGGAGCGGCGGGTCGGTGATACCCTCAGTGCTCCTGCATACCGTCGCCAATCTCGTGCTGTTCCTCCTGCTCGCCTGCCTCCGCACAAATTAGTTGCCAAACCGCAACCTTTCTGATAAGGTCGGCTCCGTTATCAACTGTCCTTAGGGAAGGATATCATGAAGAAGATCATCATGCTGGGGATCATGGTCGCGCTGTTTGCGGCTGGGTGTCAGAAGGGGGGCGCGGCCCCCAAGAAAGAATTGAGCAAAGAGGATCTCAAAACGCAGATGGACAAGATCTCCTATGGCATCGGGCTCGACATGGGCAAGAATTTCAAGAAGAACGAGATGGCCATCAACACCGACCTGTTCCTCAAGGGCACCAACGACGGGCTCGCGGGCAAGGACTTCCTGATGAGCGACGAGGAATTCCGCACGGTGATGCAGGAGTTCCAACAGGACATGATGAAGAAGATGCAGGAAGGGAACGCGAAAAAGGCGGCGGGCAACCGCGAGAAGGGCAAGAAGTTCCTCGATGACAACAAGGCCCGCCCGGGCGTCAAGGTGACCGAGAGCGGTCTCCAGTACGAGGTCATCAAGGAGGGCAAGGGGGCCCAGCCGAAACCCGAGGATACCGTGACGGTCCACTATGTCGGCACCCTGACCGACGGCACCGAGTTCGATAGTTCGATAGCGCGCGGTGAGCCGGCGAAGTTCCAGTTGAACCGCGTCATCCCCGGCTGGACCGAGGGCGTGGGCCTCATGAATGTCGGCGCGAAGTACCGCTTCGTGATACCCGACAATCTGGCCTACGGCGAGCGGCAGATGGGCGACAAGATCATGCCCGGCTCGGTCCTCGTGTTCGAGGTCGAACTGCTTGGCATCGAAAAAGGCGCCGCCGCCCCCGCTCCGAAACCGGTCAAGAAGTAAGCGTCCGTATCGTTCTCCTCCAACCGCATTTCCGAAAATAGTTCCCGCTTGACAATCCTTTCGAACGGCGATAGAAGCCCATGGAGAAAAAGACCGAAGGGGGTATTCCATGGGAAAGACCGGCATACCGGCGATGTTCGACGGGTTCACCATTCGCCGCGTGTACGATGAACAGAAAGAGATATGGTACTTCTCGGTCATTGACATCATCCGGGCGCTTATCCAACAGCCCGACTACAACGCCGCCCGGAACTACTGGAAGGTTCTAAAACATCGCCTCGCCAAAGAGGGAAGCGAGTCGGTTACAAAATGTAACCAACTGAAATTGACTTCGATCGACGGTAAAAAATACCTCACCGATGTCGCCGATGCCGAGACGCTTCTTCGGCTCATCCAGTCGGTGCCGAGTCCCAAGGCGGAGCCGATAAAACTGTGGCTCGCGAAGGTCGGCTATGAACGGATGCAGGAGATGGCCGATCCCGAACGGTCGCTCGACCGGGCCCGCGAGAACTGGCGCAAACACGGCCGTAGCGAAAAGTGGATACAACAGCGGATGATGAGTCAGGAAACGCGCAACAAACTGACCGATTACTGGAAAGAGCACGAGGTCACCAAGGACGAGGAATTCGCGATCCTGACCAACATCATCCATCAGGAGTGGAGCGATCTGTCGGTCAAGGAGCACAAGGCGCTCAAAGGGCTCAAGACGCAGAACCTGCGCGACCACATGACCGAAGCGGAACTCATTTTTACCGCCCTCGCCGAACTTTCGACTCGTCAAATTGCCGAAAGCATGGCGGCGACCGGAATTAAAGAGAACGCAACTGCCGGAAAGAAGGGAGGCCGCATCGCGAAACGGGCGCGGCTCGAACTGGAGCAGAAGACCGGTCGCCCGGTCGTATCGGGCGAAAGTTTCCTGCCGCCGGGAAAAAAGATCGAACGATTGGGCGATCATTCTTCCAAGCAAAAGAAGAAGGCGAAGAAGAAACCGGTCAAGAAGTAATCGTCCGTATCTTTCCGTACAACGCATTTCCGAAAATAATTCCCGCTTGACAATTCTTTCGAACGGCGATACCTTTTCCTAAAAGACGATGAACCACACGGGAGGGGCCCATGGAGCGGACGATGCTGTTGCTGGGATTGCTTCTCCTGCCGTTCGTGCTCGCCGGATACGAAGGAACGCCCATCGGAGGTGAGCCGTACGAGAAGTGGGAAGAGGGCGCTGCCGATTACTTCGTCATGTTCAACTCGCTCATCGATGATCAGATAACACTTTATGGTGAAGGGGAGAACCGTCAGGCGGATGCCTGCGTTCTTGAAAGTTCCTTCAACCTGAACAGTTTCCATATCCCCAATGACGCCATCGTGGTACAGGCGTACCTTGTCTGGATGGGCGCCGTTGATCCGGCAAAGTTCGCCGAGCCGACCGATAACGCGGTACATCTTAAATTCGCCCGTGATGATCTTGTTTGGGAAAAGGACATCATCGCCGGTGATGCGGCGAAGACGCTGGGCGACACTACCGATCCATTCCTGTTTCAGAGCGTCCAGTTCACCGCCGATGTCACGACCGGATGCACCGAGACCGAGGTGGGAACGACGAAGACCGGCGAGGTCGCCTATTTTACCTACCGCAAGGATGTCACCGATTTTTTCAAGAAGATACAGGACGACAACCTCACGTCGGACAACCCACTGAAGGATGGCCTCGCGTTGTTCGGCAAGTACACGGTGAGCGGTCTGGATTGCACCGAGGACGACCAGTACAAATGCAATTCAACGATGGTTTCAAACTGGTCAATCCTGCTGGTGTATAGATCGGAAAAGGTCAAGACCAAGAAAATATACCTCTATCCAGGATTGGCCTATGCGCAGGGCGAGGCGACAACCGCCAATGTTTCGGGATTCTCGCTCCCGAGAGACCCGCTCGTCCGCCTTACCGCAATGACCGCCGGAGGCGATGCGACGAACTCGATACCGGAACTGCCGCCCGAATTCATCTCTCTCAAAGGCGAAATGGCGACGAGTGCCTATGTCCTTACCAACAACTGCAACCCGCTCGTTAATATGATCTACGAGGTGTACAATTCAAATTCCTCCGTCGTCGGTTGGGAAGGCGATGTCATGTGCGTCAGCGGCGTGGTGGGCGGCTCCGACTACTTCGGGATAGACAACGACACCTTCCTGCTCGATGCCGAGGAGGACATCAACCTGCAGGAACATCTGAGACTTGACGGCACCAACTTCGATGTCCGGATATCGGTCAATCAGGACGCCATCCTGATGAACTACCTCGTCGTGTCGGTCGATACGAAATCGCCCGCGTTCGATATCCCGGAGGAGGCGAAGATAAACTTCCCGTATAACCGCGAAAAACATTCCTGCTCCTGCCGCAAGGCGGATGACCCGGAGGATGCCTACTGCGTCACCGAATCGCTCGGGTACCCGATGTTCTTTCTCATCCGCGTACAGAACTGGGGCACCAATGTGGCGACCAATGTCACGGTCATCGACAATCTCGATGACCGACTCGAATATGTTCCCTTGACGACCGAGATGGCGACGAGATTTGAGGATCCCTATTACCCCGGCGATGGCACCGATTGGACGATGATACCCGACCTGCCTATCAATGGTAGCGACCTGAATACCAGATTTCCCTTATCGGGTGCTGGGTACAAGGTCGCCGACATGATGGCGCCGTGTGACCGCGTGACCTATACCTGCACCGATACGCGGCTTTTGCGCTTCAAGGTAAAACCGAAAAAACTGCCCACGAACGAGATCATTCCGAATATCGCTGTTATCAAGGAAGAGGGGAGCGATATTGAATACCGAACCAACAGCAACAACGAACTCAAACTTTACAGAGGTGTTTGTCTGCCCCTCGAGACCTGTCCCGAACCGCACAGAGAAAGTTGCGGTGGATTTTATCCTGGTCCTCCTTGGCAATGCTCGGAAAACATGCCCTGTCCCGACGGATCGGTCTGCGACCTGACCACTCACACCTGCGACCCCGATCCAGACAAGGCCTGCACTAGCGCCAAGGTCTCCTACGCGCTCGGCATCAATTCCCCCGACAGTGGCGACAGCCCCATCATCGTGCCCAAGGGGACGATGGGCCTGACGCTAGGCCTGACGCTGGGCCAGTTCAGATTGCAGGCCGAGAACTGCTACTCGACAAAGTATTACAATTTTGTTTCGGTACGCATGGATATCAAAAAGGACGATCCGCAGGTGGCGGTGAGCAATCTCTCGCTGGTGTACGACAAAAATGGCAACGGTACTGTCGATCCCGATGACCCGGTGCTCGTCACGGTCCTGACCCCCGAACCGTCCAGCGTCCTGTTCGCCATCCCCGAGGGGGCGGCCCGTCTGTTCACCGGCGCCGACATACATTACTTCATCGTGACGGGCGACCTCGGCTATAACAATACCGAGATACCGGCCGCTGCCTCGATGCATCTCAGCATACCGGACAAGGGCAGTTTTCTGTTCGAGGATGCCGGATCACCGGTCGCCGTCGGCGAACGGGTCGATTTTGCCGAGTTCCAGGTCGAGCCGACCGGCAACTATTTCATCGTCACCAAAGGGTTGAACGATCCGCCGGTCCCGGCGATGAGCGAGTTGCGCAAAGATAACCCAATATTACAGTTGCGTACTAAGGCGATCGATGCGCCGAATAAAATAAAGCGGATAACGGTGAATATCCCCGTTTCCGCAACCGAATACGACACCTTTGGTCACGGCATTCGATCTCTTTCTCTATACGGAGATACCAATGGTGACGGTCAACCCGACGGCGGACCGCTTGCCAAAATATCCGAGTTCAGTGACGAGGAAACGGCGGTTTTTGAGGGAGAGCAAATGGAGTCCTACCTTACCTTCAATGCGGGGGAGGAAAAGTTCCTTATCATCAATGGTGATCTGAGCGGATTGAGGTGTGAAAAGACACGACTGGAGATCAAGCGAGGTGCGGTCACTCTCTTGGACACAAGCGATGCGTTGGAGGGGCTTCCGGTCCAATCCAAAGAAATCCCCAGCCCCGAGGATTGTGGGTATCGGCCTGATAACGATCCGCCATCGCCGTGCTGTTGCGCTTGTTCGGTGATCTGGTAGCGGTCCCTTTACCAGTAATAATGGAATACCGGTTGGACCTCCGCGCAGGGACGGCACATCGATGAGGGGAGCCCGGTGTTGCGCCGGTTGCGTCCCGCCACCGCCTTGAAGACGGGTCCAGAATTCACCTCGTCGCAGATGAGACAGTCGTTGAGCGTCCCGTCGGGGTTATGGTAGGGGTCGTTGACCGCCGACATGCAGGTGGTGAAGCATTTCGACTGGGTGTGCTGGGTGTTGTAATACCATATCTGGGCGCACGGCAGGTCGAACCCGAGGTCCTGCAGGCATTCGATGTTGCCGTTCTTGTTGAACATGTTGTCGATGCCGCACTGGCGCACCGGGTCGGTGAGGTCGGGCTGGCGCATGTAGACGACGAGGTTGACAAGCGTCGAGCAGACCCCGCAGGCGTCCCAGTGGGTGATGTAGGCGCCCGCGGCGATCGCCGCGACATCGCTCTCGAAGGTCTCAAGCCGGTAGCCGTCCGGCACCGCGCCGTCGAGGAAGAGCCCGCAGACGGTCCCCGGCACCGGCTGGTGTTCCTCGGGTTTGTCGTAGGGGTCCTCGGTCACCTCGGCGGGCGGGTCCACCGGCACCATCGCGAGCAGTTTCGCGATGTCATCCTCGGTATAGAGCGGCGGCTGGAAGAACTTACCTTCGCAGTTGCAGAGCGGTTGGCATTGTTCGGCGGTGAGCCCGGTCTTCTCGTTGGGAACGCCGAACTGAACGGTGCAGGGTTCGTTTGACGCGGTGTCGGCATCCTCGTCGGGAACGAATATATCGTCGGGGTCGGTCACCTCGTCGGTCATGTCGTCCGGCTCCGTGGTGTCATCGGTCGCTTCGTCGTTCAGGTCGTCGCTTGCGAGCGCCTCGTCGTTCGTGTCCGTTATCATCATATCCTCATCGGTCACCGCCATCTCATCGACGATCGCCGTATCGTCGTAGGTCGCGGCGGTGTCGGCGTCCGAGACCGTGCCGGAGGTGTTCGAACAGGCGACGCACATGAGCAGGGCAAGGATAATGAGAGGGATCCGATGCATGCGTGTCCTCCGCGAGATCAACTAGAACAGGTATTTTATGGCGACGAAGCCAAGGATGATGAGCACCACGAAGGCCGACGCCAGCAGGTTGAAATAGCGGTCGATGAATTTCTTTATCGGTTCGCCGAACAGATAGATGAGCGTACTGACGATGAAAAAACGGGCCGAACGCGAGATCGTCGAGGCAAGGACGAACAAAGGGAAATTGAGCCCGAACACGCCGCTTGCGATGGTGAAGACCTTGTAGGGTATCGGCGTGAACCCGGCGATGAGGACCGCCGCGAAACCGTACTCGTTGTACATGGTCTGCACCTTGGCGAACACCTCGGGGGTGAAGCCGGGGATGTAGGAGAAGAAGAAGCCCGACAGCGCGTGCCACAGCGCCGTGCCGATGAAGTAGCCGAGCATCCCGCCCGCCACCAAAGCGACCGAACAGACCAGCGCGAAATAGAACGACTTTTTCGGTTTGCCCATGTTGAGCGCGATGAGCAGCACATCGGGCGGCACCGGGAAGAAACTCGATTCGGCGAAGGAAAGTGTCGCGAGCGCCGGGGTGCCGTAGGGGGTCTCGGCCCAGTGCAGGACCCAGTCGTACAGGCGGCGGACGATGTTCTTTTGCTGCGGGGCATTCTGCTCGGTCATGTCTTTTTCCTTAATCGGTTGAGGGTCTGTTCGTCGGTGAGTGAGAGCGATATCGGGGTTATCGAAACGGCGCCGTCGCGCATCGCGTTGCAGTCGCTGCCGGGGAGGTCCGCGAAACCCTGCTGATCGCCGCCTATCCAGTAGTAAGGGCGGCCGCGCGGGTCATGTCCCGCCACGATCTGGCCGCCATAGTCGCGTGAGCCGAGGCTCGTCCAGCGCAGGTCGGGGGTCCTCCCGTCAAGCGCGGTGACCGGTATGTTCACATTGAGCAGTCGGGGCGACCGGTACATCTCGTCGCCCAGGGCGCCTTCGATGAAAGGCAGTATCCCGCGAACGAACAGGTCGGCCGCGATGTCGAAGTGGGAAGGCGCGTAGGCCGACGGGCCACCGAAGTAGAGAGAGACAGCGATGCTCGTGACGCCGTGGAAAAAGCCCTCCGCGGCGGCGGCGAAGGTGCCGCTGTAGAACAGGTCCCGTGCAAGGTTGCCGCCGAGATTTATACCCGAAACGATGAGTTTCGGGCGCGGTCCGAGCGGCGCGTCGAGATAGAGCGTCACCGCGTCGGCCGGGGTGCCGTTCACCGCGAAGCGGCCTTCGCCGAGCATTCTCACGCGGAGCGGATCATGGAGCGTTATCGAATGACCGCAACCGCTTCTTTCGTGGAGGGGGGCCGATACGGCGTGTGACAGGGACGCCGCGGCGAGCCGGTTTTCAAGCGTGGCGATGCCCGGTGCGCCTATGCCGTCGTCGTTGGTGAGAAGTATCAGATCCTTCATGTTCATGTAAAAAAATGGTCGGGATGACTGGATTCGAACCAGCGACCACTTGAACCCCATTCAAGTACGCTACCCAAACTGCGCTACATCCCGACCTGGTCAAAAAAGACGGAGATCAGGCCTTTTTGCTGTTCAGGCGCTCCTTGAGGACCTGGCTGTGGTGGAACGATACCACCTTCCGTTCGCCGATCATCATCGTGTCGCCGGTCTGCGGGTTGCGCCCCTTGCGCTGGCGCTTCTGCTTGATGGTGAACTTGCCGAAGCCCGATATCTGGATGTCGCCGTCGGCAACCAGCCCGTTCTTCAGTTCCTCGAAGAAAAGATCGACCATCTCGGCCGCCTTCTTCTTGTCCACCTTCAGGTGCTCGTACGCCATCTCTGAAAGTTCTACCTTGGTCACGCTCATCATATTCCCCCTATGCCGTGATAAGTGCCTTCGCCGTGTCCACGATCTTGTCGAACGCCTTGGGATCCTCCATCGCGAGGTGGGCGAGGAGTTTGCGGTCCATCGTCACCTTGGCCTTCGACAGCAGGTTCATGAGAACGCTGTACGACAGACCCCGTTCGCGGGCGGCGGCGTTGATGCGCATGATCCACAGCGCGCGGAAATCGCGTTTCTTGAGTTTGCGGCTCACATAACTGAATGCCCAGCCGCGCTCGACAGTTTCCCGGGCGACCTTGAAGGTCCGTGCGCGCCGCGAGTAATTACCCCGCGCCGCCTTCAGGATCTCTTTTCTCCGTCTCCGGGCCTTGAACCCTTTCTTTACCCGCATGATGCCTTCTCCTTTTCGTTATGCCCCGTAGGGGAGCAGCCGTTTCATCTGTTTCATGATGTCGGCGGGGACCGCCGCGTCCTGCCGCAGATGCCGTTTCCGTTTTTTCGATTTCTTGGTCAGGATGTGGCTCTTGAACGCATGCCACCGCCTGATCTTGCCGGTCCCGGTCGATTTGAACCGTTTCGCCGCCGCCTTGTTGGTCTTGATCTTCGCCATGGTCTTCTCCTTAGTTCTTCGCAGACAGCATGACCGTCATGCGCCTATTCCTGATTATCGTGTCCCGTTCCACCGCGAGCGCCTCTTCGCCGCCCAGTTCGGTGATGATGAAGTTGATGTTCGCGAGCGCGTTGTCGACGAACATCGCTTCGCGGCCCCGGAAGAAGACGGTGAGTTTTATCTTGCACCCGTCCTTGAGGAACTCTTTTCCCTGCCGTACCTTGACCATGAGATCGTGGGTGTCGGTGTTGGGGCGGATCTTGAGTTCCTTTATCTCGATGACCGTCTGTTTCTTCTTTACCTCTTTGGCCTTTTTCTTCATGATGTAGAGGTACTTGCCGTAGTCCATGATCTTGCAGACGACCGGCGTGGTGTTGGGGGAGACGCAGACGAGGTCGAGGTTGTAGCCGCGCGCCTTCTCGAGCGCGTCACGCTTTGCCAACACGCCGAGCATCTCGCCTTCGGGCGATATCACCCGCATTTCGCGGTACGGTATGCTCTCGTTGACCAGTTGATCTGCGCCCTTGTCCTTTTCCTTGTCCAGCGGGCCTGTCGTCGTCAAAAATAGACTCCTCCGCGGTTCTCGCGGTCCAGTTGTTCCTCGAACGCGGCGAGCGTCATGTCGACCTGCTCCCCGCTCCTCAACCGCACAGACACCGTGTCGAGCGACGCTTCCTTGTCGCCGACGACGATGATGTACGGCGTCTTGGCGACCACCCACTCGCGGACCTTGTAGCCCGTTTTCTCGTTGCGGCGGTCGACAAGAACGCGAATGTTATGCGTTTTCAGCCGATTTTCAAGTTTTTCCGCGATGTCGAGATGTTTCTCGCTCACCGGGACCACCGCCACCTGCACCGGAGAGAGCCAGACCGGGAAGGCCCCTTTGTAGTGCTCGATGAGCACCCC
>JAKQHE010000251.1 GCA_029573155.1 bacterium
CCCCGACACATCAAGCACATTGCCGTCGGTATCTATCCGGGCACCGTAGATGTCGTAGTTGCTGCCGTTCCTGACATCCATCCACGCCACGAAATAACCGCTCCCATCGGATGCGACCGCCGGATACATCTGGCTGTTGGCCGCCGCCGATATGGTGAATCCGGCCGCATCGAGCACCGTCCCGTTCGTGGCGACCCGCGCGCCGTAGATATCAAGACCGCCACTCCGGGAATCGTGCCATAACACAAGATAATTCGTTCCGTTGAAGGCAAGGGCCGGCACTTCCTGACTGTTGGCGGCATTGGATATCATGATGCCCGTGGTATCAAGCACCGTTCCCCCAGAAGCCACCCGTGCGCCGTAGATGTCGTAGGAACCCCCGCTTCGTAGATCCATCCACACAACCAGGTAATTGGTCCCGTCATGGTCGATCGCCGGATATATCTGTTGGTTCGCCACATTCGACACCACGATGCCGGAGGGGTCGGAAACCACGCCGGCGGCCGTGACCCGCGCACCGTAGATGTCGTAGGTGCTTCCGCTCCGGTAATCGTGCCACACCACCATGAAATCGGTCCCATCGGAGGCGACCGACGGCCATTCCTGATTGTTGGTCGCGTTCGATATCACGATGCCGCCAGTATCAAGTACCGTCCCATTCTTGGCGACCCGCGCACCGTAAATGTCATAAGTGCTACCACTCCGGAGATCCTCCCACACGACGAGATAGTCGGTCCCGTTGAAGGCGACCGCCGGATAATATTGCTGATTGGCCGCGTTCGATATCACGATGCCGGTCGGGTCAAGCACCGCCCCGTTCTTGGCGACCCGCGCGCCGTAGATGTCATAAGTTCCGCTCCGGCTATCCTGCCACACCACGAGATAGTTGGTGCCGTCGAAGGCGACCGCCGGGTAGTAGTTCGTTCCAGTATTCGGCACCGCCACCGGGTTATCCATGCCGAACTCGGCGCCGATGCCGGGATCGAGCACCGCCGGGAACGATGAACCGTCGATGAGATCGCGCGGCACCGTCAGTTCGATGTGCCCGTCGCGGAACACCGCCGCTATCGCCGTCTCTTTCTTGTCGTTGTCTATCCACTTCGCATGACCGTAGCGCACCCCGATGCCGCTCTCTTCGGCGAAGTGAAGCCCCTTTTCGGTCTCGCCGATGTAGGCCATCCCCGACACCGCGACCCGGATGACGAGATCATCCGTTCCGGTGGGACGTGCCGCGAATGCCCAACTCTGCTCCACGCCATCTTCCGAATTGCGAAGATGCTCGGTGACCGCGCCACGCGCTATCGTCAGATGACCATCCTGTGCCGTTGTCACGGCTCCATCGCTCAGCGAAACGGTCTCGAACCGGACCGGCGCGCCGGTGACGGCGAGTTCGCCCATCGGCTCATGGCGCGGCGTCACGGTGAAGGCGCCGCCTTTTTGCGCCGCGACCGCGTAGCCGAGATCGCCACCGGTGAAGGTATCGCCCTCCGCCCTGAAAGCATATTTGACCTGCCGGATGACCGTGCCGAGATCGAACGGCGCCACGACCTTCGCATCGGCCGTCGGTTTTCCATCGATCCCCGGAGAGACCTCCACGAGCGGCTGGATACCGTTCTCCACCGTTCCTTCAGCGCCGCCACAGGCGAAAAGAAGGAAAAGGGAACAAAGGAACGGGAGCAAAAACGCCACCCGATTCTCGAACATACCTTTGCTACTCATGGGAAGATCCTCCTCATTTGTTGGCAAGCACCCTTCGATAAGGTCCCCTATTGAATCACCATTTGAACGATTTGTCAAAAAGTATGGGGAAATAATCAGAGAAGCGAACAGCCGCAGCCATTGTCGTCGTTCACCGGATCGATGGCGTCGGTGCCGGGCGTCTCATCGTTCTGTCCGTCGGCGTCAGGGGTCGGCTCGTCGGTCACCGGCGTATCATCGACGGTCGGCTGATCGGGCTGAACCATATCGTCCGCTCCGGTCGTTGCATCCACATCGTCCTCGACCGCATCATCGGTCACGGCCTCATCGGGCACGGTGTCGTCAGGCATCACATCGTCATCGGTGACCGTTCCCGCCTCGACGCAGATGCCGTTCCAGCACTCCCCTTCGCCGCAATCCTCGGGACCATCACACTCCGGCGTTCCGCCGCACAGGCCGTTCTTCGCGTTCTCCACCATCGCCTGCACATCGAGTACGCCGGCGCCGTAACATTCTTCGTCGCTTCCGTGTATACAGCCCTGCGTACCGGCGGCGGCCGACTGTTTCACGCAGGCGATGACCTCGGCATGCGTCAGATAGGGGGCGACCGACAGCATCAGCCCTATCGCACCGGTCACGACCGGAGCGGCACCCGAGGTGCCGTTGAAGAACTTGGTGTAACTCTGGTCGGGCAGATCGTTCATGAAGTGCGGGTTATACCCCATGCCGGCGACGGTCCAGTCGGTGGTCACGAGGCCCTTGTTGTCGACGGTGTCGAAGCCGGAAGGCGCCGAGATGTCGATATAGATGCCGTAGTTCGAGTAGTCAGTGATCTCACCGTTGGAACGGAGTGCCGACACGACGAGGATGTCGCCGTGCAGGTTCTTGAAGTTGTCGTTCCACTGCGTATCGCAGGCCGAATTGCCGGCCCCGAAGACCATGACCGTGCCGCGGCCGCCGCGACCATTCGTTTTACCGTAGGCGACCGCCTCGCCAGCGTAATTATCGTACGGGATGTTCAGTTTGCAGGTATCCCCGTCCTTGTCCTGATTGATGAGCCACGAATTATTGATGACCCACGCGCCGTTGTCGACCGTCCAGGTGAGCGCCGCGAGTTTGCGGTCGTTGGGGATGATCATCTCGTTGCCGAAGTACTTGACCGGCAAGAGTCCGCAGTCCCAGCAGACCCCCACGACACCGAACCCGTTGTTCCCGGTCGCCGTGG
The DNA here is from genome assembly GCA_029573155.1 of bacterium. GTDB lineage: Bacteria > UBP6 > UBA1177 > UBA1177 > JAKLFG01 > JAKLFG01. The sequence goes on from JAKQHE010000251.1 coordinate 2,924, forward strand.
CGACCCCGGCCACCGCTGTGCCGTGAGCCCGCGAATAGGCGGTAAGGTTCGTCCCGCTCGGATCGGGATCGACATAGGGCTCGTTGCTGGCGAAACTGTTCCCCATGAGCATATGGGAGAACAGGTCGGGATGTTGCGTATCGGTGCCACAATCGACGATACCGAGCACCACGCGCGGGTCGCCGGTCACGATATCCCACGCCTCGGGGCTGTGTATCATACCATGATGCCATGCTTCGCCGTAGTAGGTATCGTTCGGTGTGGTCGCAAGGAGATGCGGGCGTTCGTACCATACCGGTTGGGCCCATTTCACCCTGCCGCTCTCGACAAGCCGCCGGGATATCGCGAACACATCGCCTCCCGGTGCGGGCCGCGCCCTGACATACTGCGGGAGCCCCTCGATATCCCCGACCGCGCTGAGGAGATACAGCGAGAGGAGTTTCCTCCGCGCCGCCTCCGATGTCCCGTCAGCGAAACGGATACCCAGTTCACCGGTGAGTTTCATCGGCGCACCCCCGCGGTAGGAGACGGTGTCGTCCACGCGGGTCATGCAGAACTTCTTGCCGGCACCATAATAGCAGGCGTCGACCGCAAGAAGCGAGACCGATATAAAAAGAACTAAAGCGCCTATGCATACTTTCATCGCCTTCCTCCGCATAACTGTTCGTTTTTACTCTGCCTGCGAGCCGGGGACAATGACCTGCACCTCGCGGGACGAGAGGAATGCACCCTCGCCGAGCACCCGTATCCGCGCCTTATACACCTTGGGTTGCAACTCGGTATTGCGGCAGAAATCGTTGTGAAAATGGACATCGAAATAGACCTCGGTGCCGGGCTGGACCTTGTAAAAAGTGGTATCGTCCTTGCTCGCGTAGCCGTTATCCGGATCGGCTTTATTCGGTTTTGACGAAACGATGAAGGCGGCGGCGCTGATATCGTTACACGACTCATCCGATTCGGCGACGGTATTTATGTCCTTCTCTATGAAGGTGGTCAGTTGTTTCACCGCATCGGCTATCTGGTCCGAAAGGCCGTTGCCGGTCGAATCGGCGGTATGGTAGAGGAACGCGGTGCCGTTGCCGTCAAGCGAGGCGGTCGCGTCGGCCACCATAAGAAAATCGTTCTTGGCCTCGTCGGTCGGCGAGTAGGTCGAATCGCAGTTGCCGTTCTCGTCCTCCGTGCCGTCGCACTTGAAGCCGGAATCGATGCCGATGAACTTTGCATTGACGCTGTTCATCGCACTGATCGCCTCGTCGAACGAGTGCCCCATGAAATTCGGGTCCCAACATCCTTCAGGATCCTGGAAATAACTGGATTGCGCCGGACAACTCGCCGTGCCCTGTATGCCGATGACCGGGAACTTCTCGTCGGTTATCATGATGAATATCGGCAGTGCGAAGGTGCGGAAACACATGCCGCCGATGGTACCCGCCTCACCGGTACAGTCGGTCGGTGGCAGGTTGATGGCGTTGGTCGTGTAACCGCCGCCGAAAGATGCTTCTTGTAGATAGTTCGCCGTCAGCCCTTCGCCGGTCGACGCCTGATAAAGCACCTCCACCATCGGCTCGACGCCGCCCCAAACATCGTCGGCGGTGTACTGGTTGACCGCGGTCACGACCTTCGCGCCATCGGTCGTTATCATCTGATCGACCTGGAACATCAAGTTCTGTTGATAATGCTGGAAATGGAGGAACCCGAAGGCGATATCGACCCCGGGCAATTCCGCCGGTATCCCCTCGACGATCTTCGTTTGTATCTCGTCGCGTAGGTTGTTGAGTTCCTGCTCCATCGAGCCCGACAGGTCGAGCATGATGCCGATATCCACCCGCGAGAAATCGGTTGAGAACAGAAGCGTCCGGGTCACATCCTCAGGCGCCTGGTAGGGTAACACGACATAGAAAAGCCCGTCAGGGATCTTCTTGTTCGGATCTTTCGGATCGGCGCTTCCCGGATGCTCCTTTTCGTAAACGATCTCGGCAAGATCATCCGAGCCATCGCCGTCGGTGTCCTTATCGTACGGATCGGTTCCGAGAGTTGCTTCCTCTTTGTCGGCCAGACCGTCGTTGTCGGAATCCTTGTCGAGAAAATCGGGGGTATCGTCCTGATCGCTGTTCTGACAGGGCTGATCAGGGCACTCCTGACTATCAAGAAGCCCGTCGCCATCCGAGTCGGTGTCGAGATGGCTGGGGGCACCATCAAGGTCGGCGTCGCCGCAGCCTTCCACCTGGTTCGGTATCCCATCCTCATCGTCATCACCGTTCGGGTCGTCCCATTCGCAGGCGGCGTTGTCCTGATCGGGGATCAATCCATCGTTCTGTTCGTCATCGGTGACCGGCTCATCCCCTTCTGATGGCATTGGTTCGCTATTGAGATCATCGCCTGCGGTCGCATCGTCATTATCGCCGGTCGCCTCATTGTCGAGCAATTCGCTCTCTTCTGTCGTCGTACATGAGATGAAAGCCAGAAAAACGAACACCATCACGGGCAGAATCTTCGCCATGACACGCCTCCCAGATTGTTGTGGTTCAGTACACCAATGGGGTGATTGTATCCTACCAGAGAAACAAGTCAAGGGAGAAAGGACGGCTTATTTTTTCAGGGGAGAGCGCTACTTGGCACTCCTCACGCAACGAACATCGGCTTTCTGGGTCCGATCAAAATCATATACATTCCCGTAGTTGAACCCGACATCCCACGCCCGCTTGCCGTTCTTGCTTCCCTGTGTCGAGGAGGACCAGAAGTATTTGCCTTCACCCTGCCAGACACCCGGTTGCCAGTAGAACCCGTTCTCGCCGGGCCCCTTGAGTTTCTGACAGGAACAGGCGACGCTCAGACATTTCGCCGCGAGACACTGATCGCTCACTTTGCAGGCGTCGGTCCCGCTCTGGCATCCGACGATGAGCGTCCTGAGCTCCGATATGGTGGGAAGCCGCCAATCATCATGCCCGCCGAGGGTAAGGGCTTCACAGTAGTCCCCCGCCTCTTTGTGGGTCACGCTCTTGTCCGCGTGTTTCCTCTGCCACATGAGACCGCTTTTGGTATCGGTGACCACCTCGTCCTTTACCTCGTACTCCTTCGGCTCGGGGAGCGCCGGGGCCGGAGCAGGATCTTTCGGCTTCTCGGCATCCTCTTTCTTCGCTGGGGGGGTCGTTTCCGCCTTATTGACCTCGGTCGTCCCTTCTTTCTTCGTCTCGGTCGCCGGCGCCTTGGGGGCCTCGGCCGCAACGAGCACACCGACCGCGACCATCAGGGCTACGATGAACATTCCACGCATGATATCCTCCCTCTGCGCTGTGGTATCGTTCCGATCCGTTGTACCTCTTTTTCACGAAAAGGTCAACGAAGATTCACTTACTTTTTGTCATGGGCTTGAAATCGGTGGCCTGCCACTTGAAGTGGAGGATGCGTTCCGGCTGGAAGATGAAGAAGGCGATGCGCGCCTCGGTATGTCCGGCGGTGAAGCAGTAGTAGTCGCCGAAATCTTTCGCCTCGAAGAACACCGACAGCTCATGCAGGCCAATGCGGAACTTCCCCGCGGTACCGCGGAATTGCACAAGTTCAAGACCGGCGACGGTGGCCCAGATATACCCCTTGAAATGCTCGTTGCGGGGATCGCGCGGGGTGACCTGTATCTTGTAGGCCGACTGTCCCTTGACGTTCTCAATGCCGACGACGGTGCGCAGGTATTCTTTTTCGCCGTTCCGATCGAACACCGGGATGCCCGGTTTTGATTCGTGCGGATCGTAATCGTCGGGATCGGCAGGCTTGCCGTCGACCTCGTAGGAGAGGGTCGTATACTCAAGGTCCTCGTAGAAGTCGTCGTAACGGGTATAGACCACCTTTTCGGTCTTGACCAGTTCCATCTTCTCGGGTTTGTACCACTTGATCTCGAGGTGTCGGGTCGACTGACAGCCGGCGTACCGCTCATACATCTTTGAGTACTTCGCGGTCAGCCGCGCAATGACATCGCGAGCGATCTCCGGCGTTATCTTTTCGGGAACGGCCGGAGACACCGGCATCGCCGGATCCTCGGCACCAAGGAGCAGCGGGACAAAAAGCAGCAGAGCAAAAAGAGCGCGCATACCGTCAACCTCTGGTCATCCGTGTCGCATGATCAACTGAAGGCCGGGGACACCGCAACACATGCGCGGTCCGGTACCGTTGCTTCCTTTCGGACCTAGCGGGGTTCGCGGGGCGCATTGTACGGCTCCCGGCCACAAGAAAAAATGGCGGAGAGGGAGAGATTCGACCTCTCGGTGGCATTGCTATCACACACAATTTCCAATCGTGCTCCTTCGGCCAACTCGGACACCTCTCCACAAAAAAGGAACATGGAGGAGAGATAGGGATTCGAAC
>JAKQHE010000252.1 GCA_029573155.1 bacterium
AGCGTCTCGGCGCACCGCTTCCCCTCGTCGTAGCAGGAACGGGGCCCTATCGGATTCACATTCCCGCGGTAGTTTTCGGTCTGCGGGTGGATCTCCGGGTCGCCGTACACCTCCGAGGTCGAAGCCTGCAGCGTCCGCATCCTGCCCCTTTTTGCCATCTCCAGAATGTTGATGGATCCCATCACCGAGGTCTTGACCGTGGCGACTGGATCGTACTGATAGTGTACCGGGCTTGCCGGACAAGCGAGGTTGTATATCTCGTCGACCTCGAGGAAGATGGGGGCGGTGATGTCGTGTCGCACGATCTCGAAAAAGGGATCGGGCAGAAGATGGACTATGTTGTTCTTTGATCCGGTAAAAAAATTGTCAAGGCAGATGACATCATGCCCCATGCCCAACAGTTTTTCGCACAGCGCCGAACCGATGAAACCGGCGCCGCCGGTGACCAATACTCGTTTTCTCGCGTAGGGGGTCATCTTGTCCTCCTGAACATTCCGAACATATCCCTGATGGTCTTCTTCTTTCGAACATTTCGCACTCCCGGGAGAACGAACCATGTTGCCCTCAACATCCGCATCTTGGCCTCAGCATCGTCCTGTCGGAGTCCCTCTTCGGCCCACTCCTGAAAATCGGCGAAGATCAATCGACGCTGCATATCAGTATCGGTCGATGCCTCCCGACGGATCGATTGTGCTGGAGCATCAAGATAATACAACAGGGGAGCAGAGCAGTAAGAAATATCCGCGCACGAAGCTATGCGCAGCCAAAAGGCGTAGTCCTCGATCGCTTTCATTGCCGGGCACTCCGGAAAGAACCCTGTCCGGTCGAAAAGAGAGCGGTGTATCAAGGCGGAACTGCAAATCACCCAATTCGTTTCGACAAGCTCCTCGAATGTAAGAATCTCTTTTTCTCGCGACAGATAAGCTCCTGATATGTGACCGTTCGGCAATAAACATAAGGCATTTGCTGAACACGCCTTTGTTTTCGTGCGATCAAGCAAGGACATCTGCATCATCAATTTATTAGGCAACCAAATATCATCGCTATCAAGAAACGCGATCCATTCGCCGGACGCCGCTCGGATACCCCGATTCCGCGGAATAGCGGGCCTTCCGCCGCGAGGACCGGGCAACCATTTCACGCGGGGATCTGCGATCCGTCGTACGATATCGGCCGTATCGTCGGTCGAACCATCATCACAGACAAGCACCTCCATGTCATCATATGTCTGTGAAAGCACACTGCGGACGGTCCGTCCAATGCAATACCCCCGGTTCCATGTGGGGATGATGACCGAGACCTTATCGGCCATGGAACCTCCTTGAGACGGCCTCACTTTTCATCATCGCCCGACATTCGTTCATGTTGGCGGTGCCAAGCAACCATCCAGACCTCCAGCAACGCCACTTCGCTCTCATCGAGAAGATAGTGCCGCAAATAATTCCGTGCCCGCTCCTCAGGATTGACATCGACCACATCGATCCTTTTGAATGCGACAACTTCGATATTATAGGTCCCCTGCCAGTCGTTATAAGTCACCGATCGGACGGCAAACCCGAAATGCTTCAGAAGGTGGCTGAGCGTCGCGGAGGTATATCCCTCGTAGTGGGCAGCCCACCCCGCCTCGTGTGATCCAAAGAGGTGACGGATCCCCACCAGTTTTCGTGCCATCGGAACGAATCGGGAGTTTATTTTCTTCGCGGTCCTCTCTAGGTCAGGGACCTCCAAACGCAACACGCCCTCCGGGACGAGCCACCGATGCCAACCCGCGAGAAGAGCGCATGCGACGGGTCGGGTGAAGTGCTCAAAGACATGGCGCAACCGCACCTCTTCGATGCTGTTGGCGGGATAACGCAATGAAAGCAGGTCAACGCATAGGTCGGCTTTCGTCGTCCTCTGGACCGAATGGGCCTCGAGCGGAAAGTCTATGTTGACATACCCGTCCAGATATGTCTCGCCGCACCCCAGATGCAGTTTCATGCCTTCCTCACCACCATAACAACCCCATTCTTTCAAACCTCTTCTCTATGCCGCTCCCCGGCCCCATCTCCTTCTCGATCCAATCGCCGATGTCCCCCTTCGCCGGATCGTAGAAAATACCGGTCCACTTCCTGAGGTACCGTTCCCAGTCATCCTTCTGCAACGCGAGGTTCGATGCCCTCGCACGCATGTTTGCATGCGAGTAGTGCTCCACATAGGAGTCCTCTCCGGCGATGATCTCGCGACCGGCGTGCCACATTTTTAGACTGAGATCTCCGTCGCCATGGTAGAACGAAAGGGTCTCCTCATCGCAGTAGCCGACATCTTTCATCGCATCGTTCAAGTATAATCCATGGTTGACAAACATCCTCCGCCCCAGAGTCAGTCCTACCCAGTACTTCTTCATCTCAGGCCAGTTCCTCCAGTAGAAGGCGACAGCACCAACCCTCCGTCCTTCCGCGAGCGATCGCTCGAAGAGTTCGATACCGTTCCGTATGGCGCCGGGTACCACCAGACAGTCGTCGCTCAACATACAGATGTACTTTCCTTGTGCACACTTGAAGCCGAGGTTCATGAAGTAACCCCACGAACGCCGTCGTACCGGACGCCCCTCCCACTCCCCCCTGTTGTGCTGCAGGATGGCGATGATGTCCTTCTGCGCGCAGAGCCACTTGAGCGACCCGTCGGTCGAGCCACCGTCAACCACGATGATCTCATGCTCGATATCGCGGCACTCCTCGCGGACGCTCTCTATCGCCAACTTCAAGAATCGCTTGCGGTCGTAACTGCCGATGACGATCGAAACCTTCATGTCAGCACCTGTTGATATACATCCACATACTGCGATACGATCTTCTCGATACCGAAGCGCTCGATGACGTCGTTACGTATCCATTCAGGGTCATACTTGGTATTCAACGCTTTCGCTATCCCCTCCCGGAGCGACTCGACGGTGAAATCGACCGTGCGGATACCGTTCCTTTCATTTATCAGTTCCTCGGTCCCGCTGCACGGGAAGGCGACCACCGGTACGCCGCAGGCCATCGCCTCTAAAGGAGCCTGAGCAAAAGCCTCCTGAAAAGAAGGCATCACGAACAAGTCGGCGGCCGAATACGCCGCCGCCATTAAACGTTCATCACGCACTAGCCCCAGAGAAAATGTCTCTTGATCAGATATTCCTTTTACATCGCCGGCACCGACCGCACATAGCACGATGTCCGGACGCCTCAAACTCTTCAAGGCCACCAACAATTCCTTGAGTCCCTTGCGAGTATCCCAGAGGCCGAACGACACAAAACATAATATCTTTTTATCCTTGGGCAGACCCAACAGTTCTCTCGAGAAGAATTTGTCGACCGGACGAAAGGTCATGTGATCGACCGGGTTGTGTATCACTCGGTGTTCTCGATCCGTGAAAGATCTATGGGAAACGGCGAATTCTCTCATCATGCGCGACAGGGAAACGATCGTGACCTTCCTCTGGCGCGCCAAACTTCTCTGCTTGATACTTGCCAACTCATCATCCAATTCATCAAGCAGAGGATACTCCTCTCGCGCTCTTCGATAATGCCAACCACCCATGTAAAGATTCTCGTCATGAACGGTCCATACTATCGGCTTGTTCACTTTGGCAAAAAAACTGGGATAATCAAGAAAGTCCGCCACCCAATGCAGATGAATGATATCCGTCTCCCGCACAAGCGGATGCCCAGCGAGATCAAGATCGGAAACCGGAAGGGTGAAAAAGACCTGGCGCCCCTCTCGTAGTTTATTAAGGCGGTCACGGTAGCGTTCGACCCGAGACAACGGGATCCCGAATTTGCGCGCCGTCAATGCGAGATAGGGCCACACAAAAGATATCGGGAAGGGCGGCTTTTCGCTTTTTTGTTCAAAACGATATAACTCTGGCTCATTTAATGTCTTATTCAGGACAAGCACCTTGCTTTCTCTGCCGTTCGCCAAGAGCCCCTTATGCAACCGGATACAGCAAAGTCCGGCCCCTCCCGAATCACCGGTTGAAATGTGCAGTACCTTCATCCCTAGTCGCCCTCTCTTCTTGCGACGATCTTCACCTGATAGATATTGTTCTTTTTCGCCTCTCTGCGGCATAACTCATGGAATTTCGCCTCGCCATGCCTCTTGAACAACTCCTCGAAACCGGAAGGCCACTGGTGCTGTATCAGTTCAACGCAGTCCACCGCAAAACCGGCGACGGAAAAGAGGTTCCCCAGCGTTAGGCGGTTCCATGTGTAGAGATGTTTGTGGACATCGTTCGGCATCCATTCCTCGGGATAGGAGTTGTGCGGCACCACAAAGACAGCGACACCTCCCAAGATCAACTTCTTTCTGAGCTCCACTATTTCGGCATGTGGGTTGAAAACATGCTCCAACGCATGATTGGAGATGAGCACATCGACGGTTTCGTCCGGGACCTCGCCGGACGTGGCGAAGGTCTTGACGCCGTTCTCCTCCGCGGCCGAACGCGCGGCGGGATTGATCTCCACACCGTACCGGGCGGCACACGGCAGGTTCTTCAGAAGATAACCCCCACCGCAGCCGAAATCGAGTACCCGATGGTTCGGCAGAACATGCTCCCTGAACTTGAACAGGTTGGCGACGCCGCCGAACTTCCCCAGATCTTTCTGCCATGCGAAATAGTCCTTATCGTAGTAACTCACCGGCCCCTCCTTACTGTTTTTCCAATATCCATCTATACGATCTGACCGCCAGTTGCCGTATCTTCAACGCCCGACGCATTATCCCTGCCGACAGCGGCTCGCGCGGCAGGTTTCTATAGAATCTCTTCAGATAGAATCGCCCTATCCGCGACTGCCTAAACGGTATGCGGCGCACCGGTATTCTGTTCCCCGTCAGCGGCGGCTCATAGGGATTAACCGTACCGGCAACGCCGCAATGGACCCCCGTTCCGTCGAAACCGATGTTCTGCACCAGCGATTCCCGTGGATAGAGACAGAGCCCCTCCTCCAGATAGATCGTGGTGAACCACTTGGTCGCCCATGTCCTTATCTTTCCTTGGATATTCTCCTCCAACTGGCCATGGAAAGAAAGGACACCGTCCAGATTGTAGTCATGGATCGCGCCCCTTTTCAGGAGTTCGTCATACAGCGCCTTTGCATCGGGGTTGAACTTCGCCCACGCGCGGCGCCAGGTCGCCCAGCCCCAGCAACTCATGAAGCGGAGGAAGAAGGTCGGCGGCAAAAGCCACGAGAAGCCCGATCGCGGCAGAAAACCGCTCACATGCATGACCCGTTCGTCATGCTCATAAATCCGCAAAGCATCGTTCATATAGCGAAGGAAAAATGGGGATGTCACGATGTCGTCCTCCAACACGATGACCCGGCCATAGCTCTCGACCACCTCGGTGACGCCGGCGACGATGGAATCGGCCAGCCCCCGATTCTCGTCGCGCTCGATGACCGTCACCGAGTTGAATCCCTGAACGGTCTTCAGGTACCCGCGGACCTTCGCGACCGCCTCCTCGTCACCCGTCTTCGGGCCATCGGAATAAATGAAGACATCGCTCTGCGAAGCTTCGCCGTTGCGAAGCAGCGCCGTTATCGTCCTCTCGGCATGCTCAGGCCGATTGTAGGCAAAAAGAACTACGGGGGCAAGCATTGACATCATTACTCCTTCTTTTAACGACTTGACGGCTGGCCACACAAAATCAAAATCGTTCTCTCCGCACCACCGACCGATACCATATCTCCAGTAAGATCAGTTTATACAAAAAAAACTGTTTCGGTGGGTCATTCGGCCCGCTCTCTTTCAAGAAAGATTCAAGCCGCGACATGTCAAGTATCCCGGAATTAACGAGAAGTCCTTCGCGCAACAAGGCCCCGTATCGTTCCCTCGCCCCATCAAGCCATGCCATTATCGGTGGCTGGAATCCCGACTTGGGACGGGTCAGCACCTCATCCGGTAACACCTCCTTGAGCGCCGCGCGAAGCCACGCCTTGTGACCCCGTTGATGGTCGGGATGCCTCCGGCGCAGCGCCATGACGCTCTCGATGAGCCGCGCATCAAGAAAGGGAAGGCGCACCTCGACGCCGCACCCCATGCTGACCCGGTCGCCCAAGGCGATGCAGTTCGAGGTCAGGTAGGTGTCGAAAAGGAGTCGCAGGGTCGTCGCGGGGATATCAGCCTCGGAAAGAGCCGTCAGCGCCGTAGGAAGAAAGACATTGTCAGCGGAGATATCGCGCATGGCGGGGCCGTACACCCGGGTACGCAATGACCGCGCATTGACAAAGTCCTTGACCATCTCGTAGAAGAACAACTGTTCGGGCGGTTTCCGCATGTCGATGACGGAAATTTCCCGGAGGATCGTCGAGTAGGCATTGAGCAGTCGGGAATGGCTGCAGACCTTCCACAGCGGCTCATATCTCCACAGTCCTTTGGGCAGGTGCCGCAGCCGGCTCACGAAGGGATGGCGGAGGAGGAACTCGTTTATCTCGATTGAGCGAACGACCCACGGGTAGCCCCAGAAGACCTCGTCGCCGCCGGTTCCCGAAAGAAGCACCTTTATCCCGTGCTCGGCGGCCGCCCGCGGGACGGCATAATGCCCGAAGGCGGCGATATCGGCGATCGGCTCGTCCATGATCGAAACGAGCGTCGGGAGGAAAGCGACAAAATCATCCACCTTGAGTTCGACCTCGTGGAAGGTGATGCCCAGTTTGTGCGCGAGGCCCTTCGCCTGCTCGCGCTCGTCGTAGGGCGGGCGCCCCGGGTAGCCGATGCCGAAAGCGTGGAACTGGTCCGCCGTATGCCTTCTGGCGAAGGCGGCGATCGCCCCCGAATCGATGCCTCCCGAAAGGGCCAGTCCGACAGGGACATCGGATCGTAGCGTCAACGCGACAGACTCCTCGAGGCGGGCCCGGATGATGTCGGGGATGTCCCGCGGCTGCGCGGAGGCATACTCCGGCGTCTCCGCCGACCTGACATCCCAGTAGCGGACCGGCTCGGCGTTCCAATCGTCATGCGACAGAAGGAGGGTATGCGCCGCCGGCAGTTTGCGGACCCCCTGCAACAACGTAGAGGGCTCCGGGACATACTGATAGTGCAGGTACATGTCTATCGCGGATGGATCGAGCGACGGCGTGTGGGGGAGGAGCGGCAGGAGCCCCTTCAATTCCGAAGCGAAATAGAAACACTCTCCGTCACGGTAGAAGAAGAACGGTTTTTCGCCGCACCGGTCACGCGCCATGAACATCGTCCGCGCGGTCCTGTCGTACAGCGCGAAGGCGAACATGCCCCGGAAGCGCTCCACGCATCTCTTCCCCCAGACGCCGTAGGCCGCCAACAGCACCTCGGTATCGGAGGCGCCATAAAAGCGGACCCCCTGATCGGCGAGTTCCCGGCGCAACTCGATATAGTTGTATATCTCGCCGTTGAAGGTGACGGTATAGCGGCCGTCCCTCGTGCTCTGGGGCTGCGCCCCCCCTTCGGTGAGGTCGAGTATCGAGAGTCTCCGGTGCCCCAGCGAGACATGCTCATCGTTGTAGAGGCCCTGCGCGTCGGGGCCACGGTGGTGAAGGGTGTCGACATCTTCCCGCGACAGCCGCCGGGGAGTCTCCGGACGGCGATTGAAGATGCCAATCACTCCGCACATCATTCAACCCCGGTCCAGACAGTGTTTCACGCACGAATCGAGCGCATCGGCAAACCTCTCTTCGCTGAAATCGGAGCGGTACTTCGCAAAACCGTATGAGGTGCCGGGCCGTGTCGCCAGGACATCGAGCGCCTCCGCTATCCCATCGACATCCCCTTCAGCAACAGTCAGGCCCAACGAGTAGCGGCGGACGCGCTCCCCCATCACATAGCGGCCGCTAACCAATATCGGTTTCTCAAAACAGGCCGCCTTGGCCAGCATGTTGCTGCTGAGCCTGAAATCTCGATACACCGCATAGATGATATCCGAGGCCCGTATCAGCGCGTTGAATTCGGCCTCGTCGGGCAAAAAGCCGGAAAGACAGAAGAAATTTTCCGGCGGATCCTTTATCACCGCATCATAAGCCGCCCTATCTTCAATGCTCAAGGTGCCTTCGATGACCTCGCCAACCTGAAGGAAATAGAAACGGCCTTTGCTGGCGGTCCGTATCAGCTCATACCATGTCGCGAGATCCTTCTGTCCGCCGATGGTGCCTCCCATGAAAACGATCTTCCGCCCGGCGCTCTTGCGGCGGACCTCCGTTTCGAACACGGTCGGCGACGTGGGAAGTCGCGTATCGGTCACGTCGGACAGGAAGGAGATATGCTTGTCCCCGAAATAAGCGGCGTACCGCTGCGCCGCCCCTTCGTCAAGAAAAAATGCGCCACGGCAGGATCCGATGCGGCAGAACCCGTCACGGCAGGGGTCGGCCGGCGGGTCGAAGCGCACCCCGACCCACGGTGTCGGGCACACCGATTCGTAGCGAGCCCACGCATCTTCGGTCATGTCGTACATGTCAAGGTACAGGTGGATAATGAGGTCGGGCTTTCTCGTGGTGCCATGCAACGCCCGGGCGATCCGTATCGCGGCGGAACGGGGAGGGTCGAAAGGGACGGCATCGCCTTTGTCAGGATGGAAGAAACGGGGGAACAGCGATCCGGTCAGCGAATAAAGGGGGGGGGTTATCTTCCTAAAAAAGGCCCTCCTCTTTCTTGCGAGGGAAGAAATATCCTGCTCCGGGTCTCCGGCCGGCGACCCGCCGCCGTGCCTTTTCAGGAACTCGCGCAGGTAGTCCCTCGCGCGGGAAAAGGAACGGACATGCCACGGCCTGATATCGCGGGTCCACGGCAGGAGGGTCAGCCTTTCGCCGCCGGGCATTTCACCGCGGTCAACGATAGCGGCATTCTGCGTCAAAAGAAGGACCTCGTGGCCCCGCCGCAATAGGTTGTGGGCAAAAATACCGGTCCAGGAATCAAGGTGGCCGCGATACGAAATGGGGTTATATAACAGGACGCACCGGCTCATCGGTCTGACACCCGAACAGGTCGGCGGACAATGCCTGACAGCGGCACGCAGCCCGTACGCACTATGCTTTTCTCCTCAATATCAGGGAGCGGATCATCTTTGATGCCGGCTCGTAAGAATAGTGCGACAGATAGGCGACCGCCTTCGACCGGCGGAGGTCGTCAAGCGATGCCGCGAGGTCCTCTATCACGATGATATCGGGCCGGTATCTGTTCCAGTCATTGGATCGCAGGACGCCCATCTCTTCCCCTTCCACATCGATGGAAAGGAGGTCTATCCGGGTCCCCGGCGCCGCATGATCGTCCAGTATGCCGGCCAAGGTCCTCTGCGGGATCTCCCTTTTCTCCCTCAGCGGGCATCCCGTCGCGACATAGGTCTCGGCGAGTTCGCTGTTGAATGTGTTGTATGCCGCATCTTCAAAAAGGTAAAAGGTCCGCGGGGCCGTGTCGTCCGAAACGGCCGATTCGATGTTGATGTCCTCGGGCCGCATCTTTCTAAAGAGCTCCATGGAACCGGGGGTCGCGTCTATATTGATCCCCCGCCAGCCTTTCCGGTAGAGGGTATAGGTGTTGGAGAAACGGACCGGATGATGGGCCCCAACATCGACGAAAAATCCCTTTTCGGGCATCCCCATCTGCTCCAGGAGGGTATCCTCCGCCTCCTGCCCGTAGTGCAGCACCGCACCGGTGGCCTTGCGGATAAGGTCGAGGTACCGCTCGGGGAGGGCCCGATCCCGCGATGCATCGGCGAATATCTCAAGTAGAGGAGCGAGCAGACGCTCCTCCCTGCCCTCGTCGAGTTCCTTCCGGAGTTCCTCGCCGGCAGATCCCCGGTGCGCGGAGAATGTCGAGAGGATCTCCGCAGGATATTTTTCCAGCAGCCGGTGGATCACCTGCAAGCGCGCCCTCTTAAAAGACAAAAGAAGCAAAATAAGTCCAGACAAAATCTCTCGGGTCGGTCTATGCATTGGAGTCCTCATCGCCAACTACACTCCTTCCCCAAAGTAGCATCAACCATCGATCGACCACTCTCCCCTAACCATTACAAGAGCACCGATGTCGCCGCTCATGGCCCTACCTGTACGGTAAAAATCACCGGGGAGGATACTGAAAACACCCACCGGTTCCCGAAGATAGTCAGACTCTATGCCGTCGGCTAGCAATCGCCCCCTGATCCAGACAGAACCAGGCGAGAGAGGGAGGTCTCGTATCAAACAACGTACTATCATCTCTGCCCCGGCATCTATTGCGAACAATTGGTCCTGATAGGAACTATATAAGACAAAGAGTCTCTCCTCCAAAGAGCTGTGGAACGAAAAACCGAGATCAACCGCTCTCTTTTTCCTTGATCTATTCCTTAAGGTAAAAACGAACACCGCATCATCTCCGGTGAAAACAGAGGATATCCCTGTCTTCCCGTTACTTTCGATATGAAAAGCAGAAAAGATCACATCCCTTGTCCCCGACCTATCGGTTATTTCTCCGAGATCGTTCTTTATTTCGATGTCATTCATGTGCATGTAGGTCTCTATAGCCTTCTCCGTCGGTGCATCGACAGCGATGCACCCATGTTTCAGCAGGAGACATCTTCCGCACAAATTCCTCACCGCCGCCATATTGTGACTCACGAAGAGCACTGTTCGTCCCTCTTTCTTGCTCACATCATCCATTTTGCCAAGGCATTTCTTCTGGAATTCGGCGTCGCCGACGGCCAAAACCTCATCAACCACGAGGATCTCAGGGTCAAGATGGGCCGCGACCGCAAAGGCAAGGCGGACATACATGCCGGAAGAATACCGTTTGACTGGCGTGTCGATGAACTGCTCGACCCCGGAAAAATCTATTATCTCGGTGAGTTTCCGGTCTATCTCCCGCTTCTTCATCCCGAGGATGGCGCCGTTCATGTAGATATTCTCGCGCCCGGTCAGTTCGGGGTGGAAGCCGGTACCGACCTCCAGCAAACTGCCGATACGTCCTTTTATCTTCACACACCCCGATGTCGGCGCCGTGACGCGTGACAGTATCTTGAGGAGCGTCGATTTCCCTGCACCGTTCTTGCCGATGATGCCGAGCACTTCTCCCTGCTTTACCTCGAACGACACATCCTTCAGCGCATGGATGATGCCATTCTCGTCGGCGAATTGCTCCATTTTTTTGCGGCGGCCGCCATCCACCGGCAGATTGGGGTCATCTTTGCCCCTTCGGCGGGCCCACCACGATTGCAGGTCGCGCTGGAAGGTACGGTGAGTGATAGCGCCTATCCGATATTGTTTTGAGAGGTTCTCTACCGAGATCACCACATCGGACATGCTACACCGTATCTATAAAGGTTCTTTCCACGCGATTAAAAAAGAACAGCCCGATAACGAGGAGCAAAAGCGTTACCGCAATCCCCGTGCCGAAGACCGACAGCGGTGGCAGAGCCGTACCGAAAAAGATATGCTTGAACGATTCCATCGCGGGGATGATGGGATTCAATGAATACAGCGTTTGCCATCTTTCCGGCACAAGCGAGACCGGGTAGACTATGGGGGAACCGTAGAGCCACAATTGCATGAGGAACGATAACCCCACCTGAAGATCACGATAGCGGGTGGTGAAAGCGCTGATGATAAGCCCGACGCCGAATCCAAGTATCGCGACATAGGAAAGCGTCAGGGGGAACAGAAGTATCGTCCAGTTAATGGCGCTTTTCATGCCGATAACAAGATAGAAAACATACAGTGCCGCGAACAGCACGAACTGTATGGCGAAGCGGCCGAGACCCGCCACGACCTGCGCTATCGGCACGACCAACCGGGGAAAATAGACCTTGGAAAAGAGATGGACATTGCTGATCAACACCGATGAGGTCTGGGTAAGGATGCCCGAAAAGTAATTCCAGACGATAAGCCCCCCCATATAGAAAAGCGGCTGGGGCACGCCATCGGTCGGTATATTGGCGATCTTGCCGAAGACCACGAGGAACATGGCGGTGGTCAGGAGCGGCTGGATGAGGAACCATGCGGGACCAAGTATCGTCTGCTTGTATTGCGTGATAAAATCGCGCTTGATGAACAGGGCGATAAGGTCGCGATAGACCAGAAGTTCAGCGATATCAACAAGGCGACGATCCCGCACCGGCGTAATGACCGTCGTCCATCGGTCCGGAGCGTCGCTTCCCTGCATCATCATCAGGTGGGACTCCTCTGAAAAAGGTACGCAGGGAAGTATAGCAGGGAACTATTGATGGTGCAAGTCTTTCGTAGTGTTCATGCAAGCCCCCTCCGTCCAGTCGTCGGGGACCATAAGAACATCCCTCGGGATGGCACTACCGATGCCGACACCCGAGACGACACCAGATCCGCAACTAAAGGTCAGATCGTTGTGCGCGTTGAATATCCAGTACTTGCCGTCCACATTCTCATAACTCTTCGTCGCCATCACCGCTTGTGTGATGGCTTCTCCGTTGTTGTATGTCTGGAGGGAGGTGGTCCACTGCAAGGTGCCTATGCGGGTAGCGTAGTGATCGGTCCGCCCTCCGTCGGGATCCTCCCAGAAGACGAACTGCGCCTTCGCTATCTCCTTGAGCATCTCGGGGACCTCGATGGTGCGGGCTTTTTTGGTGTAGTCGGCGTACATCGGGATGGCGGCGACCGCAAGGATGGCGACAATGGATATCGTTATCATGAGTTCAAGCAGGGTGAATGCCTTAAAAGACAACCGGATCCTCCTACTGTTATCTTTCACTAAGCAATCATCATTCCGCCGGATCATCATCTATATCGGGTCGGGGAGCGCATCGATCCTCTCCTCCGTCTCGCGGGCGCGAATCATCTCGCGACGCCAGTGGTCGACATCAAGCCCCGGAGTCACCGAAACAAGCTGTAAGTGTTCAGAAAAACGGATGTTCGCCGCCGGGATATCGAACCGAAGAAGCGTTTTCTGAAGTCGTTCCGATATCGCGGCCCGGCGATCGGGGGGTATCGCCGCGTCGCCGACCATCCGTTCCCATATCGGGCGCAGTTCGACCCCGATCCCGGCATCCGCAAGCGCATCGACCCATGACGGGTCATCCGGGAAACGGTCCCGGCGAAATTCCTCGCACCGCGTAGCCATCTTTTTGGCGAACCGGGTCGCCACCGCATCAGGGACACTCGCGGCGACGGCGCGGGCCCTCCCGCAATCACCGGCTACGAGATGAAGCAGGGAAACATGAGCCGAGGCGGAGAGCGAAAGGGCGCTCCTCGCGCCGAATTCACCGTAAAGCAGAAGCGCCGCGCGATGGTCACCTTTTACGATATGGTAATTGATGAGATTGCCGTACAACGACGCGTCGCGGAACCCGGTATCCCACGCCCGTCGGTAATAGCGGAACGCGCGGTCGGGGAAGCCCGCTTCGAGATAGAGCGCCCCCATGGTATAGAGTCCCCGGAACGATACGGGGCGCCAGCGGCTGTCGGCGATGAGCACCGTGTGGATATCGTGCATCTCCCCTACCCGTGCCAGCGACTTGATCGCGAACAGGACCGCAACGAGCGCGCAGAGCAGGGCGATGACCATGACACGCCGCGAGGCCGAAAAGATGGCGGTGGTCGCACCGGCCTCGAACGGCGCCGCGCACTCGCCGATGAGACCGGCGACGCCGACGAGCGGCAGGTAGAGATAGTGATCGGCCGCTATCTCGTGAAGCGGCACGATCTGGAGGACCGGCAGAAGCGTGACGAGGAAAAAAGCCATGAAGAAGGAGGCCGGGCGGTATCCCTTACGGAACAGGAGGACCGCGACCGTTATGAACAGGCCTGCTCCGAGAAGCGAGGCCGCGAATTTCATGTTCAGTGAGGTCACCAGCGGATAATTGGCATTGTCGAGAACTAGTTGCAACGGAAAGAGACTCTGTTTCAGGTAGTAGGTGAAAAGCGTCGGCGCCGTCAGGTAATGGGTCAGCGGATCGCCGCCGTGAAAGGAGGGTCGCAGGCCGTGAATGAGTGCGCTCCCGCCGCCCGTTATCGCCAAGAGCCCGAGGATACCGGTCAGCGTCACCCCCGCCACACCCCAACGCAAAAGGCGCGATCCGGAGCACTTTTCGTACTGCCACAGGTAGAGCAACGCCACGAGCGGTAACATTGCTGCCATCTCCTTGGCCAAAAAACTGAACAGGCCGCAGACCGTAGCGCCCAGCAGGAACAGCGGTCGCCGCCGCTCGACCGCCACCACGAGAAACAAGAGTGCCGTCACGAAGAAAAGGGAGGTCAGGATGTCGCGGCGTCCCGATATGTAGGCGACCACCTCGGTATTGATCGGGTGAAGCGCATAGAACGACAGTGCGACGAGCGCCGCGAAGGGCGAAGAGGAAAGTCGACGGAACAACATCCAGAGCACAGAGAGCATGCACAGGTGGTAGAGGATGTTCATCGCCCGGAACCCAACTGGGCTTTTACCCAAAAGCAGATGGTCGATCGCGAAGGAGACGGTCCGCAGGGGACGATAGGCGTGCAGAAACGCGGGGACCGCGGGGGTCGTCACCAGATCGTTCTCTACGGTGAGCGCGCGATCGTCAAAGATAAAGTCGTTGCGCAAAGAAGGAAGATACAGAAGGACCGTGACAAGAAAAACAAATCCAAGAACTAAAAAAAGGGGGAGGCGCAAGCGCCCCCCCCCAGCAGAAAGGAACATTCGACGGGAAATTAGTAGTGGATCAGGCTCAGGCTGTTCCCCATGCACGCGCCATGCACCCAATCATTGGGAACCTGCGCGGAATTGATCGGAAAACCGACGCCGATACTGGCAGCCGCGGTGATGTCGGATGTTGATCCACAACCGCCACCAACGGCATTCTCGCCCGCATTGCCCGACGAATACGCAAAGAACTTACCGCAGGCGTAGACATAGGTCGCGCCTGAAATAGTGGCACCCGCCGAACAGTTCGTCGGCGCAGCGCCGCTGGTGTTCAGGTTGGTCTTCCAACCGATCGAACCGATGTTGTCGGCCCAGCCACCGTTACCGCCCTGCGGGTCTTCACGGAAGGCGATCTGCTGTTTCACGATCTCTTTGAGTGAGCCGGGCACCTCGGAGGTGCGCGCCTTCTTGGTGTAGTCGTTGTACATCGGGATGGCGACGGCCGCGAGGATGCCGATGATCGCGATAACGATCATGAGTTCGATGAGCGTAAAGCCTTTCTTCATTTGGTCTCTCCTTCTTTCAAACCATTAATAAGCCACGAAACACGCACGGTGTTTTCTTCGGTGCCATAATAAGCAACGAGCGTGCCAAAAAAAGGCGCATCATCTACGGGCGATCGAAATAATTGTTTTTCCTCCACGATTATGGATAATTATCGGATAATAGTCGGCCCGCTCGGCCGTGCCGCGCAAAAAACCGACGATATCTTTCATGGTGCGCGCCCCGAAGGCCTGCCCCCGGAATCTCCTCACCAGATGGGCCATCGCGGCGGCCCAGAAACGGTCGGACCGCGAGAGGATCTCTTCGCGGGAGAGCAGATACCGGAAAGATCGTGGCGATGCACGACGCATATCCCAGAAACTATCGAGCGCCACACCGACGACATCATCGTAACCATACGCGATATCAGATAGTTGTGCGACATGCTCTCCCACCGAGGATCCCAGGGTCTTCTCAAGGAACGGTATCACTTTGTGGCGGAACAGATTGCGGCGGATGGCGGTATCGGTATTGGTCGCGTCCTCTACCCATCTTTTCCCCTGCATGAAGTCCTGTATTTCCTTACGCGAGAAAGAAAGTAACGGCCTGACATAACTTATATTTCCTCGCATCAAGAGATCGGATATGCCCATAAGCCCTCGCAGGCCGCTCCCCCGGTCGAGGATACGCATCAGGACCGTTTCCACCTGATCGTCACGGTGATGGGCCGTCAGCACATACCGGATGCGCTTTTTTTTCGCTATCCTCTCAAGTATCCGATATCTCTCGTTTCTTGCAATCTCCTCCCTGTTCCCCTTTTTTTCTTTCCAGAGATCTGCGGGTATCTCCTCAACAGAACACGCGAGACCATGCTTCTGACAAAAATTGTCAACAAAACGCGCATCGCGTCGGGAATCTTTTCTCAAATTGTGGTCTATATGGGCAACGACCGGGGTCACCTGCAGTTCGGAACTGTTTTCGAGGAACAGATGCAACAAGGCCATTGAGTCGAGTCCACCCGAAACTGCTAGAAGCACTTTTCGACCAAGTATCTGGGGAAACTTTTTTTTCACATGACGAACGAATCGCCATCGAAGCGGCGGGACCGACACCATATGCCCTCCGGTCAAAAACATCTTCCCCTTGCCAAGACCCAACCTCTATACTCAAATGAAGAACAAAACAATTTTTCCCGCATTTTTCCCATATTCGCTCGTCAAAATTTGACAGAGGGCGCACCTTCCTTATAGTGTCAACATGTGTAGGATACCCCCCCTCCTCCTCAAATGGATCGGTATCGTTACCATCGGAGCGATATTCTCCTGCGCGATACTCTTCCGCCTTATCTTCCTTGACCACATACCCGGGCTGAACGGCGACGAGGCATGGTACGGCATACAGGCGCTCAACCTCATGTATGGCCGCCCACTGGAATGGATGGCCCCTTCCGGCAGACCGCTGCTCAACTTCTTCTTTTTCATCCCCATATTCATCCTGCAACTTTTCTGCGAACCAGCATTCTGGATACTTCGCTTCCCTTCCGTCATCGCCAGTATTATCGCCATCTTCCTCTCGTATCGCCTGTTTCTCGACATTCTCGGTCGTCCTGCGGCGATATCGCTTGCGCTCCTCACCGCCACGCTTCCTATCAACATCGCCTACTCCCGCTTCGGCTGGGATCCCAGCCTGCTTATCGTCTATGCCGTGCTGATCATCTATTTCTCTTTTCGCGGCAGTTTGAAGGGGGTATTGATCTCGACGCTGTTGGGCTTGACGGCGCATCCAGTGATCATTTTCCTCGGCCCCGTCGTCGTCATGACGGCGTTGACACAGAACGGCTCCGCGCTGTTGCCCTCCCACCCTCTTCAGAAAAAGATCGGGGCGGTGCTCATACTGACCTGCATCATCGCCGTGGCGGTCTACGCCGCGGGCATTGAAGCGACCACCCATCGTCTCTCAACACCACAGGATGCGTGGCTCTTTCTCTCGCTCATCGGCGGACTTTTCTCAGGAGAGACCGTGTACCGTTATATTGTTGATCCGGCAACCACTCTTGCCATCCTTGACCCCGCCTCGATAGGCGCAATACTCGCCGTCCTGTCGGCGATCGCCTTCTGGCGTATTTCTTCAAAGACATCTCAGATAGGGGCACTCGCCTTCCTCTCCGGCATCTTTTTCGCCCTTCTGTGTGGGTATCTCATGTTCGGCCCCTGGTTGCTGCTCCCTCACACCGAACGGTACGGAATCTATCTGGTGTTCCCCCTCACCTTGCTTTTCGTCATCATCCTGCACGGTGCCTTTACCGCCGAGCGACAACACTGGCCGGTAGCCATCGTCATGGCCCTTTCGCTTTCCCTGCTCGCCGGCTTCCATCGCCACTATCTTCAACCCATCCGCGAGACCGGAGGCAACTCTCAAATCGCATTCAGAACCGGAGTACTGGACCCGAAACAGGTGGCCTATCTCGGCATACTCGATGAGACGCGGGGACGCCCCGTTCGTATCTTCGCACACCAGTGGTGGATCTGGCAACCGCTGAAATACCTTGCTTCGAAAGACCCGACGGTGGAGGTTATCGAACTGCGGGAGTTCAGCAGGCCGATCAAGGGAGATTATGTCGTCACCTTCGCGGGGGAGCCACTTGACATCGTGGCACGTAAGGATCCCTCGACCTATGCGACGCGTTGGTCGGTGCTTGACTATGCCCGACGAGAGGTCATCGCCGTTTACCGCCTATGAACAAAGAAAAAGTCTTCACCTCTTATTGCAGGGGACTAAAAAACACCTTCGGGAAAACCGTCATCACAAACAAACGATCCCTTGACTTGGCAAGAAGGGCAAGCCTTACGATGATCTTAGGCATCTTCTTTTTCGCGATAGTTTTTCGCCTGATCGATCTCGACCATCTCCCCGGCTTTTACGGCGACGAAGCATGGTATGGCATACAAGCCGCCAACCTCATGCATGGGCGCCCCATTGAATGGATCGCTCTCTCCAACAGACCCCTTATCAATATCTTTTTTTTTATCCCCGTATTCCTTTTGCAACTCTTTTTTGAGCCATCACTTTGGATACTTCGCTTCCCATCGGTCATCGCCGGGCTTCTTGCCGTGCTTCTTTCCTACTATCTCTTTCATAAGATCATCGGTCGTCCCGCGGCGATCTCGCTCGCGCTTCTGACCGCCGCGCTTCCCATCAATATCGCCTATTCCAGATTTGGCTGGGACCCGAGCATCATCATTTTATACGCGGTTACAATAATTTATTTTGCCCTTCGCGACAACTTAACGGGCGTACTGATATCAACATTGCTTGCGTTAACAGCGCATCCGACCGCCATATGTCTTTTTCCCATCGTCATCACCATAGCTCTCGCGCGGGAAGATTCTACCCTATTGCCCACCGGCCTTTTGCAGAAAAGAACCGGGGCGGCGATACTTTTGACCTGCAATATGATCGGAGCGATCTATGCAAGAACCCTAAACATCGCTGCCTTCCGCTTCCCTCCAGCGGAAGAAGAAGTCCCGTTCTTTCTAAATCTCGGCAGACTTTTTTCAGGCGAGACCACATATCGCCACATAGTCGATCTCTCAATTTCTCTAGGAGCAACCGATTATTCCATATTGCTGGGAACGCTTTTACTTTTATCAGTATTCTTTTTTCGACATGCCGGCTCTACGCCAGACCAATTCGGAAAGATCCTCTTCCCTCTTGGTCTAGGCCTTCTTTTCTCTCTGTTGTGTGGATACCTCATGACAGGCCCGTGTTTTATCCTTCCCCACGCTGAACGATATGGTGTATATCTCATTTTCCCCTGTACCCTGTTCTTTGTTGTTCTTCTTCACGGCGCTTTTCCTATGTCAAAAAAATACTGGCCGATCGCCATTACCGTCATGCTTTCCTTTTTTCTCTTGATTGGTTTCCAGCATCATTATTTCTCTCCCCTCCATGAAACCGGAGGCAACTCCCACCTCGCATTCAGAACAGGGGAAAGAGAACTTAAACAATCAGCCTACTTCCATGTGCTTAAAGAGAGCGGCGGCGCTCCGATAAGAATATTCGCTGACGGGTGGTGGCTCTGGCAACCATTCCTGTATTTTGCCACGAACAACTCTTCGGTTAGCATATTAGAGTTGCGAGAGTTCAGTAAACCCGTTAAAGGTGACTATGTTGTTACTTTTGCCGGGGAACGACTTGATCTGGCGATACAGAAAGAACCTGACTCCTATGAAAAGCGCTGGACGGAGCTCGATTATGCCGGAAGATCGATTCTAGCCATCTACCGCCTTTGAGCGACCGGACCGGGACAACGGATACAGAAAAGCAAGCACGAAAAGCAACGACCAAGAAAGAAAAGCGGTCCACGCACCGATGGTGAACGAAAGCGGAGCATATTCAAGCAGGAGACGATGGCTCCCGGCCGCGAGCGGTACCGCGCGGAAGATATAGTCGGCCGGCATGACCTCGTAGTCGCTCTGCGCGCTTCCCTCCAGCGGGGTCGCCCGCCAGTGCCGACTGTATCCGTCGGTCACCAGCAGTATCCGCGGAGAGGAAAGTTCGGCCTCGATGATCAGCGTATCGGTATCGCCACCCACCACTTTTACCACACCAGTCATCCCATCGGCGAGCGGTTTTATCGCAGGATCTTTTTCCAAAATAACGCTATGCCTTGGATCAAATGAGGTGTTGGTGAGCACCTTAAAGATATCCTCCTCCCGCCTGTGAACTTCGAAACGATCCACCAGCAGCACACGGGGTAGCGGTTCTCCTCGTACCTTGTAGCGCGTGACACCTCCCCTCTCCCATGCATTCAGATACCGAAGCCTAAGCAGATCGGCGATCCGAGCCGGTCCCACCACGGAACCATCAGACAATAGAGTCCAGTAGGATGGAACAAAAAAGGTGTCCGAAAATCTCTTGTAACGATACAGCGCCACCTTGGTATTGTACCCATTGGCATCGTACAGACCATAGATCATCACCCGATTCGGCGCAAAATCACTGTATATCCTGTCATCGCCGAGTTCTCGGACATATGGCGCCTCCAGATCGGGAGAACGCATCTGTTCCTGCGGAAAGGTCCGGCCATAGGAGCGGGCGAAGAACAGAAGGTCCAACACCACAAGACACAGGATCGCGTAGAAAGCTTCTCTACGATAACGCATCGCGGCAACGAACAGGGCGATCAGAAGCAGTTTTCCGGCGACGCCGTAAAGCGACACTGCCGCGGATCCCTGCGCCCGCTCGATGAACGCCGCATCATTAAATATCGCCGGGTCACCGTACCACAAGAACCGACCGTCGCCGGGACCCAGGGACCACATGAGGGCGCGCCATTCCTCAAGCGAAGCGGCATTGCCGACCGCATACGCCGCTCCGCCGGCGACCAAAGCTGAACCCGCGACGAGACCGACGGTAAGCCACGAGGGACGCTCTTCCCGGAGTCGGAAGGCACCGCGCGCCATAAGCGGGACAAGCAATATCGTCGCGCCGAATATGAACTTGCCGTGTCCACGTAATTTGTTGAGGAACGGCACATACCGCGAGGTGACGGCGAACAGTGGAGTATGCGCTCCCAGCGCGATGAGCAGGACAAGGAACGCCGCCAACGCCAAGAGTTTGCCGGACCGGTCGCGTATGCCGTAGATGATCAGAAAAAGAGAGCCAACACCCAGAAAGATCGACTGCTCCCAAAGATACTCTTTGCCCCAATACGGCACCGTATCCATATTGCCGAAAAAATCTGGGGCGATGAGAGTAAGAAGATTTTCGGGATGAAACGAAAAAGAGGCAAGGTACGAATCGGTCAGTGCGGAGCGATAGGATTCGGAAAGACCGTCAACCGCCGGGAAGGCCTGCGCCGCCCCCAGAAACACGCCGCCACCGTACCAGCAGAGTACACACCAGAGGGTCCGAACCTGTCGCCTCTCCGCAGCGAGGAATAGGGCATACAGCGCGGCGGCCGTCGCCGAAATGATGACATACTGCAGGTGGCCGGCAAGGAAAGACATACCCGCCGCGAAAAGACCGGCAAAGAACCAGTTCTTTCGCCACTCCTCGGCATTCCGGTCAAGTGACAGGAGAAGAAGCGGGGTCCATGCGGCGGTCGAGAGGATACCGAGATGCCCGGCATAGGTGTGCATGAAATAGGCACCACCGAACATCGCAAGCGATCCCGCCATGAGCGAGACCACAGGGTCGTTCCCCAGTCGCCGGATCCACAGGGAGGTCAGGGTTCCCAAAAGCGTCAAGTGCAAGATCACCGAGGTATTGATCGCCAACGGCGTCGGCAGAAAAAGGAATACCCAGTTGAGCGGATAAAATATGCCCGTCTCCGGGTCCATAAGAAATGGGGCACCACTGTAGATATGCGGATTCCAAAGAGGTATGTTCCCGGCGAGCAATTCGCGCGCGGTGAAGCCCCGCATGTGGTAGAACTCGAGAAAAATGTCGGTGTCACCCGGCGAGATGATGCCGCCATCCCAGAGTCCGGCGCCAAACACCGCGCAAGCCATCGTCGCGAAAATCACGACCGTGGCCGATACGATAAGGGCGGGAAAAGCACATTCTCGCAAAAGGTGATCCTCGGAAGTGGCGTACCAATTGTAGATGAGGCGACCGGAAAAGCAAGGTTAACTTGATTTTTTGGCCCATTTTTCGCATACTTCCCATCATACCGTGTGAGGAGCACGATCATGAAGATATCGGTCATTGTACCCTGTTACAACGAACAGGAGGTATTGCGAGAGACCTGCCGCCGCATCAAGGATGTGCTGGCCAGCAATGGCCTGACCGACCACGAGATGCTCTTCGTCAACGACGGAAGCACCGACGGCACCCCCCTTCTGCTCCGCGAATTCGCCGAACGGGACCGTGCGGTCAAGGTGATACATTTCTCGCGCAATTTCGGCCACGAGGCGGCCACCGCCGCAGGCATCCAGCACTGCTCCGGGGACATCGCCTTCCTGCTCGACGCCGATCTGCAGGACCCGCCGGAACTCATCCCCGAGATGATCGCCCTTTGGCGTAAGGAAAAAAGCAATGTCGTGTACGGGGTCCGTAAAAGTCGCGAGGGGGAGACCTTTCTCAAAAAACTGACCTCGAAACTCTTCTATCGCTTTTTTAACGCCATTTCCGATGTCCCCTTCCCCATCGACACCGGCGACTTCCGACTCATCGACCACAAGGTCATCGCCGAATTCAAAAGACTCGGCGAGCGGAAGATGTATGTACGCGGACTTCTGACCTGGGTCGGGTTCAAGCAGATACCGTTCTTCTACGAGCGCCAGAAACGGTTCGCCGGGACGACGAAATACAACTACCGAAAACTGCTCCGACTCTCCTTCGACATCATTTTCTCCTTCACTAAACGACCACTCAAACTGGCGCTCGAACTCGGCGCCGCGTCAGTGATCATCTCGTTGCTTCTTCTCCTCTATGCCTTTGTCAGCCGCTTCATCGCACCGCTCCCCGGCTGGGCCTCGACCATCATCATCATTATCTTTTTCGGCGGCGTACAACTTCTGACTATCGGCGTCATCGGTGAATATATCGCCATTATTTTCGACGAGGTGAAACGGCGACCGCAGTACATCATCGACGAGTTGATGAATCTTGACGCACCTGTCGACAAGGACCGGTCGAACAGACGATAATGTCCATCTTTTGAACGAGCAACAGCGGTTCCCCTACTGGTGGTTCCGGAGACGCGATCGGATACTTAACCCCATGATTCCTATCCATCAATATGGCCTCAGTCTCATCGCTCATGCGCGGAAGTGAGGCGCCATTCATTCGGCGGGATCAGAACATCTCTTCGAGCAGTTCTTTTTGTTCGTTACCGAGGAACGGCTGTCGATAGAGCGTCATCAGCACTTCGCGATAAAAACCGCCTCTTTCGGCGGTATACTTTTTAAGCCTTTCAAGTTCTCCCGCCAACTCATCAAACCGCCCCGCCGCAACTGCCGCGCCGATCTCGCGCACATCGCTGTTCCAGCGGCTGATGATGCGGAACGGCATCAATGCGACCGTATCGCGGATGCGGGGAGATCCGTACAAGGCATACCGGTCGTCGAAATGATACAGCGCCCATCCCTCCGAGAGCAGTATCCGCTCCACATGTATCTCGTGGGTCTGATACGAAAGGATGTCGGGGCGACCAAGCACGATGTAATCGACCGGCAACGAAAGGACATGGTCCCGCAGATCCTTTTCATTGGTGACATTCCAATACCGGGAGGCGAACTCGTACGGATAGAGGCCCGGAACGCGGATGTCGACCGCCACCTTGACCCGCGGATAGGCATAGGCCATCAGGAAATCGGTGGAGCCCGAATAGATGCCGAAAAAATTCCCCGCGAGATCATGGTCGCGTATGAACTCGCCCGCATGCAAGGGGACCTTGTCGGGATCTATGCCGACACCCCAATGATAGTTGAGTTGCTGCATCGACCTCACGCCGAGGGCCATCGCAACGGCAAAGACCAGCGCGTAGAGGAGCGGTCGCACCGGCGTACCGGGCATCCGCTCCGCGATGAGCGGCACCGCCAGTACACCACCCACGAGCGCAACATCGGCAGCGAAACGGGCATGGAGATACGCATTGACGAGCAGGAGCAGTGTCACAAGCGCATAAAAAGGCCTGGTACGGCGGCTTTCCCATACCGCCCAGAGCATGAGTGCGCTGAAAAGATAGAACAGTATATAATACTGACTGTACCGAAGAGGCCCCAGCGAAAAGATAGAACTCCACTCATGGAGAGGATGCGGCCCGAACTGTAACGAGAGGTAATGCCCCGCGACCAGAGGTTGCGGGGTCGCGAAGACCACGGAAACGAGCCCGAACAACAGGAGTGCGGTCTCCTTTCCCGTCAGGTGTGTTTCGCGGGAAAGCCATCGGTCCGCGACCAACACCGCGACAAGAAGCACCGCCAGTACCCAGGAGGGATGCGCGTTGCGCAGAAAGACCAGTATCCCCCAGAGCACGGCGGCGCGCCCCGACCTGATATCCTGCAGGGTCGTCGCGAGATAGACGACCGCGGCGATCAACAGATAGGCAAAGAATTGGGGTCGGTCGCTGACGCGCTGTTGCACCAGAAGAAATACCGTAAGGACCGAAGAGAAGGAAAGGAACAGGTCGCCGTCCGAAAGACGACGGAACAAAGCAAAAAGCACCAAGCAAAGCAGGAAAGCGGTGAGAAGACGGAAAAAGATGATACCGGCGGGACCGAGGTGCATCCACAGCAACGCCGAAAGGATATTGTGCGCCCATTCCCAGTTGACCCACGGCTGTCCGGCATGGGTGAAACTGAACATATCGGCATCAGGTATCCGGCGGTGTTCCAGCATGTCCAACCCCTGTGCGAGGTGGACCCAGAAATCACAGTTCGGTATAAGATATATCGTCAACACCACACAGAACAAAAGAAAAGCCGTGCCGAGAAGGAGATACTGAAGGAAAGGCCTCTTCCCGTCAGAACTCGGCATTCTTGGGTGTCCGGGGGAAAGGTTGGACATCACGGATATTGGTCATGCCGGTGAGGTACATGACGGCCCGTTCGAAACCGAGACCGAACCCGGCGTGCGGACAGCCGCCGAAGCGACGGATATCGAGGTACCACCAGTAATCTTCCTTTTTCAGACCGAG
The DNA here is from genome assembly GCA_029573155.1 of bacterium. Classification (GTDB taxonomy): domain Bacteria; phylum UBP6; class UBA1177; order UBA1177; family JAKLFG01; genus JAKLFG01. The sequence continues at coordinate 24,737 of JAKQHE010000252.1, forward strand.
TTCTTCTATGCGGCGCAGAAGACGATCATGCCGCTCTTCGCGTTGAGAACCACCGATGAGTTCGCCGATGCCGGGGACGAGCATGTCCATCGCGGCGACGGTCTTGCCGTCGTCGTTCTGGCGCATATAGAAGGCCTTTATCTCTTTCGGATAATCGATGACGAACACCGGCTTCTTGAAGACCTCTTCGGTGAGGTAGCGTTCATGTTCGGTCTGGAGATCGCTCCCCCACTCGATCGGATAGTCGAAGGTCTTTCCCGACTTCTTGAGCAGGTCTATCGCATCGGTATAGGTGACGCGGCCGAAATCGGATGATGCGACCTGTTCCAGCCGCTCGAGCAGCCCCTTGTCGATCATCGCGTTGAAGAACTTCATCTCTTCGGGGGCGCGCTCCAGCACGAAACGGATGATGAACTTGGTCATGTCCTCGGCCAGTCGCATATCCTCTTCGATGCCGGCAAAGGCGATCTCCGGCTCTATCATCCAGAACTCGGAGGCGTGGCGCGTGGTGTTGGAATTCTCGGCGCGGAATGTCGGACCGAAGGTGTATACATCGCGGAACGCCATGCAGAAATTCTCGACGGCAAGTTGGCCCGACACCGTCAGGTTGGTCTCCTTGCCGAAAAAGTCCTTCGAGAAGTCCACCTTCCCTTCTTCGGTGAGCGGCGGCGACTTCGGGTCGAGCGTGGTCACGCGGAACATCTCCCCTGCCCCTTCGCAATCGGATCCGGTGATGATGGGGGTATGGACATAGACGAACCCGCGGTCCTGAAAGAACGAATGGATGGCGTGGGCGAGCAGGCTTCGTACTCGAAACACCGCCGAGAAGGTGTTGCTGCGCGGCCGCAGATGGGCGATGGTCCGCAGGTACTCGAAGGAATGGCGCTTTTTCTGGAGCGGATAATCGCTGTCGCAGGCGCCGACGATCTCGATGGCGGTGGCCGCTATCTCGAACGACTGCTCCTTGCCGGGGCTCGCGACCACCGTGCCGGTGACGGCGATAGCGCTGCCGGTACCCAGTTTCGAGACCGCCTCGAAGTTGGAAAGCGTATCCTGAAACACTATCTGGACACCTGAGAAGAACGACCCGTCGTTGAGTTCGATGAAACCGAGATTCTTCGACACGCGCAGGGTACGGACCCAGCCGGCGACAGAAACGGCAGTGTTCATACATTCGCCATGGCGTTTGAAAAGATCCTTCAGCAAGAGGTATGACATGAAACTCCCCCTGTGGGAAAAAACCGTGACGGTCAGTTATACCAGAGAACGACGATTAGTCAACAGGCCCGTACTTGGCTATCTCGGCCCGCATGAGGTCATAGAGTTGCTGTTGTTCGGGTTGCCGCACGAGCGTCAGATAGTGGGCGAGTTCCCCCCGAAGGATGGGCAGATTGCCCCTTTCGACCACCTGCCGCATGAGTCGCTCGCTGGCAAGATTGATTGGGTAGAGCATCCGAAACGACCGTATCGCAGGATACCGTGCGATGACCTCCTCCTTCATGAACAGGGCCCAGTGCTGGTCGAAATAGACCAGTTCATACGGTGAAGGAGCAGCCGCAAGAAACTCGGCGTCATGTCGATCAAGACCACTAATAGCAATATCTTTCACTATATAATCTACCGGATATTTCGTGACGATCTCAGAAAAAGACAATGACAGATAATCTTTTATAAAATAAACAGGATAGACCTGCATGTCCCGACCATCGAAAAACACTTTTATTTCCGGCCAGGAGCGAAACATGAAGTAAGCGTGGAAAGAAAGATTGGTCGCATACAAATTGCCGGCAAGGCCTTTCTCTTCCATGAAGTCGGCCAACCATACCGGGTTCTTTGTCGTACTTACGCCAACCCCCCAATCTCGATACATAAGTACAGTGCTTTCCGCCAGAGCGACCGCAAGAATTGCGTTAAGCATGACAACAGGGATCCGACGCAACAATCGAAGGTCGCGATCAAACAAGAATTCGGACAAATAATGGATCATGATCGGTAAGGAAATAATGAGAAATTCCGTCATGAAGCGACTGCTCCTGAACGGGAGAATCGCTACGATAAAAACCAAGAAGCCGTAAAAAGGTTCAGTTCGGATGATCCTCAAAGAAAAGAGTATCAGAAGCAGATAGTACGGGATCGTCACCGCAAAGAAGGGATGGAGCGAGAGCCAGTACAGATAGGATTTCCACTCATTGTTGTCAAGCACAAAAAAATGAGATAAAACGAAAGAAAGGGGTCCGTAAAAAAGAAGCAAGGTCATCAGGATCAAAAGAGAAGAGGAAATCGCTATCACCCGCCATCGGTATTGTCTGGCGAGACGCAACATGTCTTTCAGAAAGCGGATCCCGTCGCCCCACTTCCATCGCAGGTATCGGTCCCCTATCGTCGTTACCACCGCAACGACGCCAAGCACCCATGAGTAGTGGAAAAAAGACCACGCCGCGAAAAATAAAAGAGACTGACCAAGTAGTAACCAGCGATCCTTCCAGACAAGGGGACGCTGTAGCCGCCACACAAGCCCGGAAAGGAAGAGATATCCCAGAAGATGCGGTCTAATGGCTATGCGTATTTGTATAACGAGCAAGATGAAAAATAACAGGGAAAAAGAAAAGGAAAGCGAAGGTGGAGACGCTCCGGCGCGAACTCGATGCTCTCGAACCGCGCCCCATAGAAAGGCCACTATCCCGAATAATACCAGCCACCGGTACAGGAAGAAACCGACCGGCCCGGCGTAATCCCACACGAGTGAGATGAAGAGACTGAAACCCCACTCATGATTATGCCACGATGAACCCGCGTAAGTAAAACTGAACACATCCACATCGGGCACACGCATCTCAGCCCTTATCAGGCGCCCTGTGGCGACATGCCACCAGTGATCATCGCACCCGATCTCGTGATAGGAAAGCACTCCTGTCACGAGCAGGGTGACGAAAAAGAAAATGATGAAAGCGTTACGACGGTTGGGCATTAGTGGGCGCATCGGCAGGGGCATTGTAGATGGCGCTCGCCTTGTACTTCTCGACGAAGTAGGTCCCGATGAGTTTCAGTATCGCGAAGGTCGGCACCGCGACGAGCACACCGAGGAAACCGGCCAGTTCGGCGCCGGCGAAGAGCGCGATGATGACGAAGACCGGGCTGACGCCCACATTGCGCCCGACGATATTCGGAGTTATCGCGATCATGTCGGTCATCTGAATGACGGCGAACACGATAAGCACCTTGACGAAAAGCAGAGGGCCGCCGGCGCTGAGCGCCAATAGCGACGCGACGATGATGCCGGTGATGATGCCGATGTATGGTACGAAGCAGAGCGTGCCGATGAGGATGCCGAGCGAGGCGCCGTCGGGCAGGCCGATGACCGTGAGCCCGAAGGCATAGAGCGAACCGAGCACGAAGCAGACGCCGAGTTGGCCCCGGATGAACCCGGCGAGCACCCGGTCGAACTTATGGAGCCACTCGACCATCTCTTCCTTCCGGGCCGGAGGGAACAGGGAAACAAGCGCGTCATAGACCGCCGGGAGCCGGGTGCTCACAAAGAAGGTCACCACCGCGTAGATGAGCAGGTCCACGAGAAAGAAGAGCGCCGAGAAGGTCTGGCGGAACACCGTCCCCATGAACTGGGGCATCGATTGAAAACTCGGCACCACCGTGCCGAGCCGTTCGAGTAGCGCCTCTTCGGTGAGATTCTGGTATTCGCTGATGTTGATGCCGTTCTCGTACGCCTTCTCGTATACCCAATTGACGGTGGATACGGCGAGCAGCGGCAGTCGCTTCACCGCATCGGCGAGTTGCGCGAATATGGCGGGAAGTATCACGAAGACAAGGAGCGCGAGGAACAGGAGCGCCAATATCATGAGCAGGATCGTCGCCACGCTGCGCGGCAGGCGCATCCGGTTGTTCATGAAGGCGACGAGCGGCGATACGGCATAGGCGGTGAAGAAGGCGGCGAGCAGGATGGCGCTGATGTGCGGCAGGAGTACGAGGATGAAGAGGAATATCAGAAAAAAACCGAGCGGTATCCAGCCCTTACGCTCGACAAAAAACGCGTATATCTTCTCTTGTATCATATCACTTCACCGGCGCGTTCTCGCGGTACCACGCATCGGCGTTGGCAGCCCCGATGGGGACGGGTTTGGAAAGCGTCCCGTCGGCGGAGAACTTGACCATCTGCATCGCCTCGACGACGATCTTCTCCCACTCCTGCACCCCTATCTCCTTCGGTCCGGCGACCTCCTGTTTCGAACGGTTCTTCTTCCATTCCTGAATGTTCATCTTCTTCGGCTCGGCCGGCTTGGCGGGCACCGCGATCTCGACCTTGCCGTTCTCGACCATGAGCGCTCCGGCGCCGTTCGTCTCGACCACGAAGCCGAAACTGGTGCCGCGCACCCCGGCGACGGCGTTCTTCGACTCGACGACGAAGCCACCCGCCTCGTTCTTGCTGACCAGTTTCTTCACATTCGACCATATCTTGCCGAAAAAGACCTTCATCTTGTAACTCTCGCGTTCACAGGAGGAGTTCGACACTATCTCGGTCAGACTGACGAGCGAGTTCTCACCCACCTTGAGCGCCGAGCCGTCGGGGAATATCAGCATGAGCCGGGAGGCCGACTCGGTCTTGACGAAATGGGAGGCGGGCACCTCCTGCCCCGACTTCAGGGGCGTCCATGCCTGCTGGTCGGGCGACGACTTCGCCGTCCCTTCCAGTTTATCCACCTTCACGGCGCCGGCGGCGCCGCACTCCGCCGCGCCGAGCGTCGATGCGCAGACGGCAAGGGCGACGCACAAGGAAACAAGGAGCATATTCCGCACGATCCCCTCCTTCAGGAAAACCTTCGGTGCCATGATAGACTATTTGGGCTCGACCACAACTTTTTTCCCGTCGATGCCGGTCGCCTTGAATTTGTCAGCCAGCGACTGCGCGAGCCCGTTGGCGTCGCCGCGGAACATGACGCGGAAGGTCGCCGTGCCGCCTTCGAACGACTGCACCACCACGCCGGTCACCAGTTTGTTGGCGCGCACCGCCTGTTCCGCCTTGAACATCGCGACCGAGTCGGGCAGTTTGCCGACCACGAGCGTGAACTCCTCGCCGTTGTTGAGCGTCTGGGTCCACGACTTCACCATGTCGGTCACCAGTTTCTGCGACGCGTTCTTCGCCGCCTTGTCTATCGCCATGGTGCCGCCGGTCACCGGGTCGATGTGGGCCTGCGCCGCCTGCCCCGCCGACGAGCCGAGCACCTTGCCGTCCTTGAGGTTGATGGCGCGCATCGTGACATTTGCCTGATTCGAGGTCATCGTCGAGCCGGCGACCGACCCGAGCGTGCGGGCCATCGCCTTGCCGACTATCACGATGTCGGCGTCGATGTTCTTGGTGAGTTGCAGGACATCCTGATTGCTGATGTCGACCACCTGAAAGGCCGGCTTCACTTTGGCGCCGGTCGCAAGCGCGTTGCGATCGACGATACGGAAGTTCTTTTCGAGCAGGGCCGCGGTGAGCGCCTGTTCGGCCGCGCCGATGTCGCTCTGCATCGTCTGCGCGGTCGCGCCGCCCCACCAGAACGAGAACACCGTCGCGCCGACATTCTGCTCAGCCATCATGACGACCACTTTGGGATAGTTCATCCGTTCGAGCGTCGTCTGGAGGAGTTCGAGGTCGTTCTTGAGGTCGCTTTCCTTCACGGTCACCTCGACCTTCGCCGTCACGACCCCCTGCGCCTCCTTCGCTTCGAGTACCTTATAGGCCTTGATGTAGCCCTTCACTTTCGAGATTATCTTGTCCGACACCAGTTGGTAGTTCTCGACGACCGTCTCGGCCGAAACGGTCGCACCGATGACCATCTCGAGCGCGCGCCGCAGGGCATCCTCGGTCGCCTCCTTCTTGGCCAGTTCGACATTGCCGTTCACCACGGCGCCGAACCCTTCGACCGTCACCTTCTTCTCGGACGCCTCGACCGCGCCGAACATCAGCGCCACCGCGCAGAAGACCATAACAAAGGATCTTTTCATGACACGCCCTCCCGTCAGTACAGAATGACCACCCGACCCTCGCTCAGCGCGTCGGGGGCGAGTTTCGTTTGTATCGCCGTCACTTCGGCGGCGCCGACGACCAGGTCGGACTTATTCTTGAGTTTCGACGCCTTCACCACGAGCAGCGTCGAGGCGTCGCCGTACAACGCCGCCACCGCATCGAGATCGTTCTTGACATAGCGCGCCACCCCGTTCGCCTTGAGCGCCTCATCCTTGACCTGCTTCTTGCTGTACACGATCTTGCCGTCGTCGGTGTAGACCGCCGGGAACATCGTCGGCGCGAATTTGAGACCGCGCGCATCGAACACGAGCGTCTTCTTGGCGTCGGCCGCCGGTGCCGCCGCGCCCGCCTTCACCGATTCCTTCGACGCCAGTTCCTTGTCGGCGGCGCCGGTCGCGGCCGCCTTATCGTACAGCGAGGAGAGCGGGACCCGTATCACGACATCCACCCCGCCATCGGAGTAATATTTCGTCGTGACGATCTCGGCCCCCCTGACGAGTCCCTCGACCGAGGTCTTGACCTCCATGGATTCCTCCATCGAGTTCTTCATGGTCGTGGTCCCGACGACCGTCACCCCCTTGATCGCCTCGAGCAGGTTGCGGTATGCGTCGGCCTTGGCCACCCGTTCGGCCCCGAGCCGCGCGACCGCCACATTGGGCGCCTTCAGGTCGGGCGCGCCGCTACCGGTCGCGTAGACATACTGCTTGGTCCAGTTTATCTTCCCGCTCGGCACATCCTGCACCGCATCGCTCTTGTCGGCCTCCTGTGCCGTCAAGATACCCCCGAGGAAAGCCAGCACCGTCAAAAGAGACATCATCCGCGCCATGGCGTTCTCCTTAAAAAAATCCGCGATCATCATAGACCTGTCGATCACTCTATTATTCGAAAAACACTTCATTATTTTTCCACCAGCACCCGTTCATAGACCGCGAGGTACCGGCCGGCCGGCTCACGCCAGCCGAGGTCGGCCGTCATGCACCGCCGGGCCATGAGGCGATAGCGGTCGCGATCGTCGCGGAACAGGGAAACGGCGTCGGCGACGCGCCGCTGGAGCGCCTCCGGCGTGTAGTCGCGGAACTTGAGTCCCGTCCCGTGGGCCGGATGCTCGTCCATGTCGATGACCGTCTCGTCGAGCCCGCCGACCGCCCGGACGACCGGCACCGTCCCGTAGCGCATCGCGTACATCTGGTTGAGCCCGCACGGCTCGTGGCGCGACGGCATGAGGTAAAAATCGCTCCCGGCGTGGATGAGGTGCGCCAGCCGCTCGTCGTAGGCGGTCTTCAGCACGATACGGTCGGAGAACCGTTCGGCGAGATTGCGCAGGGCGTCGGTCAGTAGTTTCTCCCCGTCGCCCAGTATCGCGAAGAGCGCGTCGCCGCGTGCCGCCGCCTCGCCGAGCATCCGCACAAGAAGATCCACCCCCTTGTCGATGTTGATGTGGGTGACCATCCCGAACAGCGGCAGGTCGGTCGCGCGGTCGAGCCCGAACTCGGCGAGCAACGCCGTGCGGCATGCCGATCGTCCTTCGTCATCGGGCGTGGCATAGCGGACCGGCAGGTGTATGTCGTTCTCGGGGTCCCAGTGGTCAGCGTCGATACCGTTGCGGATCGGCGTCATCTTGTGGGCCATCTGCCGCATGAGCCCGTCCAGTCCGTGACCGAACTCGGCGCTCCGTGTCTCCTCGGCGTAGCGGTGACTGACCGTCGTGATGGCGTCGGCATAGACAATGCCGCCCTTCAAGTAGTTGATATGGTTATAGAATTCCAATTTATCGGGGCTGAACACCCCCCACCCGAGGTTCAGGATGTGCAGATCGTACATCCAGAACTTGCCCTGATAGGCGATGTTGTGGATGGTGAGCACCGTCCGCGCCGTCGCCAAACGACCGTAGGGCGCATAGGCCTCCTTTAGATAGACCGGCACGAGCGCCGTCTGCCAATCGTTGCAATGGATGAGGTCGGGCCGCACGATGTTCTCGGCCACCTCGACGACCGCCCGTGAAAAAAAGACGAACCGCTCCGAGTTGTCGGGGTAATCGCCGGTCGCGGTGCCGTAGAGGGCGTCGCGCTCGAAATAGTGGCTCGCGACGAAATAGACCGGCACCTCGCTCCCCGGCAGGGTCCCCTGCCATATCTCGGCCGGCTCCTCGTGGTCCGACACCGATATCGGGAAACGGTGCGGCGTCCGCTCGATGCCGAACCGTTCGCTGTCTATGATGGCGTAGAGCGGCATGACCATCGCGACCTCGCACCGGCCCGCCAACGCCTTGGCGAGCGCGCCGACCGTCTCGGAAAGCGCACCGGCCCGGGTGAACGGGTAAATCTCGGAAGAAGCGATAAGGACCCTCACAGCCGCCGTTCCTCTTAAATAAGAAAAAAGACCAAGCGACAGTATAGCAACAAACGGCCCCCGAGTCAACTTTTTGAAGGGGTCGCTCGCGCTCTGCGGGCGATACGGAAGAAGACCGGCCCGACCGCCGATCAGACGCAGTCATGGAAGACCTTCCTCAAGAATCACCGTGACGGCATCGCGGCGATGGACTTCTTTACGGTGCCCACGGTGAAGTTCCAACTCCTGTATGTGTTCTTCGTCATCTCCCATGCGCGGCGGCGGATCATCCATTTCGCCTGTACGCTCAATCCCACGGCCGAATGGGTGTTGCAACAGCTCCGGGAGGCATTCCCGTTCGACGAGGCGCCGCGATATCTTATCTTCGACCGGGGCTGTCCGTTCCCGTCGCTCAGGGCATCGATCCGGGCGATGGGGATATCCCCTATCATGACCGGCTATCAGTCGCCGTGGCAGAACGGCGTCGCGGAACGATTCGTGTTGAGTGCCCGTTCGGACTTGCTGAATCGGGTGATCGTGCTGAACGAGAAACATCTGCATCGGCTGATGAAGGAGTATGTCGCATGAGCGGTTTTCGGCCCTCGTAAACCTCACCCCCAACCCTCTCCAAAGTGGAGAGGGAGAATTCGGTCACCTCATCCAATGCGAGGGCGACAAAGTCCTTCTCCGTTGCGGAGAAGGTGAAGGATGAGGTTGTCTGGGCAACGAGGACCGTTGTCATCTGGCCGTTTCGCGCGACTCGCCTATCGGCAGAGAGAAAGAGACGCGGCCTGAAAAGGCGGAACTCATCGCTTTGCCGCGGCTCGGTGGATTACAGCATCGCTACACATGGAAGAAAGCGGCGTAACGGCCGCCGCTTTTCACTTCGAAGCTAAATTCGGTGAGGGGAGAACTGCATCGAAAATGGCTTCTGAACGGCATTTTCTCGCGGTTTGACGCTGTTTCTTCGCGTCTCACCTCCCCTACTTCGATCCGCGTGAGAAAAAGGGTCGGCAACAGGGATTCCCAACCGTGGATCGGCGCGCTTTTCAGGGTTCCCGAGGATTTCGAACCTTTTGATCAACTATTGAATATCACTATCCGACAATGATTTGACAGAGGACAGGTACTTGCGGTCCCCCTTTACGATGTAGTCGGGGCTGTTCACGCCCAGCCCATAGACATACTGCTCAAGGATGCCGCCGTCGGCGTCAACCTTCGCTACGGGGGTGAGTTGTCCTGCATAGAGCAAGCGGTACTCCACTATTGCGTCCGCCTGCGGGCCGTAGCCTTCGGCGGAGGACCCGTCCTTCTTCGTCTTGGCGATGAGCCGGTTCAGTTTTTTTTCTTCATCCTCTTCTCACGATCACAGATCCGTCGGCGGCCGAGGGACTGTTTCTTTTCTTATTATTGCGTTGAGAAAACCGTGAAATACATTGATAGCGATAATCATTATGAAAGAAAGCCACATGTCTTTGTCGTCTCCGCCCGTGATTATTCCCTTCAAAAATGACGGTGCATAAAACAACAATATTATCGAAAAAACGAAGGATGCTATTATCGACATCGCTGATGGATTTTTTAACAGAGCATAGTCCATAAAAGCTATTGCCATGATCGACCCAAAGATGCTTGCTCCTATGGAGGAACTAAATGTCTGATAATGCATGTACAATGCCGCAGCCAATATCCCGCTGATTAGAAGAGATACCAACAAACGGAGAAAAACTATTTTGGAGTTTAGGTTTTTCATGACCTCACCTTGTTTCGTTAATGAACTTCTGTACGAGATTACGAGAGGCGTTTTCTGCATCATTATAATTGGAAAAGGGGGTCCATCCAGGATTGAAATATCTTGTGTCAGGGTATTCAGTTAGGGTTAGGAACCCAACCGCATGAGCAAACCATGCAAAGGCATTATTGATTAGACCGCCATGCGCATATTTGTCCTGAAGCGTATGCATGGCCCTGCCAAGTTCGATGAGCGCGCTTCGTCTGTTTCCTGCCTTTTGACAAAGAATCGCGTTTTGAAAATGCTTTTCTATGAGTTCCTCTGCTTCCTTGGCGTTATCAGGCATATAATGAGCAGCATTGTTCTTCTGATCATCATCTACTTTCAGGTTAAATGTTTGGGCTAAAAGTATCTCGTATGGATCAAACCCAAAATCTTTCATAGCGCTGGCTGTCAAATCTTGATGTGCTCGGTCATTCCATAACCCATTCACATCCACAAAGTTCACCGGATCATTCCCTGCATACACATAGAAGTTGCTCCCCCCATTGAACCCGAGCGGTTCCTTTGAGGTCCAGCGTGCGGTCTCGGGGTCGTACCACCGTGCGCCGAACTTCGTGAGCCCGGTATCGGTATCGCGGAAGCCGCCCGCGAAGCCGAAGATCAAATCGAAGTCGCCTTCCTCGTTGATGACCTGTCCGCTCACATCGTAGTCGAGCCGCTTGACCACCGCTCCGTCGTGGGTATCCACCACCAGCCGCACACTGCCGAGATGATCCTTCACGAGCCGGTACTTGCGGTCCCCCTTCACGATGTAGTCGGGGCTGTTGATGCCGGTGGCGTAGACATACTGCTCAAGGATGCCGCCGGCGGCGTCAACCTTCGCCACGGGGGTGAGGGGCCCATTGGGGTCAGGGCGCAAGAAGTGAGTAACTTCATCGGGCCAGTTCCCGCTCCAACTTCTCGATTCGATTCCGTTTTCCCGCATTTTCCGCCACCTCCCTCTCAAACTGCCGCGCCGCCATCCCCGCCCCCGTCGCCTTCATCTTCACCAGCGCCCCGATCTCGCCCAGCGACAGCGCCGTGTGCCGCTTGAGCAGCAGAACGAACGCTTTGCGCGGATCGTTGCGGATGCCCCGCGTCGTCAACCGCTCTTCGCTCACACCGTATGCCGCGAGGACCGCCTTCCGTATCGCGTCGACGCTTACTTCGCGCAGTTTCCGGTATTCCGGCACCGCGCGCGGGTCGGGTTTTTTCTGTACCCGCTGGAGCGCCTCGCCGAGGAAACCTTCGTCCCCCAACACCGAGTTCGCGCCGTAGATGAGTCGCGTCTCCGGCTTGTCCGCTCCTATCTCGTCGAGGATCGCGCGGTAGTTCTCCGCACCGCCGCCCCGCTCGAGGAGCCGTGTCGGATCGACGAGATCGTCCTTTTCGCCCGTCAGGTAGCGGGCGCAACTGCTCCAGCGGTAGGCATCGGGTTCCTCCACCAGTCCGGCGCGAACCGGGTTGAGGTGGATGTAGACCGAGAGCCGCAGGAGATAGTCGTCGTTCTCCACGAGCACCGCTTTGTAGCGGCTCTGGAACACCGAGCCGACGAGCCGGTACTTCACGCGGAAGTAGTTGGCGTAGGAACTCTGGAACTGGTGCATCGCCCGCGGCAGGTCGCCCTTCGTCGTTTCAATGAGCAGGTGATAGTGGTTGTCCATCAGGCAGTAGGCGTGGACGATGAGCCGGTATTTCTGCGCGACGAACAGCAACCGTGCGAGGAACTGTTCGCGGTCGGCGGTCCGGCGGAATATCTTGTCCTTGCGGTGTCCCCGGTTGATCACATGGTACAATGCGCCGGGGTAGGTTATGCGGAGCGGCCGTGCCATGGAGGGAGCATAGCGAACATCGCCTCGCTTGTCAAGTTATATAGTTCTTGCGCCCTGACCCCTCGGTGTGAGCAACGCCTTCCGTGTGAGCGCGAAAAATTTGCGTAACCCGCGACTTTATGCTAGCGTCGGCCCGTCAATATCTTCTTAAACGGAGGGTTCATGTCAGGCCATAACAAGTGGAGCAGCATCAAGCATAAGAAGGGTGCTGCTGACGCCAAGCGTGGCAAACTGTTCACCAAGCTCATCAAGGAGATCACCATCGCCGCGAAATCGGGCGGCGGCGACCCGAACGGCAACCCGCGCCTGCGCACGGCGGTCCAGAACGCCCGCGCCGCCAGCATGCCGGTCGACAACATCACGCGCGCCATCAAGAAGGGAACGGGAGAACTCGAGGGCGAGGCCTTTGAGGAAATGACCTACGAAGGGTACGGCCCCGGCGGCGTCGCCATCATGGTGGATGTCACCACCGACAACAAGAACCGGTCGGTCTCCGAGATCCGCCGCGTCTTTTCTAAGGCGGGCGGCAACATGGGCGAGGCGGGGTGCGTCGGCTGGATGTTCGAGAAAAAAGGCCAGATAACCATCAAGAAGGAACTCGTCACCGAGGAGAAACTGATGGAGATCGCGCTCGACGCCGGCGCCGAGGATGTGGTGGACTCGGGTGATTTCTGGCAGGTGCTCACCAAGCCGGCCGATCTCTACGCGGTCAACGACTCGATACAGAAGGCGGGGCTCGCCATCGAGGAGAGCATGCTTTCGCGGGTGCCACAGAACACCATCAAGGTCGAGGGGCGGGTCGCCGAACAGGTGATGAAACTCATCGAGGCGCTCGAGGACAACGACGATGTCTCCAATGTGTACGACAATTCGGACATCGATCCCGCCGATATGCCGAAGGAATAGCTTCCCGTGTCCGCCGGTCCCGGTATCCTCATACTCGGCATCGATCCCGGCAGCATCAAGACCGGATGGGGCGTCATCCGCAAGGAGGGCCAGCGCATGATCCATGTGGACAACGGGCTCATCATGCCTCCCGCCGGCATGGCGTTCAAGGACCGCGTCGCTTTCATATTCAAGGGAGTGCTCGACACCATCGACGCCTTTACGCCCCACCACCTCAGTCTCGAGGACATCTTCATGGCCAAGAACGCCCAGTCGGCGCTCAAACTCGGCCATGTCCGCGGCGCGGTGATCGCGGCCGCATTCCTACGCGGCGTCCCGGTCGCCGAGTACACCGCGAGTCATGTCAAGCAGGCGGTCACCGGCAACGGTCGCGCCGAGAAGTTCCAGATACAGGAGATGGTGCGCGTCATCCTCGGCCTGCGCGAGATAGCGCAGGAGGACGCCTCCGACGCGCTCGCCAACGCCCTTACCCACGCCTTTACGCTGAGGTGAGCCTATGATAGGACTGGTACAGGGCACCGTGCAGTTCGTGGACGACCGTTCGTGCGTCCTGCTGACCTCCGGCGGGGTCGGATACGAGATATTCGCCACCGGCACCGCGCTCGCGGCGCTGACGATCGGCGCGCCGGCGACCTTCCATGTCTTCACCTCGGTGCGCGAGGACGCCATCACGCTCTATGGTTTCTCGTCGCCGGATGAGAAGAAACTGTTCCTCATGCTGACCGATGTCGACAAGGTGGGTCCGCGCATCGGGCTCTCCATCCTCAGCAGCGGCACCGTCCCGCAGATCATCGGCGCCATCATGGCGGGCAACGCCGCCTTCTTCAGCGCCATATCGGGTATCGGCAAGAAGACCGCCGAAAAGATACTCATCGACATGCGCGACAAGGTGCACAAGATCGCCCTGTCGGCCGATGTGACGCCCGCCACCGGTCCCGATACGACCGACCGTCAGGCCCGCGAGGCCGAGATGGGGCTCATCGCGCTCGGCTACCACCCCTCGACGGTCAAGGCGGCGCTCGCCAAGATAACGGGCAAGACGACGAAACGGGCCGAGGAGATCGTGCGCGAGGCGCTCGGCATCATCAGGGAGCAACCGAAGCGATGAGCGACGAACGGATCGTCGAGACACAGTTCGTGCCGGAGGACGCGGCGGTCGAGAAACGGCTGCGCCCCCAGCGGCTCGACCAGTATGTCGGCCAGAAGAACGTGGTGGACAACATCGTGGTCTACCTGCAGGCGGCGCTCAAGGGCAACCGCGCGCTCGACCACATGTTGCTCGCCGGCCCCCCCGGGCTCGGCAAGACGACGCTGTCGCTCATCATGGCCAACGAACTCGGGGTGCGCATCACCGTGACGAGCGGTCCCGCGCTCGAGAAGAAAGGCGACCTCGCGGGACTGCTCACGAGCCTCGGCGAGCGCGACATACTTTTCATCGACGAGATACACCGGCTCAACGCCGCGGTCGAAGAAAGCCTCTACGCCGCGATGGAGGATTTCCGGTTCGACATCGTCATCGGCGAAGGCCCGCACGCGCGCTCCATGCCGCTCTCGCTCCAGCCCTTCACGCTCATCGGCGCGACCACCAAGACCGGGTCGCTCTCCTCGCCGCTCCGCGACCGGTTCCAGATAACCTTCCGTATGGATTACTACTCCGACGACGAACTACGCATCATCGTCGAACGGAGCGCCGCGATACTCGGCATACCCATCGAAAGGGACGGCGCCTCGGAGATCGCCCGCCGCAGCCGTGGCACGCCGCGCATCGCCAACCGCATCCTGCGCCGCGTCCGCGATTTCGCCGAGATCGAGGGGACCGGCATCATCGACACCGCCATCGCCAAACACGCCCTGTCGCGCATGGAGATAGACGAGGAAGGACTCGACCAGATGGACCGCACGATACTCATGACCATCATCGACCTGTTCCGCGGCGGCCCGGTCGGCATCGAGGCGATCGCCGCGTCGGTCAGCGAGGAGAAACGGACCATCGAGGAGGTGTACGAGCCCTACCTCATGAAGATGGGCTACATCGCCCGCACCCCGCGCGGCCGGGTCGCCACCGCGCGCGCCTTCAAGAAGTTCGGGCTCGAGCCGGACCCCAAACTGCAGGAGCCGCTGTTTTGAAAGAATACTACCGGTCGTTCACCGCCCTCTCTTCGTTCAAGAACCCGGACCGCGCCGCACTGCTCCCCTATATCCACCGGCAAAAGACCGAGATATCGGCGCTCCACACCATCCGCTATGACTTCTGGACCACGCTCGACTACACGATCGACCTCACGATGCGTCTGCTGAAGAACCCCAAGGAAACGGTGGGCGAACCGACCCAGACGGTGCTCCGGCCGCTGTTCGGCACCATCAACCGCGAACTCAACACGATACTGCAGAAGGTGACCGACGACGAGTTCGGGTATCTGAAACACGAACTCAAGGTGTTCCACCACATCGTGACCCACACGATAAACCTCGTGGACAAGAATGTCGCCCACTTCGTACCGCGGTTCCTGTTCGTATCACTCATCGAGGACATGCGCCTGCTGTACCCGCTGTGCGAACGGACCCTCAACCCCGCGCTTCTCGCCCGCCGCGATTACCGCCTGCTCATCACCCGCCATCTGGCCGGCCGATTCGACAAGCGGCTCGTCGGCATCATGGACCTGTTGCTCTGGTATCGAGAGGTAGCCCCGGTGATGGTGCGCGAGGACCGTCAGGAATACCACGGGAAACTCATGGCGCTCGTACGCGCGGCGCTCGACCAGCCGGTCGAGTTCCTCGGATCGGACGCCTATTCGCTCCGCGACATGATCGTGGAACTGCGTGAAACGGTCACCGGCTCGCTCATCGCCGAGCGGTTCATGGCCATCCTGAACGAACTTTCCTATGTGCCCGCCGATATGCAACTAGACGCCGACAAATGGCTGAACGACCTCTGCGCGGTCTTTATCACCTCCCCCATCGAGGAGCGCAAGAACAACGCCGTTCTGCGCGACCTGTCGATAGCCGGCGAGGAAAAGGTGCCGGTGCAGAGTGTCGGGATCCTCCGCCTCGGCCGCCCAAGGTCGCGCTCGAACTCGACATATTCTTCGAGATCATGGAGTTCTTCG
>JAKQHE010000259.1 GCA_029573155.1 bacterium
CTCCCTCTCCACACGATGGAGAGGGTCGGGGTGAGGTTGGAAAGTCACGGCAACGATCTCTGTATGGAGTAGGACTATGACCACTCTTCATCGTTCCAGCGGCATCATCCTTCACCCTGCGGCCCTGCCGGGCCCCGGTCCCATCGGCACACTCGGCGATGCGGCGCGCCGGTTCGTCGACTGGCTCGCTACCGGCAAGCAGGGGCTCTGGCAGATACTGCCGCTTACGCCGACCTCCTATGATGGCTGTCCCTACAACGCCTACTCGGCCTTCGCCGGAAATCCGTGGCTGATAGACCCCGACCTGCTCGTGCGAGAGGGCTTCATCGCCGACGCCGGGCCGTACCGGATACCGGCACCCGATCCGCGCCGGGTCAATTTCGATATGGCGCGGGATCAGAGCGACGCGATGCTGCGCGAGGCGTTCCTGCGGTTCCATGAGAGCCGCGAGCGGTTCGAGGAGTTCAGCGCGTTCCGGACCGCGAACAGTCACTGGCTTGGCGATCACGCGCTCTATGCCGCGCTCCGCGAGCGGTTCGGCACCTCGTGCTGGCACGAGTGGCCGGTCGAGTTCCGCGAGCGGCGACCGGCGGCGATGGCGCGGCTCATGCACGAAGCGGCCGACGATATCCTGCGTCACCAGTTCGCCCAGTGGCTTTTCCTGCGTCAGTGGCGATCGCTCCGCGCCTACGCCAACGAGCGGGGGGTCCGCATCGTCGGCGACCTGCCGATGTTCGTCGCCTACGAGAGCGCCGATGTGTGGGCCCATCAGGACCTGTTCCTGCTCAAGGATGGCCGTCCGACCGTCGTCGCGGGGGTGCCGCCCGATTATTTCTCGCCGACCGGCCAGTTGTGGGGCAACCCGCTGTACGACTGGAAACGGATGGAGGAGGACGGGTTCGATTGGTGGAAGCGGCGGTTCGCGCAGATGTTCGCCCTCTACGATCTCGTCCGCATCGATCACTTCCGCGGGTTCGCCGCCTCTTGGGCGGTGCCGGCGGGCGACACGACGGCCGAGAACGGCAAATGGCGTAAGACGCCGGGCAGGAAACTGTTCGACGCGCTCCTTGCCCAGTTCGGTGAACTGCCGGTCATCGCCGAGGACCTCGGCGTCATATCCGATGATGTGGTGGAACTGCGCGAGCGGTTCAATTTCCACGGGATGAAAGTTCTCCAGTTCGGCTTTGATGCACCGACGAATGCCTTTCTGCCGCACAACTACACGACCCCGAATTGCGCGGTCTATACCGGGACGCACGACAACGACACGGTGGCCGGCTGGTACCGGTCGCTGTACGAGCACGATCGCCGCGAGATAAACCGCTATCTCGGTCTGCGGTGGGGTGACAGCCCGGCGTGGGCGCTCATACGGCTCGCTCACGGCAGTGTCGCGCGGTATGCCTTCACGACCCTGCAGGATGTGCTGGGGATGGGGTCTGAGGCGCGGTTCAATACGCCGGGGACCGTCGGGCTCCACAACTGGACCTTCCGGTTCACGCATGACGACATCCGCGATGAGGCGGCGTGGGGACTCGCCGAACTCTCGTGGCTCTACAACCGGAATGAGCACAGCGAGTGAAATAAAAGATGCCTACCGCCTTTCGCATTCTATCGTTTTTGATTCTGTCATTGGTGGTAAGTTTACTTTTTGCCGACGAGGCACCACCCTATAGACCATATGATAGAGAATCTGCTAATAAACAGTATGTTGCGAAGGTTACCATACATGAAGAGGATAAAGACAAGAATCGGTATGATGCACGATGGGTTTTGACGATTTATAAAAAGACCGCCAAAGGAGAAGAAAAATTATGGACCGTGCCATTCTTCCACAGAGGTTATTGGGGCGGAGCATTATCCGATGATGGTCAGGTTTTGGTAGATGCCGAACAATGGTATTATCATCATGAGCCCGCAGTGATCGTTTACAGCAAAGGGAAAGAGGTTGGGCGGATACTGGGCAAAGATTTTGGTGTGCCGGAATCGAAACGAGAAAAAACGGAATCTCATGAATTATGGCTATCTGAAAATTCGTTTTCGACCGAGTTGAGAAGGGAAAACGAATTTGTGAAAACGACGGATGGGTATGATTACAAGATTTACACTATCGATGGAAATATTCATCTCATTGACTGCAAGACAGGAAAGATAAAGAAGACACAAAAACAGGAACCCGAAACAGTGCCCTCTTCAAAAAAGTGATTTTTGGCTGACAATCTTTACAGGACCATCAACGCACACCCGCCATCCGATCCTTTTTCGGCGGTGTCGGTGTCGGGCGAATCGGCGTCGGTAGCGGTGTCTTCATCGGGGGTGAGTTCTTCGTCCGGGGCGTCGGCGGCGGAACTGGTGAGCGACAGGGTCGGGTCGCCGTAGTAGTTGAGCATCATCTTCCCCGCGTAGGTCTCGATGGAGGGCGAGGTCCCCACATCGCGTCGCACCTCGGCGAACGCCTGCGCCGCCACCGCGCCGTTCATCAGTTCATCGAAGAAGAAGACGCCGAGGTTGGTCGCGCCATAGGTCGAGGTGTCGAGTTCGCTCTCGAAATCGCCGTAATCGGTCATGTCGCCCGGCGTGACATTGGTCGAGCCGATCATCCCTATCGCGCCGCCCTCGGTGAGGAGCGCATGGGTCAGGTTCCACGGCGTCTGTGCGCTGCCCACCTCGCACGAGACCGCCACGACGAACGCGGGGCTCTGCGCGCCGATGGCGGGGGCGTCGTCCGAATGGATGAAAAGCGGCTGCTGCAGTTCATCGTTGGATACCTCTCCGTCGTCGTTCGCGTCGATCCATATCGTCCGCGCCACCTCCTTGTCGAGCCCGTGGCCGAACCAGAAGACCATCCCGTAGCCCTTGGGCCATTCGCTTTTCAGGTTGTCGCGCGTCAGCGCCACATCGGCCGCGTATTTTGACACGGTCGTTCCCTCTTTTTCGTACATCCGCGTCAGGGTGAAGCCGCCGTGATCGGCCATGATGTTGTAGATGAACCACTCCGCCGTGTCGGCCCCATCCATGTCGTTCGGGACGGTGTAGGAGAGCATCTGCTGACCCTTGAAGTAGTAGAACGACGCGGGGAGCAGTATCTTCTTGCGCCACGCGACGGCATTCTCCGGGGCGCGCATGTAGTCGAGCGCGTGGCCGAGTATCCGGTCGAGTTCGGTGGTATCGTCGAAATAGACCGACATCCGACCGACGATGAGTTCGTGGTCGAAGTCGAAGCCGCCTTCTCCGTCGTCGAGCGCGTGTTCGCCCCACTGCCCGTTGCCGTTCAGGTCCCAGTCGCCCGAAAGGTCGGCGTAGGGGGCGTCGCTTTCGAACGAGCGGCAGTCGACCGCGAAGCCGAAGCACTGGTCCTGCGAGTAGGTGTGGCGCGGCCAGACGATGAACATAGGGACATCGCCGTACTGCGCGTTGGCGTCGCCGATGAGGAGCAGGTAGTCACCCTTCGCAGTGTTGGCCTTGAGCCAGTCGCGGATCGCGACGGCCCGAACGACGCCCTGTTCGTCGGCGGCGCCGTAATCGGCCTCGGTGGCGAGCGTCACGGTGAACCCGCGCGCCTCTTTGGCCGCGACGAATTCGGCGAGTTTTGCCGACGATCCGGCGATCGCGTCGGTGGTCACGATGAAAAGGTTCTTTCCGGCGGCCGACAACGACAGCGCGCCGAGGATGAGCGTCGTGAACAGTATCTTTTTCATGTGCGCCTCCTACATCTCAACCGATATGAGGTCGAAATCCTCGCAGGTGATCGATGCGCCGGTCGTGTCGTTGTAGCAGAAACAGAGGTCGTCGGGATCGGTCACTCCGTTCTGCTCCATCAGGTAATCGACATCCATCGACAGTTCTATGTTCCCGGCGATATGGTAGGGGTCGCCCGGCAGGAAGTCGGTCGCCCCGGCGCGGCAAAGGAACACGCCGTTCTGCTCGTTCTGCGTGTGCAGGGCGTAGATGCACCCTTTGATGTAGGAACCGCCGCTTTTCGGCAGTTTCTGTTCGAGGAGCAGATATTGGAAATAGATATCGGGCAGAGACAATTCGAATGACTCATCTTCCGCCGGGAATTCCTGTAGTATGCCCAGCGGCACCAGCAGCCGGGTGTAATCAAAGAGGTAGTGGCGGCTCGGAACGAACTCGAAGACATTGCCGAGCGTCTGCGCGACCATGTAATTGGTGCTCGTGCCGATGTCGTCGGGATAGGCATAGGCGGTGTAGTCGGCGACCGTCTTCTGCACGCCGCCGATGAGCAGGTCATAGTCGGCGTAGGCGAGCCGTGTTTCGTTGTTGGCGATGTCCGATATCTCGCCGATAAAGGTGAACAGGAGACGGTCGTCGGCGAAGGCGGTCGTGTACTTTTCCGGTATCTCGCAGCCGAACTCGGTGCCGCTCTTCGCGATCTCGGCCTCGTACTCCACCTTGGTGAGTTCCGTCGTCTGCGACTGGTAGAGGCAGAGCGTCTCTTCGTTCTCGGCCGTCACCGCCTGCTTTTCCCCCATCGTGATGTTCGCCCAGAGGACGAGGTCCTCGCCCGCCGCGAAACTCTCGTTATTGCGGTGATCGACGAACCACTTTCCGTCGGTCGGGTCGCGCTGGGGAAGCGCGGTGTAGCAGTAACGGTAGAAATACTTGCCGTCGGTGCGCGCCGTGAGGGTGACCGTCATGAGGTTGGCCCAGGTGACATCGTCGAGCGCGAAGATGTTCTCCGCTGTGCTTTTCGCCGCCGTGAAGCGGTCGAGCGGGATACCGATGTTGATGTAATCGTAGGTGTACCAAGCATTTCCCGCTTCGCTCGTCCCTTGTTCGAGCGGCCCGGCGTAGAGTTGCATCCGCAGGTACTCCTTGCCCGCCAGCGCGGGGTCCTCGTAGTCGGTGGGAATGGTACTGAGGTAGGCCTCGGGGTCGCCTTTTGGCGTGTATTCCTCGCCGTCGAACGAGTACTCGAAACTGCCGATCCCCTTCACCTGCTTGCTCGCGACCATGTCGTCGTAGGCGTTGATGAGTCCCTTGAACTCCATGCGAAACGAGTTCGTCGCCTCGGTCGCGAAGAAATCGTCGCCCGGGACGGCGGTGTCGGCGTCGCTCACGGACATATCATCCGTGGCGGCGTTGCTGTCGGTCGGTGTTTTTTCCGGCTCCTCGCCGCACGCGACGAACAGGAGCGCCATCGCTATCGCCAGAGAAGAGATGTTGCGCATGAGAACCTCCATCAGATAGATACATAAGCATTTCAGCAAAGCATGGTCCTGAATGGAATAATTAGTGAATGCGGGCAACTAGGTGTTCACCCCTTCACGCCGCCGGCGGTGAGACCTCCGATAAGGTGCTTCTGGAGGAAGAAGAACAGGAGCATCACCGGGAGCGACACGATGATGGCCCCGGCGGCGAAATGGCCCCACTCGGTGTTGAAACTGCCGACATAGCGTTGGAGCGCGACCGGCAGCGTGAACGCCTGCTCGGAACTGAGGAAGGTCGCGGCGAGGATGAATTCGTTCCACGCCGTCATGAACGAGAAGAGCGCGGTGACCACTATCGCCGGGCGGGCCAGCGGCAGTACGATGCGGGTGAATATCGTCCACTGCGATGCGCCGTCGATGAGCGCCGCCTCCTCGAGGTCCCTGGGTATCGTGTCGAAGTAGCCCTTGAGCATCCAGACGCAGAACGGTATCGCGGTGGTCGCGTAGACGAGCACGAGTCCGGTCATCGAGTTGAGAAGATGCAGGTTGTCGAGCAGGATATAGAGCGGTATCGCCATGACGACGCCGGGGAACATCTGCGAAACGAGGAACAGTTTCATGCCGAGATCGCGGCCCGGGAACACGAACCGGGAGAAGGCGTATCCGGCGGTCGTCGCAAGCGTGACGCCCACGACGGTGGTGGCGAGCGATATGACGACGCTGTTCAGGAACTGCCGTCCGAAGAGCCACCCGCCCTGCGGTCCGACCGTGCCGATCACCTCGCGGAAGTTCTGTAACGATACGGCGTCGGGTATCGGGCTGACCGAAAGGGAGAAACCCTGCGCCGGGGTGAGCGCCATCTTGACCACCCAGAGCACCGGGTAGAGCGTGACGACGCAGGCGGCGACGAGCGCGGCGTGGGTCAGCAGTACGCGGGTCAACGACCGGTCCTTCATGCCGCACCTCCCGCGCGCTGTTCGGTAAATCTCGAGTAAAGCAGGAGCACGATGAATATCAGTGTCGCGTAGGCCGCCGCGTAGCCGTACTGTTCCTGTCGCTGGAAGGCCCATTTGTAGGCCTCACTGATGAGGATGTCGGTCGCTCCGTCGGGGTCGCCGCCCGACACGAGGAAGATGATGTTGAACATGTTGAATGTCCAGACCGAACCGAGAATGACCGCC
>JAKQHE010000002.1 GCA_029573155.1 bacterium
CGCGTCGGCATCGGTCACCGGGACATCGTCGGGCGCCTCGCCGCAATTGGTATTCGGTGGGTAGGGGTCGGTCACCGTTTCGGGGCACGCCTGATCGAGCGAACTGCGGAGTGGCAGTCCCTGATTGCTGAGGTAGGCGGCGGTCTGCCCGAGGACGGCGTCCCAGATGAGGGCGGTGTTCTTGAACGAGGTGTTCTTGGGTAGGTCCTCGAGCGGCTGGACCTTGAGCCGGAGCATGATGCGCGGGCAGTTCGCGGCATCCTGACAGATGCCGAGCGTTTCGGCGACCATCATCCCTTCAAAGAGCGGCGACTGGCCGCCGACATCCTCGACCGGCTCGTAGCAGGTGCCGGTGCCGGTGCGGTCTATCTGGGTCGAGCCGGGGACATACTTGAGCCCCACCGGCAACTCGTCGCGCACCATCACCATGCTCGCGACCTCCTGCCCGTGGTTCTCGACCCATATCTCGTAGGCGCTCACCCGGTCGTCGCACATCCGGTCGGCGATGGTCGAGTTGGTCAGCAGGTACTTTTCGTCCATGCCGGGGATGTCGAAGGCGGGCAGTTTTGTGTCCACCGACATCATCATATAGTTGGTCAGCACGATGTCGTTGCCGGTCCCTATCTTGAAGTCGAACGCGGTGGTGCCGAGTTTGATGTGCTCGTTGATGAGCCCCTGCGTGTCGTTCGGGTCGTACTGGAGGAGGAAGGTGTCGACATCGTACGAGAACTCGATGATGCACTCGGCGGAAGGTTCCTTTTTGTAGTTGTAGTTCAGGAACTTGTTGTTGAACGGGTAGTCGGGCGGGTTGCACGGGTCGGCGAGCGTCAGGTCGGCGTTCTGGGTCATATTCCCCTTGATGCGGAGATATTCCTTGGCCGAATTCTCGTCGTCGCCGTCGCTCGTTACCACCGATAGTTTCACCGCCGCCTGATCGGGCAGTTCGAAGCCGGTGATGTGTATGGTGAGCGGGTTGGAGAGGGTGCCCGAACTCCAGTCCATGCCGAAGTAGAAATAGAGCCGCTTGCGCGCTATCTGTTTGGAGCCGTAGACGAGGATGAGTTGCCAGCCGCCCACCATCGAGGCCGACGAGCAGTAAGCATGGTTGGCGTCGGCGAGGCAGTCGTAGATGTCGTCCACCCCCTTGACCGTATAGTTGCCGGTCAGCGACAGTTGATCGGGCGACTCCGGGTCGCCCTCCTGATACTGCTTCATGATGTCGGTCACATCGACCCGGTACAGGTAATAGTAATAGGTGCCGCCGAGCAGTTCCGATTTGTAGTAGGACTCGAACTCGAGCGCGTCGGGGGTGGCGGCGTTGCCGGCGAGCGGTGCGACGACCTCGTGGTCGGTCCCGTCGGGGGTGACGAGCGTCACGGTGTTGTCGCCAAAGGCGTTCTGGTCGACCGGGTTCTTCGAGACGACCCAGACGAGGATGGCCCGTTCGACGAAGGCGTCGGGCGGTATGTCGTCGGCGCCGAGCACCGCGGTGGTCCCGGCGACGCCGAGCGAGGTATCGCCCTGATGGACGCCGCTTTCGTAGGGCTGGCTCTGATTGTCGGCGAGCAGCGACTTGGAGACGATGAAGTAATCGAACGCCCCCTCGTAGGTGAAGGCGGGCTGATCGTAGAAGGCCCCGGCGGTCGCGCTGATCATCAGCAGGGAGGCGATGGTGACGATCTTTTTCATGGCACGGTCTCCTGACGGTAATGACCGTCGCTACTGTACGACCCCGTCACCGTGAAGTCAAGGGCGAGATTTTAGGCCAAAAAACTTTCTTTGCCCCGCCGTCTCGATACAATGCCCCCGATTTTCCACATGCCTTGGAGGTTCTCTTATGAGTCTTGCGGACATCATCGTCTATTTCGGCGGCACCGGTCTTGGTCTCGCATTCGTCTATATCATCTGGGGCTACCTGAAGGGACTCAAACGGTCGCCGGGCGACATGTGGATACTGTTCGCCTACCTGCTGGTGACCTATGTCGCCTACTCGTCGCAGAACGTATCGCTGACGCTGTGGCTCTCGGCCGACTGCGGATTGGGTGACATCGCGGCGGGGACCTACATCACCACCTGGTCGATCATGCTCTCGATGGTCGGGATGGTGGCGGGTGCGCTGGTCGACACCATCGGTATCCGGCGGACCCTCTTTTTCAGCGTCATATTCCTGCTTATCGCCCGTGTGTCGATGGTCTTTCTCACCAATCCGCTGATCGTTTTCATCTTCGGTTTCGTCCCGTACGCCATAGGTTTCGCGATCGTCTCGCCGGTCATATCGGTCGCCATCAAGCGTTTCACCACCAAGGAGAGCGCGGCGCTCGGCTTCGGCCTGTTCTATGTGCTGATGAATGGCGCGTTCGCCGTCGGCGGGGTCTTTTTTGACAAGGTACGCGGCGCCTATGCGCTGAAAGACGCGGCGGGAAAGATAGTCAACGACAACGCCGGGACGATGCTGTTCGGGGCACACTTCTCGACCTATCAGATGCTGTATCTGTTCGTGCTCATTTTGACCGTTGTGAGCGTCGGACTCATCTTCTTCGTCCGTTCGGGGGTCGAACTCGACGACGACGGGAATGTGGTGATCAAGCCGCTCATCGATCACGGCTCGGGACTCGCTGCGGTCAAAAGCGCGCTGGTCAAGACGGGACAGATGATAAAGTCGGTCGTTTCGGAGAAGTATTTCTGGATATTCATCACCATCATCACCCTGACGATATTCGTCCGGATGGTCTTTTTCCAGTTGCAGTACACCTTCCCGAAATACGGATTGCGGGTCCTCGGGCTCGACGCGAAGATCGGGACCATCTACGGCGTCCTCAACCCGGTGCTCATCATCTTCCTCGTACCGGTGGTGGCGCTCCTCACCAAGAAGATATCCTCCTACAAACTGCTGGTGGTCGGATCGATCGTGTCGGCCTCTTCCTGCTTCATCGTCATGATCCCGCCCGCGGCGGTGTCGTGGCTGACCGACACCGTCTGGGGAGAACTGGTGTTCGTCAACTGGCTCGGCATGGCGCCGACCCACGAGGCGCTCATGCAGAATCCGCCGGTCCCCGAATACTGGCCCTTTATCATCTTTATCCTCGTGTTCACCATCGGCGAGTCGATCTGGTCGCCGAAACTCATGCAGTTCACCGCCGAGATCGCGCCGAAGGGGAAGGAGGGGACCTATCTCGCCCTCTCTCTCCTGCCGTTCTTCCTCGCGAAACTCATCGCCGGCCCGATGTCGGGGATCCTGCTGAACGCCTACGTGCCGGTCGGCCCGAACAAGGAGATACTCGGTCCCTATCCCGATCACAGCATGATCTGGTTCTGGATCGGCGCGATGGCGATCATCACCCCCATCGGCCTCCTGCTCATGAAGGGGACCTTCCAGAAACGGGAAGAGAGCGCCGCCGCCGCAGGCCACTGAACAAAAAAAACTTTACTCCGCCGCCCGGCGTCGGTATCTTCCGGCGACACTTTATCTGACGGGAGTCACGAATGAACGCTGTTGAAACGACCCTCCGGGCCGCCGACATCATTGTGTATGCGGGGCTGGTCGGTCTCGCGGTCGCCTTTTTCTGGATCGTGTGGAGTTACGCGAAAGGACTCAAGGATTCGCCGCGCGACATGTGGATACTGTTCACCTACAAGATCATCCAGTATGTCGCCTACGCCGCGATGAACCCCATCCTCATCCTGTGGCTCTCGAAGGAATGCGGGCTGGGCGACATCGCCGCCGGCAATTACATCATGGCGTGGTCGATACTGCTGTCGCTGGTCGGGATGGTCTCGGGCGCGCTGGTCGACACCATCGGCATCAAGCGGACGCTCATCTTCAGCGTCATCTTCCTCGTGATCGCCCGCTTCTTCATGTCGTTCGTCACCCATCCGGTGCTGATATTCTTCATCGGGTTCGTGCCGTTCGCCATCGGTTTCGCGATGGTGGCGCCGGTCATATCGGTCTCCATCAAGCGCTTCACCACCAAGGAGGGCGCGACGCTCGGCTTCGGCCTGTTCTACGTCATCATGAACGCCGCTTACGCGATCGGCGGCTGGCTGATAGACTACTTCCGCACGGTGTTCGTCGAACGCGACGCCGCCGGCAAGATAATCAACGAGAATTTCGGTACGATGCTCTTCGGGATGCACTTCTCGACCTACCAGTTGCTGTTCATACTGGCGCTGGCGCTCACGGTACTCAGCGTTGCCTGCATCTTCTTCATCCGCGACGGCATCGAGGTGGAGGAGGCGACCGACGAGCAGGGCAAAAAAAGTTCCAAGATCGTCGTCAAGCCGAGCCAGGACCATGGTTCGGGACTCGCCGCGATAAAAAGCGCCTTCCTCACCATGTACGGTCGCATCAAGAGTGCCGTTTCGGAGAATTACTTCTGGATATTCATCCTCATTCTCACCGTGACACTGTTCGTCCGGTTCATCTTCTTCCATCTCCACTACACGTTCCCGAAGTACGGCATCCGCGTGCTCGGCGAAGGGGCGAAGATCGGCAACATCTACGGTGTCCTCAACCCCGCGCTCATCATATTCCTCGTACCGTTGTTCGCCGCGATAACGAAAAAATGGCGCTCCTTCACGATGCTCGTGGTCGGCTCGGCGATATCGTCGCTCTCCTGCTTCATCGCCGTTATCCCCGGCGTCTATTTCTCGGGACTCACCGATTCGGTCCTCGGCGAGATCGTCTTCATCAAATGGCTCGGGATGGCGCCCGACATGCCGACGCTGCTGGCCAACCCGCCGGTCCCCGAATACTGGTCGCTCATCGTCTTCTTCACCGTCTTCACCATCGGCGAGGCGATCTGGTCGCCGCGGCTCATGCAGTTCACCGCCGAGATAGCACCCAAGGGCAAGGAGGGGACCTACATCGCGCTCGCGGTCCTGCCGTTCTTCCTCGCCAAGTTCGTCGTCGGTCCGATGTCGGGGATGCTCGTCAATGCCTACACCCCGATGGTCGACAAGATCGACCCGGCGACCGGCGCGGTCGTACTCGACGCCGCCGGGAAGGCGGTGCAGGTGGTGGGCGACCTTTCCCAGCATTATATGGTCTGGGTCTGGATCGGCGGCATGGCGATAGTCACCCCGATCGGGTTGCTGCTCCTGCACGGCATCTACAAGAAACACATGGAAGAGAAGACCGAACCGGCCAAAGCACACTAGCGCCGTCTTTTTTACCTCGTCTTTAATAAAATCGACCTTCCCGGAACACCATACCCCCGGTCCGTTGCATGAAACCGAGAGTGGAGGAAACCATGAAGACATTGAATTTTATTGCTATTTTTCTTGTCGTGACCGCCGTTTCCTGCGGGACGAAGGTGGGTGGCGACCCCGGATCGGTCGGCCCCGACATCGATACGGTGACCGACAAGACGCTCGACAACTACGGCGAGGAGCAGATCGGCTATAAGAACAGTTCGGCCGCCCGCGCCGCCGAGGAAGAAAAGGAACAGGAAGACATCAACGGAGGAAGCGCCCCCGCCGAGGACGAGTCGCCCGGCGACGGTTCCTACAGCGACAGCGCCACCGTTTCGGACCAATCATCGCCGGTCTCCGACACCGACAATGCGTGGTATCCCGACGAGGCGGTCGAGGAGGAGCCCGACGAAGATATGCTCCTGACCGACGAAGAACCGCTTCGTGTGAAGAGCGAAGAGGTGACGCCGATACTCGAGAATCCTTACTTCGAGACCGCGACGGTCGACCGATCCACCTTCTCGATCGATGTCGACACCGGCTCCTATTCGCTGGTGCGCGGCTACCTGAAGAACGGCGAACTGCCGCCCGCCTCATCGGTCCGCATCGAGGAGATGATCAACTACTTCCATATGCGCTACAAACAGCCCGAAGGCGATACCCCCTTCCGGCTCTACACCGAACTGTCGACCTGCCCGTGGAACCCGAAACACAAACTGCTGATGCTCGGCGTACAGGGGCAGGAGGTGGCGCTGGCCGACCAGCCGCCCGCCAACCTCGTGTTCCTCATCGATGTGTCGGGCTCCATGACCTATTCGGAGAACAAACTGCCGCTCCTCAAAAAGGCGTTCCGGATGATGGCCTCGCAGATGCGCGACATCGATCGCGTCGCCATCGTCACCTACGCCGGCAAGGAGGCGCTCGTCCTCGATTCGACCCCCGGTAGCGAGAAACAGAAGATATACGCGGCGCTCGACAACCTCGAAGGGGGCGGCTCGACCAACGGATCGGGCGGCATCCAACTCGCCTACGAGGTGGCGGCTGAGAACTTCCTGCCCGAGGGCAATAACCGCGTCATCCTCGCGACCGACGGCGATTTCAATGTCGGCATCACCGACCAGAATGAACTGGTGAACTTCATTGCCGAAAAAAGGGAGACCGGCGTATTCCTGAGCGTTTACGGTTTCGGTGAGGCGTGGGACGGCGGCAACTATCGTGACGAGCAGTTGGAGCAATTGGCCGACAACGGGAACGGCATCTATTTCTACATCGACGGTCCCGAAGAGGCACGTCGTGCGTTCCTCAACGGGCTGTCGGGCTCGCTCCTCACCATCGCCAAGGATGTGAAACTGCAGGTCGCTTTCAATAAGGAGCAGGTTAAGGCCTACCGGCTCGTCGGCTACGAGAACCGCGTACTCGCCAACGATGACTTCAACAACGACACCGTCGATGCGGGTGAACTCGGCGCGGGCCTGTCGGTCACCGCCTTTTACGAGATCATCCCCGCCACGAGCGGCGAGGCGGTCCCCGAGCCGCAGCCGGGCACCGTCGAGGAGCCCGACACCGACGCCGAGGTGAGCGACGACGACACTATCCTCGACGAGACGCCGGTCACCGGCGACACCTTCGTCAATGTCCGCATCCGCTACAAGGATCCCGACGCCGATACGAGTCAACTGCTCGAACATCCGCTCGATGCCGATGATATCGACCGGACCGTGCCGTCGCTCAAGTTCCTGTTCGCGGCGGGCGTCACCGAGTTCTCGATGCTCCTGCGTCATTCTCAGTACCTGCCGACCCGCGATATCGACGAACTGCTGAAACTCGCCAAGGCGGCGCTCCCGGCCGACGCCGAGGGGGCCATCGCCGAGTTCATCGACCTCGTCGAACTGGCGAAAGATCACCTCGACGGCCAGCCCTGAGCATCTTTCTCTTTTCCGCACCTCCGATTTATGTTGCCTCTCTCCCTTTTCTCTGCTAGCATCCACCGACCACAACCCTGTACACGGAGGCCGTCATGACCCCCGCGCTCGCGTTCCACCTGCTCACCGCTGTCGTCGCTGTCATCATCGCCGTCATCGTCGTCGTTTACATCAAGGGTCTGCGCGCCTCGCCGCGCGACCTGTGGCTCCTCTACGGCACCAAGGTCCTTGAATATTCGGCCTACGCGATGATCAACATGACCATCGTCCTGTACCTCACCAAGAACTTCGGGATGGGCGATGTCGCGGCGGGGACCTATTTCTCGGTATGGTCCATCCTCATCAACTTCTTCACCATCGTCATCGGAGCAGTGACCGACACCATCGGCATCAAACGGACGCTTCTCCTCGGGACGATAACGCTCGTCATCACCCGTTTCATCCTCGCCCTTTCCGGCGATATCTACACCGCGACGGTCTTCGGCTTCATGCCGTACGCTTTCGGGCTCGCGGTGATGGCGCCGGTCATATCGGTCGGCATCAAGAAGATGACCACCAAGGAGACCGCCGCGATGGGGTTCGCCCTGTTCTACACGCTCATGAATGTGGGGTATGCCATCGGTGGCTGGCTGTGGGACAAGATACGGATAGGCGTCGCGGCCGGCGGCGGGTCGTGGACCGTGCCGGGGCTCGGGGCCGCGCTCGCACCCTACGAGGCGATATTCTTCGCCGGGTTCCTGCTGACCCTGCCGAGCCTGCTGTTCCTCTCGCTCCTGCGCGACGGGGTCGAACTCGACGACAAGGGACAGGTTGTCTTCAAGCCACAGCCGAAACTCCCCGGCGGTATATTCACCGTGGCGAAGAATACCGCGGTCAATGCCCTGACCGGTACCGCAAAAAGTCTCAAGAGCACCTGGAGCGACCCCTTTTTCTACAAATTCCTTCTCATCATCTTCATCGTGGTCTTCGTCCGGCTCGTCTTTTTCCATCTCAATAGCATGACGCTCCCGAAATACGGCCTGCGCCTGTTCGGTCCCGGGGCGAAGATCGGCGCGCTCTACGGCGTCCTCAATCCGGTGCTCGTCGTGATACTCGTGCCGCTCGTCGGCTACTTCTTCAAGAAGGTACCCTCCTACCGCATGCTCCTCATCGGCACCACCGTCTCGGCGCTCGCCTGCTTCATCGGGGTGATGCCGGGCGCATGGTTCGAAGGGCTCAACGGGACGCTCCTGTCGGGCATCGTCTTCACCGAATGGCTCGGCGTCGCGGGCGACCCGCACCCCGCCTACTGGCCGCTCCTCATCTTCATCTTCATCTTCACCATCGGTGAGGCGATCTGGTCGCCGCGGCTCATGCAGTTCACCGCCGAACTGGCGCCGAAAGGGAAGGAGGGGACCTACATTTCTCTTTCCATCCTCCCGTTCTTCCTCGCGAAGATGTTCGTCGGGCCGATGTCGGGCTATCTGCTTCAGACCTATGTACCGCTCGATGCGGCGGGCAACGCGCTCGCCAGTTATCCCGATCACTACATGGTCTGGTTCTGGGTCGGCCTCACCGCCCTCGTATCGCCCGTCGGGCTCTTCCTTTTCCGGGGACTGGTCACCAAACACGAGGCGGCGTCGAAGGAGGGGTGAGGGCCGTTCGCGGCACTGCTGTTGACTTCGATCCGTCTCGCGATACAATGAGGCATTCGTAGAAAGAGGAGGCACCGTGTCCGTCGTTACACAGAATAATGCTCCCGACCTTGCCGCGCGGCTCGCGGCGCTTGCGGGACGGCTTGCCCAGTTCGGGGCCGAGAGTCGGGAGGAGGAGGCGATACAGGCGCACATGGTGGCGGCGCTCTACGCCCTGCGGCGGGCTTTTGCATGGGAAACGACGGGCGGCGCGGCGACGCCGGGCACCCCGTGCGAGGAACTATGCCGCGTCGCGGCCGAACTGCGCGACGGCGAAACGACGGGCGAGGGACCGTGGCTCGCGGGGTTCTATCTCGCGGCGGCCGAACAGAGACTGTCACTCATCCCGCCGAAACTTAAAAGTTACCGGAAGGTCGAGGCGCAGGGCGATGTGCCCAAGCGACGGTCGGTGAAACTGGCGACGCAGACATCACGCGTCGAGCAGATAGCGGCGGCGGTCACGCGGCTCGAAGAGTTCCTCAATATCCTGCTGCCTGAATAGGGCGGCTACGAGAAATCCAAGTTATTTCAACAAATAGGAAATATTTTCGCTTGACTTTCCAATAAATAGGCTACAATGGTGGTACTACAGGGCTGTCAGCGTTCGATCATAACCGATCTTTTAGGAGGAGAGTCATGAGAGCCATCGCCACCATCGCCGCCGTGCTGTTCATCATCGCTTGCGGCGACGAGACCAAACCGGTACCCGATACCGGGAAAACGACCGCCCAGACCCTATTCGACGTCTACAAGGACTATACGGAGAACGGCGAGTCGACCCCCGAGGGGAACCCGAACGACCCGAGCACCGGTATGCCGTGTGACGAAAAGGATGGCGTGGACACCAACGGTGACGGCGTGATAACCAACTGCGACGACAACACCACCGTTCCCGGCGATCCCGGCCAGCCCGACGGCGGCTACGGCGTGATGCCGCTCTGCCCCGAGATCATCGGGCTCAACTTCGACACCTGCCGTCCCGAGATGGGCCGTCCGCTCTTCATCATCGACTTCGGTCGCGCCTGCGTACTCGGCATGAAGTGCGAATACAACGGCACCGAACCGGCCTGCCCGATGGTGTGGGCGCCCGTCTGCGGCGTTGACGGCTGGACCTACGACAACGACTGCTTCGCTAAACTCGCGGGGGTCGAGATCGCCTACGAGGGCGAATGCTGGGGCGGCCCCAACGGGCCTGAATGCCCCGATCTCGCCTATCCGCCCGAGGATTTCTGCCCGAACGGCAAGATCATCCCGGTGTACGACAAGGAACTCGGCTGTCAGGTCGCGTGGGATTGCAACAATGAGAATAACCCGATGTACTGCAATGCCGACAGCGACTGCGATGCGGGCATGCTCTGTGTGAACGGGATATGCTCCTACGCCGAGCCCGACTGTCCGGTCGGCATGCCGAACCCCGAGGATTACTGCCCCGACGAGACCAAGATGATGCCGATATACGACGAGAAGGGCTGCGTGACGGATTGGTACTGTGAAGGCGGCACCGATCCGAACGACCCGACCATCGACTGTCCCGCCATCGACCTCAAGATGCCCGACTGCGGCGAGAACGCGAAAGCTTACCCTATCTATGACGCCGCCGGCTGCCAGACCGGCTGGTCCTGCTCGCTCTGAATTCTTCCGATGAAACATCACCGCAAGGAACTGTCTTTCACCACGACGACGCGACGCGCCTTCATCAACATCACTCCCGATGTCGAACGGGCGGTCGCCGAGAGCGGCGTGAAGGAGGGGCTGGTGCTCGTCAACGCGATGCACATCACCGCGAGCGTCTTCATCAACGACGACGAACGGGGTCTGCACCACGACTACGAGGTCTGGCTGGAGAAACTCGCCCCCGAAAAACCGCATGCCCAGTACCGGCACAACGGCGCCGAGGACAACGCCGACGCGCATCTCAAACGGCAGGTGATGGGGCGCGAGGTGGTGGTGGCCATCACCGGCGGCAAACTAGACTTCGGTCCGTGGGAACAGATATTCTACGGTGAATTCGACGGGATGCGCCGCAAACGGGTCCTCGTCAAGATCATCGGCGACTAGCGGCGCCGCAAAAAACGATCATAGCCCTTGCGTCTAGGCTTGCAGCCTCAAGAGGGCGAGTGTTTTCTTGCTTCGTTTCTTCGGGGGGATACAATCGAGGCCGCGACATTCACCAGAGGGGGACCCCCATGACCAAGCACATTATGATCCTTGTGGCTATGTTCCTTCTGGCGGCGTGTGGAGGAGATGGTACCGAAACGCCCGACAAAGACACATCCGCGACTGACACTGAACAACCCGATGTTGACTACGACGCTGGCACGCCGGGCGAGATGGTGGATGTCCCCGCCGGTGAATTCCAGATGGGCTGTAATTCAGCGGTGGACCTTCAATGTGAGAGTGACGAATCACCGTATCATGCGGTGACGCTCTCCGCATACAAGATCGGCAAGTACGAAGTGACCGTCGGCGAATATCACCAGTGCGTCACCAACGGCGTGTGCAACAACAGCGGCGAGTATCATCACTATTACACCAACACGGACAGCGGTGATTGCAATTACGACGCGGAAGGAAAAGGAAACCACCCGATGAACTGCGTGACATGGTATGGCGCAAAGGCCTACTGCGAGTGGATAGGCGGTCGCCTTCCTACCGAGGCGGAATGGGAGAAGGCGGCGCGCGGCACTGACGGGCGGAAATACCCGTGGGGCAACGAAGATGCGACCTGTGATTACGCGGTAATGGATGACGACAATGCCGGTGGCGAGGGATGTGGTAGTGGCGGGACCATGCCGATAGGAAGCAAGGAGGTGGGCAAGTCGCCCTATGGCGCTTACGACATGGCGGGCAATGTGTGGGAGTGGGTGAACGACTGGCATGGCTTAGATTACTACACATCATCGCCCGCAAACAACCCCACGGGGCCAGAAACCGGTGGTTTCCGCGTGTTGCGCGGCGGGTCGTGGAGCAACGGCTATGTCAACCTTCTACGCGCGCCCGCCCGCGACTACCGCTACCCGGAGGTCGACGACGACTACAGCGGGTTCCGGTGCGCGAAGTGATTGCCTGAAAAAAATAAAGGCTGTTCAAGGCCAGCGTTTCTCCTCCTCGGTGAGCAGATAGCGAGTAAATGAAAAAACGGGTCAGACCCCGAAAGGCCTAACCCGTTGAAAGATATGGCGCGCCCGACAGGACTCGAACCTGTAACCCCTTGGTTCGAAGCCAAGTGCTCTATCCAATTGAACTACGGGCGCTCCGCCCCGTGATACTCATGAAAAACGGCGATTTGTCAAGCCGAAAGAAGGATCAGTTCCCGTCCCAGCCGGCGATGCGGGCGAAGAGCCACCACGCGGCGCGTCCCTTGAGCACGCAGTTG
>JAKQHE010000023.1 GCA_029573155.1 bacterium
TCCCCTCGAAGGAAGAACTCATCCGCACCGTCGTCCTCTCCATCATGCTACCAAAAATGGCACGAATGAAAGGGCTCATGCAGGGATCGGGCAGCGTCGCCGACTTCTTCGGCGGCGTCATCGAGGTGTTCCACTCACTCGGCCGCGAGGTGTCGGAACCGATGATGCTCGACATGAAGATGTCGCCCGAACTCTGGAAGGAGATCGAGGAGCGGCGGCTCGAGGTCCTTTCGCACATCGGCGAGGTGATCGAGCGCGGCAAGAAGAGCGGCGAGGTACGCGCCGATCTCAACGTCGACCTCTTCCTGCGCATCTTCATGCTTGTCATCAACCGTATCGGCAATCCGACGATGATGCTCGAACTCAACATGAAACCATCCGATCTCGCCGGGCAGTTATTCGGGATATTCTTCCACGGCATCGTGCCGGCCGACCGGCGCGCGGGAGGTGTGTCATGAAAAAGATGTTCGCGGTAGCGCTTTTCCTTCTTCTCGCCGCCTGCAACGGGAAAGAGAACAAGAACGAGATCGTCCTTACCGGTTCGGTCGAAAGCGACACGGTGCGGATATCCTCGCTGGTACCGGGGCGGCTGACCGAGGTGAACGCCGTCGAAGGGGCGAAGGTGAAGAAGGGGGCGGTCCTCGCGCGGATCGACACCGCCGATCTCGAACTGCAACTGAAGCAGGCCGACACCGGCGTGCGAGCCGCCGCGGCGCGGCTGGCGCTCGTCAAAAAAGGGGCCCGTAGCGAGGATCTGGCGACCGCCAAGGAGTTGGTCAATCAGGCCGAGATCGCGGCCGATAAGTTCGAACGCGAGTATCAGCGGCTGTCGCGGCTCAAGGAGGCGGGATCGGTCACCGAGAAGGATCTCGACGACATGATGACCCAGCGCGACCGAGCAAAAAGTCAGGTCGAACAGGCCAAAAAGCAGTACGAGAAGGCGCAGAACGGGGCGCAGAAGGAGGAGATAGACGCGGCGGCGGCGGCCTACGATCAGGCCCGTTCGGCCATCGACATCCTGAAAAAGAGGATCGCCGACTGCACCGTCTATGCGCCGCGCGACGGCACGGTGCTCCACCGGCTCGCCGAACCGGGAGAGGTGATCGGTGCGGGGAGCAGCATCGCCGTCATCTCCGATCTCGCGACGGTCAAGATAACGGCCTTCGTCCCGGAACGCGACCTCGGCCTCGTGAAACTCGGGACACCGGCGACGGTGCGGGTCGATTCGTTCCCCGACAAGCCGCTTTCGGCGACGGTGTCGCGCATCGCCGATGTCGCCGAATTCACCCCGAAAACGATACAGACGCAGGAGGAGCGGGTCAAAACGGTCTATCGGATCGAGCTGACCGCCGACAACAAAGAGGGCGTCTTCAAGCCGGGGATGCCGGTCGATGTGGTGTTCGAGCGTCCCCCTGTCAAGGGGGAATGAGGGGGTTTTATGCCGTATCGATGCGGAAAACCCTCCCTGCCCTCCCTTGACAGGGCGGGATGGAGGAGGCATGACTGATTTAGTCCTCCAAGCTGAAAATCTCCATTTCTCGTTCGGGAAGGTACCGGCGCTTGCCGGTGTCGACCTGACGGTGGAGAAAGGGGAGATCTTCGGCATCGTCGGTCCCGACGGCGCCGGGAAGACGACGCTCATCCGCATCTTCTGCGGGCTTCTGCCTCCCGCCGCCGGGTCGTGCCGCGTGCTCGGGTTCGACACGGTGAGGGAGAAAATGGCGCTCATCCGCAAGATCGGCTACCTTTCGCAGCGCTTTTCGCTCTACGGCGATCTCAC
>JAKQHE010000040.1 GCA_029573155.1 bacterium
ATGCCCCGAAACATTGTTCTCGAACCCCTTCTGGCCCGATACCACCGAGACATAGTGCCCGATCTTCATGTCGCATCCTTTTTGAATAGGACATAACAACGGGAGCAGAAGCGGGGAAACAACACGGAAAACAATTTATCAAGGCCATTGACCAGAGGCAATAAAAACGCCGGGGAATAGTGAAACGCCTGCATACTCAAAAAGAAATTGCCGTAGTAGGCCATCGGTGAGGCTCCGCTCGCTATTCCTGCCTTCGCCACTTCTGATGGTTTTAACCGGGTGGTCTTTCGCTTGCCCATGCCCCAACGAGGACGCCATTCATTTACGAATTCGACCAACACATAGCCACTCGGCTTGGTCACTCGGATCATTTCGCCCACCACGCCAAGGGCGTACTCCGGCGATTCGGTTTGATTCAACAATCGTATGGCGTAGGTAAGATCATAAGAAGCATTGCTACAGGGCAATTTGTCGGCCGGTGCGATCCAAAAAGAGGTGTCGCTACCGTCCGGGCCGAGTTTCTCCTTCAGTTTATCGAGCATGTCGGGCGAGGCGTCGGCACCGTCAACATGGTAACCTAACCTTTGCACTTCTACAAGCAAGCGTCCTGTTCCACAGCCAACCTCTAAAACACGCCCCTCTTTTTTCACAAGATGTAATGTTGTTCGTAAAGTGGTCCATTCTCTTTGATGAACACAGACTCCTTGTGGTTTAGTAAATCGACTCTGGTCATAAATATTCGCTTGTTGGGAAGTGTATGCCGTTGTGATCTCCCTTTTCCCTTGCTTCTGCATCATTCACCTCGTCTTATTAGGTGGTCATTGTCGATGTTTTCTGTTTTCATCTTTGGAACACGAAGGCCGCTGAACATCATAAGCCAGATATAGGGCCCTGGTCCGTTCGTCGAAAAAAAGGCCATCTCGCCCATGTTCACAAGAAAGGCACTCACCATGAGTGCAATGTCGGGATAGTCGGCTGAAAAAATCCGGCGCAACAATGTGAAAAGGAAGATCAAAAAGAAGAAGAAACCAATCAATCCATTTTCTTCAAGTACCGTCGAAAAGATGTTCCCTTTTTCAATAGGAGCGCTGAGAGGGATGTTGAATAAATCGTCACTTGCTATCTTCAAATAAGCGATCTCCGAGGGAACGCCGAAACCGATGCCGACGATGGGATGTTCCTGAAAGTTTTCGTAGGAGAAATCGATTAGCCCTTGTCGAGTTTCGACAACATCCTCTATTCCAAATTGCTCGGGGCTGTAATCAAAAGCATCCTCATGTTTTATTTCCTTGGTCATAATTAGGGATACTGCCTGAGTTAATTCATCATATTTCATCAGGACCGGTATAAGCAAGAGAGTGAGAATCAACAATACCTTTAGAAAGATAGATCGTTGCCGTTCACGATACATCATGATGACAATCGTCACCGCGACAGCGAGGAAAGAGGAAAACATTCCCGTACGCGAATAGGTGTAAAACAGTTGGACCATGCCGAAAAAAAGAAGAAAAAGAGACATTGCCGTCTGTTTTTTTTCCCGAAATCCCTTTAAATACCTAATAACAGAAAGTGCGATAAGAGGGGAAAGAAGGGTGGCGTAATATTGAGGATGTCGGGTTATCCCTTGATGAAGAGTGGTCCATTCCTTGACACTTATTTCTGGGTAGGAAAAGGAGATGGTGCCCGCAACGACATAAAAAGCAAGGACCCCAAAAAGAAATTCATACAATGGATGTTCCGATTCCCGCACAAGAACATAACAGGTGAAAATGCCCCAAACGAACCCCACTATCTTAAGCAGAGACATTTGCGGTATTTGACTGAAAATTGAAAGAAAAACCACGACAAATAAAAACAAGGAAAGAGAAAGCAAGATGCTATCTTTTTTTGAGAAATATTGAACGATACTTTTAATCGACAGAAAAAAATAGCATGCAAAAAGGATCCAAGTCACTAGGTCATATTTCATCACCCGTTCATCAAGCGGTTCGTGGGTGTATTTCACCATCATGATGAACATCACTGCCATTAATTGCCAGTACTTCGAGCGGAGCGATATCAGAAAAAGAATCCCGAAAATGAGATAGTTCACCGGTTGATAGGTGAACTGGAAAAGCGTCAATATCGAAAGGATCACTATCGGGGTAAAAAAACGAACGACCGACGACTCCTGTTTCAGCACGAGGTGACCTTTTTCTGGTGGGTGACTATGAAAAGATAGAAAAGAACAAAATGGAATACTGCCGAGAAAAGGCGCGCGCCGGCCAATCCCTCGGCGCCCCACTTCACCATGAACCAGCTCGCCGCTAACAACACCGCCGCCCAGAGGCCATAGAGCGCAAGACGCGCCCAGACTTGACCGCTCGCAACGGCAAAATGTTGTATCGGTGCCTCGATGCCGTTGAATACTCCGGTGGCGACGAGCAGGACCATCGTCCAATAACCTGCGGTGAAGGTGTCGCCGTACCCGCTCATGACCCATGGGCTGGAAAGAGAAAGAACGGCAGCGATTGGGACCACTGCCCACACGATGAGTTTCATCATGTCGGCCATCACCTTCAGGCTGCCCGTCACATCGCCGTCACCGTACTTCTCCGATATCACAGGGATCATCGCCGTAATGAAAAGCCACGGAAGGAACAGTATCGCCCCCTGCCACTGAGCCGCGGCATTGAAGATGCCCAGTTCGGCATATCCATTCGGCTCATTCGCAAGGAAGGCATTGCAGGCCCAGTAGACGGGGCCGATGAGCAGGGAATTGAGAAAAGCGGGCAGGCTGAAATCGAGCAATATCCGCCACTCCCTCCTCGCCTCGCGCCAGAGGAGACGAATGTTGCGTCGGTGCCATTCCCGCGAAACCACCCATCGCGTTACGATGACTGTCAGCAACATTCCCACTGCCATCGCCCAGACCGCTCCTTCAAGACCCCAAAGCCAAGCACCGATCACGACCAATACGGTCTGCAACAACCCCGTGCCTACCATTATATGAGACTTTGCGCGGAAGGCCTCGACCCCGGCCAGAGAACTCACCTGTACACCATTGACCACGCTGAACGCGACGGAGATGGCGCTGATCCTTAACATCGGGGCAAGGTGCGGCGCCGCAAGCGTCCGTTCGGCGAGCCAAGGGGCGAGCGCCACAAAGGCGACACCATAGATAAGCGCGCTGGCCATCGTTACTATCGATGAAAGTGCGAGAAGTCGTCCGACCCTATCAGGGTCTTTGCTTTTGAATTCTGCGACATGTTTGGTGACGGTCAGGCCGATACCCATCCCGGCGAAGCTACCGACCATTATGGCTGTACTTGTTATCATACCGTACTCACCGAATCCGATCTGTCCGAGGATGCGGGCAAGAAAGAAGGAGGTGATGACCGTCACGAATCGCGCGCCGGCTGCTGCGACACCTCCCCAAAAAGCACCGCTCGCCAGACGGCGTCGCGTCGGGGAGGAAAGAAGCGCATTAAATCGTTCTTTTATATTGGTAAGGAAAGCGTGCGGCATGAAACCCCGTTCAATAACTTGCGAGATTATAAGGCCGAGCCATTTCAAAGCAAGAAAATGGGGGAAGTGAAGGGTGAAGAGTGAGCGGTGAGCAGTGAACGGTGAATCCGAATTGTAGGGGCGATCCCATCGGGACGCCCTGTTGAAAAACATACATCATGTCGGTTTGACAATCGAGCGGTTTCAAAAGTTGCTTTTTACGGATATACCGGACCCTAAGTGTCCAAATATATTTTTGATATAATAGGTTGACTGTATCCTCAATGTGAATAGAATGGGGGTATGTTCTTTGGAATTTTATGGGATGGAGGATACGATGAAAAAGTTACTTGTTATGTTGAGCGTGCTGATCGCGACAGCGGCGCTCTACGCGCTTAATGTGTGGCCGCAGAGGAACTTCGACTCTGCCCGTACCGGCCGGACGCCGGGGGTCGGGGACATCGTGACGCCGGAACTCAAATGGACTTACTTCACCGGAGGGTCATCGTCCGATGCAACGCTCAGGTTCGATGAGAATTCGGCGCAACCGTTCGTCTTCACGATGGGCGGTCATGTGGTCCGGAAAGGGGTCAATGACACGGCGGTGTGGGACACCGGCGCGGTGGGCCTGCAAAATGTCTTTGGCCTGTTCGATGTGAACGGTGACGGGGCGCGCGAGGTGTTCACCTACGGCACCGATACCCTGCGGATACTCGACGGCGCGACCGGCAACGAACTCTTTTCGCACTATCTACAAAACCCTGCCGTCTGGGCGCTCGCCGATGTGGACAACGACGGTGATCTTGAATTGTTGCTTCGCCCTAGGCGGGCGGTCGGCGGATTAAAGGTCTCGGAGATCGCGGATGACCTGACCAACCCCACGGTAAAATGGGAAGTGACCTCCGGCCTTCCGGCATGGGCGACCCGGCCGGTATTCGGCGACCTCGACGGTAATCCCGCGACCAAAGAAATGATCTTCGACAGTTCAACCAACAATGGTCGGCTGTGGATACTTAATGCCGCTACGGGGCAACTGCTCCGCTATCGTAGCGCTAAAATGACGGTCGGTGGATTCAGCGGCGGATTACGACTCATCGGAGATTTCGATACTGATCCTCAACAAGAATATCTTTTCTCCGGCGGAACGGCGCTCTATACCGACAACGGTTCGATCCAGATCTCCGTGTACGAACATCTGACCGATACGGTGCAGTGGCATTACGAGTACGGTGCGGGAACCTCTGATGTGAAACTGGACATCGTTCCCGAATCGGTGGCCGATCTCGACGGCGATGGCAACAAAGAGGTGGTGCTGTCGGTCTACAACGACACGCTTGAGTTGGTGCTGGTGAACGGTGTCCGCGTGGACCGCGACGAGGATGGCATCAACCTGCCGAACCGTTGGGTGACCGTCGTTCTTAACGCGGCGACCGGCGCGGTGAAGGGCTATCTGCCCGATCAGCATCTCGAAGGGGTGGCTGACCTGAACGGCGACGGGAACCCCGAGATCATCGTGAAGGGAGCATCCTCTCTCTCTATTCCCAAGTTCGGCACGGTGGCCGCCTACAATTTTTCCGCCGGTGCTTTCGTTCCCGGCTGGAACTCCGCGGATCTGAACCTGCTCGCCTGCTCACGACCGATGCGTGAAGATATGGACGATACCAATGTCACGCGGAGCGCCTGCATCAAGGACTTCGATGGTGACGGGGCGAACGAACTCATCGCGATGCACGACAGCGACGGTGACGGCTTCGCCAACCGCGTTGCTCTGGTGCAGAACGGCGGCGGTCTGACCCATGCGGTGCCGCTGGCGCTCGGTGAAGAGATGGCGTTCATTTACGGCGACGGTAGCGATCTGGTCCTTTCGCGCAACACCGGCCATGTATTCTGGTACAAGGTGGGAGCGGGCGGTCTGACCAGCCACGCGGTGATCCGGGCGGGTGGTTTTTCCACCGACTCGGTGCTGTTTGCCGAGAAGGGCAAACCCCGACTGCTGTCACGCGATTCGACCAAACGACAATTCCTGCTCGACACGCTGACCGGCAGCCCCAACGCCGTGCCGACCGCTGTCTGGAGCATGTTCAGCAGCGAGGCGGTGGAACCGTTCTCGTTCGACCGCGACGGGACCGGGAACTACGGCTTCCTGCGCCGGATACGCAATGCGGCGGGCGATATAGGGATCGAATTGCGCACCGGGACCGGCGCCGTGGTATGGACCAACTGGTACGCCGGGATAAAGACCGGCCCCGCCTATTTCGTATCGGGCGACTTCAACAATGATGGCTATGCCGATATCGCCTACTTTGTTGAGTATCCCGACAACCAGACGGCGATAGAGGCTTTGAATGGCAGGAATGGAACCCTTATTTATTCTCATAATACTAGCGATGTGAACACCTACCGTCAGGCTCTGCCGATGGTCATCCCCGACATGACCGGCGATGGTATCGTTGACCTCGCGATCATTCACAACTTGAGGACCGAACTGCTGAACGGTGCGACCGGTGAGCGGATACGGTTCGTTGAGACCGGCAACAATTCGCGGCTCGGTTTTGCGGCCGACACCGACGGCGACGGCACGGTGGAACTGTTCGGCAACGCGACATCGCTCAAACGGATGATGGAACTGGACAACGCCGCCGACTGGGAGATCAAATACTCTTCGACCTCTTCCTATTATAATGTGGTCCTCAACCACGCCGGCCTCGCGTCTATCGACACCAACCCGGGGCTCGATGTGGCGCTGGGCGGACAATACGGCGATCTGTCTGCCTACTCGGGGCTGGATGGGACCTCTCTGTGGAAACGGTGTCTCTATCTCGGGATGGCGATCGATCTGCCGCTTGATTCGTTCCTGACCCGGGCCGATTGTCCCGGCGCGAAACTCTCCAACATCGCATCGGGCGACATCGACGGCGACGGGCTGGAAGAGTTCGTGGCGGGCAGTCCCGACGGCTATCTCTATGCGGTGAACAGCGAGGACGGGACGCTCGCGTGGTCGTATCTTTTCGACTACGCGGTGGGTAATCCGATACTGGCCGACATCGATG
>JAKQHE010000078.1 GCA_029573155.1 bacterium
CCTCGGCGAGACGCCCGCCGAACCGCAGGAGGGCGAGGGACAGGGGGCCGGGCAGGGTGAAGGGGGCGAGCACGACCTGACGAACGAGGCCTACGACATCGGCAAGGTGCTCACCGAAAAATTCCATCTCCCCAACATCAAGGACAAGGGGAAAAAACGGTCATTCAACAAGTACACCTACGATCTGACCGACCGCAACCGCGGCTTCGGACAACTGCTCGACAAGAAGGCGACCATGCGCCGTATCGTCGAGACCAACATCCAACTGGGCAATCTCGATCCGGACGAGCCGATACGCCCCGAAGACCTCGTCGTCGGGCCACGCGATCAGGTGTACCGCATCCTGTCGCCCGAAAAGGATTTCGAGACGCAGGCGGTCGTCTTTTTCGTCCGCGACTACTCCGGCTCGATGGAGGGACGGCCGACCGAACTGGTGAGTCTCCAGCACCTGCTCCTCTATTCATGGCTCATGTACCAGTACCAGAATAATGTGATCACCCGCTTCATCCTCCACGATACCGAGGCGAAGGAGGTCCCCGATTTCTACACCTACTACAAATCGAGC
This sequence comes from bacterium, assembly GCA_029573155.1. Classification (GTDB taxonomy): domain Bacteria; phylum UBP6; class UBA1177; order UBA1177; family JAKLFG01; genus JAKLFG01. The sequence goes on from JAKQHE010000078.1 coordinate 566, forward strand.
GTGTCGGGCGGCACCCGGTGCGCCCCGGCGTTCCATCTGGTCAATCGCATCATCGAGATAGAGCGGCTCGCGGTCGATTACAACATCTATGTCTTCTACGGGACCGACGGCGACGACTGGGACAACGACGGCGCCGAACTGATCGACGAGATGGAAAAGATGCTCGCGACGGTCAACCGCGTCGGCATCACGGTGACGAAAAGTTCCGAGAGCGACACCGTCGTCGAACGGACCATCGAGCGGTCGGGGCTCCTCAAGCAGAAACCGAAACTCATCCGGCTCGATACGCTCTCGGCGCCCGACGCCGACGAACCGCGCCTCATCGAAGGGATACGGAAACTGGTGGAATAATTAGGGGGAGGGCATGACCAAGCACCTCGCAATTCTTGTAACACTGGTGATGGTTGCCTGTAGTAATAACGAGAACAAGATTATCAAATTGGTAAGTGTCTCTGTCGGCGGAAGTCACACCTGTGGATTAAAACCAAGCGGCGAACTCTACTGTTGGGGGGATAACCATCACGGCCAGATCGGAGATGGGACTATTGACGACAAAAACTCACCGACCCGCGTGGGGATTGAGAGCGACTGGGGGAGCGTTTCGGCTAGAAGAGAGGATCACACCTGTGGGGTTAAGGTAAGCGGCTCACTGTACTGTTGGGGAGATAACCAATGGAGTGAACTTGGCGATGGAACCGAGAACGACAGGGCCACTCCGACCCGCATCGGCACCGAGAGCGACTGGGCAAGCGTCTCGGCTTGTGATTTCTCCACCTGCGGCGTGAAGAAAAGTGGAGAACTCTACTGTTGGGGAAATAACTGGTTCGGTCGTCTCGGCGATGGAACAACTGCCACCAGGAAGACCCCGACCCGCATCGGCACAGACAGTGACTGGCAGAATGTCTCGGTCGGTGGATTCCACACCTGCGGGGTGAAACAGAGCGGCGAACTTTACTGTTGGGGAGAAAACAGTCACGGTCAGATCGGAGATGGGACTATTGACGACAAGATCACTCCGACCCGCGTGGGGACCGAGAGCGATTGGCTTAGCGTTTCTGCCGGCGAGGTTCATACCTGCGCCACAAAAGAAAGCAGCGAACTCTACTGTTGGGGGGATAACCATCACGGCCAGATCGGAGATGGGACTATTAACGACAAAAACTCACCGACCCGCGTGGGGATTGAGAGCGACTGGCAGAATGTCTCGGTCGGCGGATTCCACACCTGCGGGGTGAAACAGAGCGGCGAACTTTACTGTTGGGGAGAGAACATGTTCTGTCAACTTGGCGATGGGACTCTTGACGGCAAGACCACTCCGACCCGCGTGGGGACCGAGAGCGATTGGCTTAGCGTTTCTGCTGGCCATGTTCATACCTGCGCCTTAAAAGAAAGCGGCGAACTCTACTGTTGGGGGAGTAACAGTCATGGTCAACTCGGCGATGGGAGCGAGTGGGAGAGAACACCGCAACCGGTAAGAGAGCCGTGATTGTCGGGTGCCCCCCCCCTAGATTTTTTCCCGGGAACCCCTATCTTTTTAGCCAAAGATAAGATCAACCATATAATTTCATTCGTGATAATCACGCCAAATCTTCAGGTATCGGTGGCACCGACCGGGATGTCGGGAAAGATACGGCGAATGCCGCTCTATGTGTTGTATCTTTTCGCCGAAATCGAAAAATGAACCACACGACACTCATGGTCCTTGATGCGATATTAGAACTGCTTTTATTGCCTTGTCCGTCAGCGGTGCTATAATCGGGCGTCTTTGGTAGGGAGTTGCTCTTGGTGAAGATCGCCCCATGACGATAAAAGGAGATTCCACTTCAAACAATCGGCTTAATAGGTCACAAAGAGAGCCGGACGGCTACACTTTGATCCTGGGTGACATTTCACATGTCATCAATGCGGCCAAAAGATCGACGGCCCGTTCGATAAACTGCATCATGACGGCCGCCTACTGGATGATTGGGCAGCGCATGGTTGAATTCGAACAGAAAGGAAAGTCTCGTGCGGCGTATGGTGAAGAAATCATCGAACGATTGTCGATTGACCTCTCGCAAAAATTTGGCCGCGGTTTCTCGCGCCAAAACATCCAACAAATGAGGCAGTTCTATCTTCTTTATCCGCCGGAACGAATTTGCCAGACATCGTCTGGCGAATTAGAAAATTCTTCCCGAACGATGATTTGCCAGACACCGTCTGGCATTTTTCCAGCCGCATATCCGGACATATCGCTTTCCGAACTGGCCCGTCTTTTTCCTCTGCCGTGGTCGGCGTATGTCCGATTACTCGCGGTAAGAAACGAACTTGCCCGGCGATTTTATGAGACCGAGGCATTACGGGGAGGATGGTCGGTGCGACAACTCGACCGACAGATCAATTCCCAGTTTTACGAACGAACGGCGCTTTCCCGGAACAAGGCCGTCATGCTGACCAAAGGACTGAAGGCCTTGCCGGAGGACGGAGTCCTTCCTGAAGAAGAGATCAAGGATCCGTATGTGCTTGAGTTTCTCGATCTCAAAGACGAGTATTCCGAGAGCGATCTGGAAGAAGCTTTGATCCGGCACCTAGAGAAGTTTCTTCTGGAGTTGGGTGGAGATTTTTGTTTTATCGGTCGCCAGAAACGACTTCGCGTCGGTGATGAATGGTACCGTGTTGATCTGCTCTTTTTCCACCGCCGACTCCGCTGTCTCGTTATCGTTGATCTCAAACTTGGCAAATTCACTCATGCCGATGCCGGCCAAATGCATTTGTATTTGAATTATGCCCGCGAACACTGGGCGAGGCCTGATGAGAACCCGCCTGTGGGACTTATCCTCTGCGCCCGCAACGACGAATCGTTGGCGCGATATACGCTGGAGAACTTACCGAATAAGGTGATGGCTTCGGAGTACAGAACGGCCCTGCCGGACGAAAAGAAATTAGCCGCGGAGATCGAGCGAACTCAATGCCTGCTCCAAAATCGAAAAAGAATTGTTCTTGCGTCGTCGGAGAAAAAAAAGAGATCAAGAAAAGCTTCTGATATTCCTCGCTGATGGAGATGTTGGTTTTTTGCTTTTCCTTATTATTGCCTTGTCCGTCGGCGGCGCTATAATCGGGTGTCTTTGATAGGGAGTTGCCCATGGTGAAGATCGCTCCATCCGTGCTTTCGGCCGATTTCACGCATCTCGCCGACGAGATCCGCTCCATCGAGAAGAGCGGCGCCGACATCGTCCATCTCGACATCATGGACGGCCACTTCGTCCCGAACATCACCTTCGGCCCGTTCATCGTGAAGCAGATACGGGCGCTCACCAAACTGCCGCTGGACGCCCACCTCATGATCGAGAACCCCGGCCAGTACCTGCAGGCGTTCAAAGACGCCGGGAGCGACTGGATAACGGTCCATGTCGAGACCGAACGGCACCTTCACCGGACGCTTCAGCAGATACGCGCCATCGGCTGCAAGGCGGGAGTATCGCTCAACCCGCACACCGGGCTCGACTGGATGGCGTCGGTCGCCGATCTCATGGACCTCGTGCTCGTGATGACGGTCAACCCCGGCTTCGGGGCGCAGAAGTACATCCCGGCGGCGGCGGCGAAGATACGCGACATCGCCGCGTTCCGCGCGAAGCATAAGCTGCCGTTCGACATCTCGGTCGACGGCGGCATCAACGAAAAGACCGCCCCCGAGGTCATATCCCTCGGCGCCGATATCCTCGTCGCGGGGAACGCATTCTTTTCGCGTCTCGCCGCCGAACGGCCCTCGATAGTGAAGACCCTGCGCGACGGGAAGTAACGCCCCGGATCAAAACGGTCTTTTCGGGAAAAAGCGGTCAGTACCCTATGAGCGGCTGGACGAAATCCAACACCGCCCCCACCGGGTCAGCCATGCGCGAAAGGGCGGCAACGAGCAAGGCGAGCGCGAGCATGAACAGGAGCAGGAACATCCGCATCTCGTTGCGCGCGGTGAGTTGATGGTGACGGCTCGGTTCGAGCGAACCGATGCGCAGGTGGGGCGAGCCCTTGAGCGGCGCCGGAGCCGCCGAAGCACCCATCTCTATCTTATCTCCCATGGCGTCCTCGATAGGCTATCGCCGCGCCGACGAAGGCGGCGAACAGCGGATGCGGCGCGAACGGCTTCGATTTGAATTCGGGGTGGAACTGACAGCCGAGAAAATAAGGATGGCCGGGCAGTTCTACGATCTCGACCAGCCCCGTCTCCCGGTCGCGACCGGTGATGCGCAACCCCTTTTCGGTCAGGTCCTTCTCGAAATGGGAGTTGAACTCGAGCCGGTGACGGTGCCGTTCGCTTATCAGGTCGTTCTGATAGGCGCGATGGGCGTGCGAGTCGGACTCGATGCGGCAGGTGTAGGCGCCGAGACGCATGGTACCGCCGAGTTTCTTCAGTTGCTTCTGCTCTTCCATGAGGTCGATGACGGGGTATTTCGTCCCCGCGTCGAACTCGGTCGAATGGGCCTGTTCCATGCCGCAGACATGGCGCGCGAACTCTATCACCGCTATCTGCATGCCCAGACAGATGCCGAAATAGGGTATCCCCTTCTCGCGGGCGTAGCGGGCCGCCTTGATCTTCCCCTCGATGCCGCGGTTGCCGAACCCGCCGGGGACAAGGATGCCGTCGCAGTTCTCAAGAGCCTCGACCCCGATCTCCCCCTTCTCCAGTTTTTCCGAATCCACATAGCACAGTTCGACCTTGTGGTGATGCTCGATGCCCCCGTGGTGGAGCGCCTCGTTGAGCGACTTGTACGACTCCTTGAGGTCCACATATTTGCCGACGACCGCGATGCGTACCGTCCCCTTCGGGCTGTTGATCCGCTCGCAGATCGTCTCCCATTTCTTGAGTCCCGCCGAGCGCGACCAGATGTTGAGGTATTTCGCGATGATGTCGTCCACCCCCTGCCGTGCGTAGACGAGCGGCAGTTCGTAGATGTTCTTGACATCGGTGGCCGAGAAGACCGCCTCTTTCTTGACATTGGTGAATAGCGCTATCTTCTCTCTCAGATCGTTGGTCAGTTCGGCCTCGCAACGACACAGCAGGATGTCGGGCTGGATGCCGATGGCGCGCAGTTCCTTGACGCTGTGCTGGGTCGGCTTGGTCTTGAACTCGCCCGCGGCGCGGATGTGCGGGACAAGCGTCAGGTGGACATACAGCACATTCTCGCGGCCCACATCGTAGGCGAACTGGCGTATCGCCTCGAGGAACGGCAGGCTCTCGATGTCGCCGACCGTACCGCCGATCTCGACCTGAATGATGTCGGCGGTCGGGGCAAGTTGCCGTATCTTGCTCTTTATCTCGTCGGTGATGTGCGGGATCACCTGCACCGTTTTGCCGAGGTATTCGCCCTTGCGCTCCTTGGTGATGACGGTGTCGTAGATCTGACCGGTCGTGAAGTTGTTGTTGCGGCCGACGGTGATGTTGCAGAACCGCTCGTAGTGGCCGAGGTCGAGATCGGTCTCGGCGCCGTCGTCGGTCACGAACACCTCGCCGTGCTGGAACGGACTCATGGTGCCGGGATCGACATTGATGTACGGGTCGAACTTGAGCAGGTTCACCGTGATGCCGCGCGCCTCGAGGAGCGCGCCGACGGTGGTC
>JAKQHE010000079.1 GCA_029573155.1 bacterium
GGAACTGGCGCGCAAGGCGGGCGTTTCGGTGCTGACGGTCGACCGCGTCGAGCGTGGCGGCAAGTGTCGCATGGAGACCAAACGCAAGATACTCATCGCGCTCGGTCTTTCGCTGGATGAGAAGTCCAAGGTGTTCGCCAACGAAGAGGAGTGACGCAGGGAGGAGATGATGTTCTTCAGCAAGCAACTGCTTGGGCTCGATATGGGTTCATTCTATCTCAAGACCGCCAAGATCGTCAAAAGCGGGCGCCGGCACCGTCTCAAAAAGTTCGGCTTCGTGCCGATACCGGTCAACACCGTGGTCGACGGCAGCATCATGAACACCTATGAGATGAACGACGCGGTCAAGACCCTGCTCACCAAGGAGCGCGTAGGGGACAAGTACTGCGCGATAAGCATCGCGGGGCACGGCATCATCAGCCGTATCGTTTCGATGCCGCAACTCACGGCCGACGAGTTCCGCAAAGCGCTCAAGGGCGAGATGGAGACCCATATCCCCCACGACATCAACGAGATATACTACGATGGTATCAGGACGGGAGTGTTCGAAGAGGGGAAGGAGCGCGTCATCCTCATCGCGGCGCGGCAGGACCTCGTCGGCGATTTCATGCAGGTGGCCCGTAACGCCGGGATCCGCCCCATGTCGGTCGAGATAGATGCCTCGGCGCTCGCGAACATCTTCGAGGTGAACTATCCCGAGGAGATGGAGGGAACGGTCGCCATCCTCAACATCGGCGCATCGAAGGTCAATGTGCTTGTGCTTTCCAAGGGGGCCATCAGTTTCTTCCGCGATGTGCCGAACGGCGGTAACTTCATCACCGAGGAGATCACCCGTCGGCTGAAGGTCTCGTTCCAGCAGGCCGAGAGTCTCAAGTCGGGCGAGCAGACATCCGACGACTCCATACTCCCGAACCAGGTCGAAGAGGTCGTCGCTGATGTCGCGAAGAACATGGTGAGCGATATCCAGAGGGTGTTCGATTATTACGCGAACATCAACCCCGACGATCAGATACAGAAGATATTCATCACCGGTGGTACGACCCGGAGCCATACCTTCGTGACGGTGTTGCGCTCTCTGATGCAGGTACCGGTCGAAAAGATGAACCCCTTCAAGGAGATCGTCGTGCCGCCGAATGTGCTTGATCATGAACAGATGGAATCGTACGCCCATATCGCCGCCATAGGGCTCGGGTTAGCATTACGGAGGCTGGACGAAGAATGATACGGATAAACCTTCTTCCCGTCGGCGACGAGAAATATATCGCGTCGGCGCGCATATTCTTCATCCTCTCGCTCATCTTCATCGTCATCCTGCTCGGCATCATGTTCGCCAACGGCAGGGTCCTCGCGGAGCGGGAGAAAGAGAGTCAGGAACGGCTCGATGAGGCCGACCGTGAGATCGCTAACCTGAAACAGATCATCGGCAAGATAAATGAACTGAAGGAAAAGAAACAGAAATTGCAGGAGAAGATAAACACCATCATCAAACTGCAGGAAGAGAACATCGGTCCGGTCCGGGTACTCGACGAGGTGTCGCTCAAACTGCCCTCGACGAAGATCTGGCTCGACAGCATGGCTCTCTCCGGTACCCGCCTCCAGTTCGAGGGGAAGAGTCTTGACAATCAGGAGGTCGCCAATTTCATGAAACAGCTGGAATCCTCGCTCTTCTTCACGAAGGTAGATCTGCAGCGGGTACAGAAGGATTCCTCAGTGAATAACGTCCCGGTCCTGAGGTTCAGCATGACCGGCGATGTGGTGCTGGCGGGCAAACAGGCGGTCGACAGCGCGCCCAAACCGGCCGCCGAAACGGGACAGAAACCTTAATCGAGGAACGAGGGATGTGCCGATGAAGAACGCCGCGATCAATAAGCTGCTCGTCATCATAGGGAAACAGAAGCCCATCTACCGCTGGGCCGGCATCGGTCTTGTTATGGTGGGACTCGTGGTCGCCTATTTCGTCACCACCTTCCTGCCCCACCAGTCGCGCATGGAGGAGATGGCCGAGCAGTTCAGCCAGAAAAAGGCGGAATTCTCCAAGATGGTGGTGCTTGTCCGGGAAAGAGGCCAGTACATGGAAGAGGTTGAGCATCTTGACCGCGAACTCAAGTATGCGGTCACGGTCCTCCCCGACAAAAAGGAGATACCGTCATTGCTCAAGAAACTCGCCGAGGAGGCCGAGAAGTTCAGTCTGGATGTCTACTATTTCGAGCCGCAGGGGGAGAGCGTACAGGGCTTCATCGCCTCGGTACCGGTGGCCATCAAGGTCCGGGGCTCTTTCCACGAGGTCCTCAGTTTCTTCGATTCGGTCAATAAGTTCGCGCGGATCATCAACATCAGCAACATCACGATGAAGGCGGACCCGCAGAGCGTCCAGAAGGCGGAGCGGGCGAAGGAGCGCAAGAAGAAAGGTTCCGGATCCTCCGCCTCCTCCGATGCCTTTTCGGCATTCCAGCCGAACAAGACCATCATGGATGTTTCCTTCCGTGCTACGACCTATAGATTCCTGAGTCAGACCGAAACCAGCGGTGGAGGGGCCCAATGAAGATACTGTCCGCTCCTTTGCTGTCCCTGTCCGCTCTCGCGCTCCTGGTCGGCGGTTGTTCGAGCGAGTACGAGATAGAGCGCTTCGATTACAAGGCCGAGTACGACCGGGTCAGCAAGACCCCGGTACCCGCCTCTTCGATCAGCGTGGAGAAGGATATCACCGAGATCATCAAGCGCCGATCCACCTACATCTACTCGGCGGTCGGCAAACGGGATCCGTTCCGGAGTTACTTCGGCGATATGAAGGCGGTCGAACAGGATCGCGAGCCGGTGAGCGAACTGCAGAGGTACGATATATCCGATCTCAACGTAACGGCTATCATCTGGGGCATCACCGAGCCCCGTGCGGTGGTGGTGACCCCCGAGCGGAAAAGCATCATCGTCAAGCGAGGCAGTTTCGTCGGTAAGAATTGGGGTAAGATAAACGCCATCCTCCAGGACAAGATAGAGATCGTGGAGGTCTATAAGGATCCGCTGGGCAGGAAGATATTGAATAAACTGTACCTCGAACTCCCGATAAAAACGGTGCTCAGTGAAGGTCGTGAGAACGAACAGGAGATCCGTGACATCGAATCGGAAGAGAGCGAGGAGCAGAAAGATGCTGTAAAGCAGAAGGAAAAAGAGAAAGAATGAGAATTGTTCAGGTATAAAAGGAGCTGATGATGAAAAGCGCGACATTGACGGTTTTTCTCGCTCTTGGGCTGGCCTTTGCGTCGGTGGCCTCGGCAAAAGCGGGTGGGGCTACCTTGACCGTGGTCAAGGGCGGCGTCACCGAGTCTTTTGAGAATGTCGAGGATGGCCCGGTGATCTTCTATCCTGCCGGCGGACTACTGAAGATCCTCCTGCCCGGGTCGAATATCGCCACCGCGAGCACCCTCGCGGAGATATCAAACGGGAAAAGCGGCGCGCGGAACGCGGCGATGGTCTCGTTGGGGCTCGAGGGAGGCACCTTCGCCGTTGAAAGAACAGGCAAGGATCTTTTCCTCAAGGTCGGTGACATAGAGGAGATCGCTTCCCTGAAGATGGAGACCGATCTCAGGGATGCGCAGGTCTCCGTCCGTGAGACCGATGGCGGGTTGTTCGTCTCGGCAAGCGAAACGCCCCGCTCGGTGCGCTGCTTCATG
>JAKQHE010000080.1 GCA_029573155.1 bacterium
CGCGGGTGGTGTACGCCTTGAGGACCGCGATGTTCTCGGTGAGTCCCCCCGGATTAATGCCCGAGCCGACAAAGGCGTAGGAACTGACGGTGTTCGACGAGGTGACGAACGGGAAGGTGCCGAAGTCAATGTCGAGCATCGAGCCCTGCGCCCCTTCGAAGAGCATCTTTTTCCCGGCGAACGAGGCGAGGAAGGCCTGTTCATCGTCGACGATGAAGGGGGCCAGCCGTTCCCCTATCCGGCTGTATTTCTGGACCGTTGCGTCGATATCTATGCTATCCTTCGCGCCGTAGAGGTGCTTGAGAAGCGCGTTCTTTTCGGCCACGGCGTGGGAGATGCGCTCCTTGAGCCGGTCGGGACTCAGCAGGTCGGCCGCCCGGACACCGAAACGCGACGATTTGTCCTCATAGGCGGGACCGATGCCGCGACCGGTTGTGCCGATCTTCGTTTCGGCGCTCTTGGCGGATTCACGCGCCTTGTCGATGAGGCGGTGGTAGTCCATGATGATGCTGGCACGGCGCGATATCTTGAGGAACCGGGGATCTATCACGATGCCACCCGCCGCGAGCCCCGCGACCTCGGCAAGGAATTCCTCCGGATCGAGCACCACGCCGTTACCGATGAAGTTGAGCACTCCCGCGTGGAATATCCCCGACGGTATGGTGTGGAGCACATGCTTTCTGCCGTCGATGACGATGGTGTGGCCGGCGTTGTTGCCGCCCTGAAAACGGACGACCGCCTCCATCTTCTCGGCGAGCACATCGACGATCTTCCCCTTTCCCTCGTCGCCCCACTGGGCACCGGTGACCGCATAGGCGAGCATACCGTTATCTCCCGTTCTCATTTTATGAACTCTCCCATCCGGTCAAGGTGGAACCCTTCCTGCATACTGACCGAGAACCATATCATCGAGGCGCGTCCCTTGAGGTTCTCCATCGGGACGAAGCCCTAGAACCTCGAATCGAGGGACACATCGCGATTGTCGCCCATCACGAAGAGAGCATCGTCGGGCACCGTGAATTCCGAATCGCAGAATTTGCAGTCGAACAGGAACCCGGAGTGATCGATATCGGCTCCCTGACTGTAGAGGACCTGATAGGAGACCCCGTCCTGATTGGTCTCGATGAACCATTCGGCCTCGCGTTCGCCGCCGCGGCTCTCGACATAATTGAACAAGCCGAGCCGCTCGCGCCGGACCTCGACCCCGTTCACGACGACCCGCTTCCCGCGAAGTTCTATCCGATCGCCGGGAAGCCCGATGACCCGTTTCACGAAATCCTGCGAGGGGTTCTCGGGGTACATGAATATCACCACCTCGCCGCGCGTCGGTTCCTTGAAACGGAAGAAGTGCAGTTTGGTGAACGGCGGGCGCAGGCCGTAGATGTACTTGTTCACGAAGAGCATGTCGCCGATGTAGATGTTGGGCACCATCGACCCGGTCGGGACGCGGAACGATTCGAACAGGAAGAACCGTATGCAGAGGGCGATGAGCACCACCACCCAGACCGAATCGACGAACTCCATGAACCCGTTCCGCTTGAAGGGACGCAGGTGCTTGGCGAATGCCACGTCCACCTGAGCCGCGATCGCCATCAGATCGGCGTGACCTTTCTTTTTGAAGTCATCTATGGCCGTGGTCGCCGAGGAGACGAGTTCCTGCGCTATCCGTCGCTTTTCCTCTGGGATATCGCGACATTTGAGTATCCATTCGATCTGGCGACGGCGCTCGATGAGGCGCTCGACCGTTTTCGGCTTGAAGAACGGGAACACGCGGCGGCCGCGGCGGGCAAGTATCGCGTCGAGGACGAAGTACATGGCAGTGAGCGCGACGAGTATCTTGAATAGCATCTTTCCGTTTCTCCCCTACTCAGTTTCCTGCGCGTTGAGGACCGCGAGGAACGCCTCCTGCGGTATCTCTATCATGCCGACCTGTTTCATCCGTTTCTTGCCTTCTTTCTGTTTTTCGAGCAGTTTGCGTTTGCGGGTGACATCGCCACCGTAGCATTTCGCGGTGACATCCTTGCGGAACGCCTTGACCGATTCGCGGGCGAGCACCCGGCTCCCGATCGCCGCCTGTATCGCCACTTCGTACATCTGGCGCGGGATGACCTTACGCATCTTCTGGGTGAGTGACCGCCCCATCTGGTAGGCCGAATCCTTGAACACGATGACCGACAGCGCGTCGACCGGGTCTCCGTTGATGAGGATGTCGAGTTTGACGAGATCGGAGACCTCGTAGTCGAGGAATTCGTAGTCCATCGAAGCGAAGCCGCGGCTGATACTTTTCAGTTTGTCATAGAAATCATACACGATCTCGGCGAGCGGTATCGCGTATTCTATCATCACCCGGTCGGGGGTGAGGTAATGCAGGTTGGTCTGGCGCCCCCGCTTGTCCTGACAGAGTTTCACGAGCGGCCCGATGTATTCGGCCGGAGTATGTATCGCTATCTTGACGAATGGTTCCTCGATGTGGTCGATATGCTGGACCGGTGGCAGTTTGTCGGGATTCTGGATGTAGAGTTCCTCCCCCTTCGCCGTGATCACCTTATAGGAGACCGACGGGGCGGTCGTGATCAGTTCAAGGTCGAACTCGCGTTCCAGCCGCTCTTTCACGATGTCGAGGTGAAGCATCCCGAGGAACCCGCACCGGAACCCGAACCCGAGCGCGGAGGAGTTCTCCTGCTCGTAGGAGAAGGAACTGTCGTTGAGCGCCAGTTTCTCCATCGCGGTCTTGAGCTCCTCGTAGCGGGAGGACTCGACCGGGAATATGCCACAGAAGACCATCTGCTTCATGTGCTTGAAGCCCTTGAGCGGTTCCGGCGCGCGTCTTTTCGCCAGCGTCACCGTGTCGCCGATGCGGACCTCCTTGATGTTCTTTATGCCGGCGGCGATGATGCCGACCTGCCCCGTGCCGAGGACCGGCACCTTGGTCATGAAGGGCATCTCGCGGGCTATCTCGAGTATCTCGTACTCCTTCTCGGAATACATGAGCCATATCTTGTCGCCCATCTTGAACTCACCGTCGAACACGCGGATGAGAAGCCGGACGCCGAGATACGGGTCGAACCACGAGTCGAAGATAAGCGCGCGCGTTTCGCCCGGTGCCTGTTCCCGGGGTGGCGGCACCCGTTTGATGAGTTTCTCCAGCAGTTCGGGCACCCCCTGCCCCGTCTTGGCTGAAACAAGCGCTGCGTCGCTGGTGTCTATCCCGATGATGTCCTCTATCTCATGGCGCGCCCGTTCTATCTCGGCGCTCTGGAGGTCTATCTTGTTGATGACCGGCACGATCTCAAGGTCGTGATCGAGCGCCATGTAGACATTGGCGAGCGTTTGCGCTTCGACCCCCTGCGTGGCGTCGACCACGAGGAGCGCTCCTTCGCAGGATGAGAGCGCGCGGCTGACCTCGTAGGCGAAGTCAACATGGCCGGGGGTGTCGATGAGATTGAGTTCGTAGGTCTCGCCCTCGAATTTGTACGGCAGGGTGACGGCGCGCGCCTTGATGGTGATGCCGCGCTCTTTTTCCAGTTCCATGTCGTCGAGGAACTGGTCGCGCTTTTCACGGGCCGAAAGGGCGCCGGTCATTTCCATGAGGCGGTCGGCAAGTGTGGATTTGCCGTGGTCGATGTGGGCGATTATCGAGAAGTTACGAATGTTTTTGGTCATGTTGTCAAAGCCCGGGTATCTATCCCCGTTCCGTTACACCGGGCCGACTATAGCATGGGGCGGACGAAAAGCAACAATTATTTGGGGTTCGCGCGCGGAATGATTGGGGTATAACTACAGTCCGAATTCGGCCTTCATGTCGTCGCAGTCCATCGGGGTGACGCCGTCCTGCTCGTAGCAGGTGCAGACATCGGTGAGATAGTCGGGGTCGCTCGGGTCGAGCCCCTCGTTGAGCGCCGCGAGTATGTCGGCGTCCTGATCGAGCATGCGGGCATACTCCATCATCTTCATCGTCTCCCCTATCGCCCACGAGGTGTTGGTGTCGACGCAGAAGAACATCGCCCCGTCGTAGGCGTCCTCCGCCTCGTTAAGCGCCGAGATCCCGCGAGTGCATTCCATGCGGGTCGCCTGACTGCTCGAACCGATGATCTCTATCCACACTTCGAAGACGGCGACCTGATAGACCCCTTCGACCTCGACGCCGGTCAGCCCCTCGGCTGTGGCGGTTTCTTTCCATGCCAACAGGTCGTCAACGACAACAAAGGTCTGGCTGACCCAGATCGAGGCGAGTTGCCCCGACACCGGCCAGGTGAGTCCCCCCATACTGCTTTCGACCACCACCGGGGTGCTACCATCCAACAGGTCGCGGAAGAACATACCATTATTATCGCTCAGATTGTGAGTGACTCCCTTGAGTCGTGCGCTGACCGCCGCAAGGAACGCGTAGTCGGGGTCGGCATCATCGGCATCGTTGATGATCCCGCTCAGCCGGAGCGTGAGATAGGAGGTCCACTCGCTGGGTTTGGTGTTCGGCCACGTGCTGCTCAGCGTGCAGGCCGGCGGCGGCGCATCGGTATCGACATCGGCGTCGACATCGACATCGGGTACCGGGGTGTCGGTGACGATATCGGTATCGGTGTCGGGGACGACCGCATCGTCCTCAACGACGATCGGAGCGTCGTCGGGCACGGTCGGATCGTCGGCGGTATCGAGCGGGAACAGATCCTCGTCGGAAGGTCCCGCATCGTCGCCTTCCGGCATTTCTCCGTCATCGTCGGGGATAACGATGGTGTCACCGTCGGTATCCACGACCACATCGGTGTCGGTCGGCGGCGTATCGTCCTGCGTCGGCGTGACACAGCCGAGCGCCGGATCGCAGACCTTGTTGAATTCCGCACAGTCTATCTCGCTGAAATCGCCATTGTTGCACCAGAGGTAGATGTCGCCGCTGCAGGCGGTCTCGTCGCCGGTGCAGGGACGGTCGAAATCCTCCTGCTCCGCATCGTCGATATCGACAAGCACCGTGTCGCCTCCGGCGATGTCCTGATCGGCGACCGTCGTCTGGTCGTTACCCGGTGTCTTCACGCCGCTCTCGCAGGACCAGAGTAAGGCCAGCGCCGCCATTGCGCCGAAGACCCCGAACAATGCTCTTTTCATGACGCATCCCCCCTACTCGGTTGTTACTCTCCGATATCCTACTGCGGGAACGGTACCGAGAACTTCGCGCCCCACGCGGCGCAGTCGGCGTCGGTGATGTTCGTGGTCCCCTCTGCCGCCCGTTCGGTCGAGAATTCGCCGCCGCCGCGCCCCTCGAAGGTGGCGATGACGGTGTTGTCAGACAACCGCGTGATGGTCCCTTTGAACCACGGTATCTGTATCATGATGACATACTTCTCGACGGTGGATGTCGCCGAAGAAAGCATCGGCACCTGCCCTTGACCGATGGTGATGTAGGCATCGACGCGATAGTCGGCGTTCTTGGCGATGAGCGTCGTGTCGCGCGGGACGCACTGCCGGGCGACCGGGTCGAACGACCAGAGATCGTGCTTCCAGCCGAGTTGTCCCATATCGGCGCGGAAATTGATCAGTTTGTACTCGCCGTTGTCGATGAAGCCGAGATCGAGATAGTCGAGCCGCGTCGATTTGAAATGGTAGGTCTGCCAACCGAACATCACCTTCGACCGCACATCGGAGTGGGTGCCGAAATCCCAGCCACCCTGATTGAAGGCCCAGCGCCCCCACGAATTCTCGCGGTAGCCGTGAGCATCTATCGGATAGGTGGTCTCGTCGCGCAAATCCTTGATCCAGCCCGTTATCTTGGTGCGTGGCCAGAACATGTGGACATTCCACTCCTGCGCGGCGGGGATACCGGAGATGACGGTGTCTATCTTGTTGTCGGTCACCTTGACGAAGGTGTCGGGACCGGTGGTAAGTATCGTCCAATCCTGTCTGACCGTCAGTTCCCATTCGAAGTTGGCCGTCTTGCCTTCGAGGAGCATCGTGTCGTCGAGGGTATTCGGTGTCATGCGGCCCCACGAGCCGGTCTCGGTGTTCTCGACCGCGAACGACCGTTCGGTCCCCGACGCGGTGAAGGACTGGCCGTTGTCGGGGTCGAAGTTCTCGTAGTCGGCCACCGGCGGCAGATCCTTGTCGAACTGCCCCGCGATGGCGATGTTGCCGCCGCCCGGAACGAGTTTGCCCATGAGTCCCCACGCGATCTCCTTGGCGCGCGGATTGGCGATGAGGTAGCCCACCGAGCCGCTGAACGAGTCGTCCTCGTTGTGTATCATGAAGTAATCCCATTCGAACGACAGCGCGTCCCAGGTGTCGTTCACCGGATACCCCTCCTGCATGATCTCCCAGCCGTAGGTGCCGTCGTAGGATACGACCGGGCTCATGTCCATATCGGGATAGTCGATGTCATAGTCGGCGACCGCGGTCGCATCGTCGCCGGTCTCCTCGTCGATCGCGATGTCATCGCCGTCGGTCCCCCCCCAACTCTCGAACAGGTCGGGCTCCTCTTCGGTCGCGGTGTCGGGCAGGGCCGTGTCGGTCGTCTCGTCGGGCACCAAGACATCGACCGTTTCGTCGGGCTGCAGCGTGTCGGCCGCCTCGTCGGGCGTTCCGTTGGTGTCGTTCTCCGTTTTCTTGCCGTCGTTATCACAGGCGACAAGGACCAAAACCGCCAGCAAAAGCGGGAACAGGCAGAAGTCGCTCACTCTCATGGCGCTAAATCCCCCTAACATTATCATCGGTTGAGCACATATGACCTATCGAACTCATACGGTGAAAGACCCCGAAAGTAAAGAAAAAGTTCCGTTCTTTAGGACTCGTCGAGCGGCTTGATCACTCCGGGAACGATGATGGTGACCTTCTGGGTGTCGAGGATGGCGCCCGAACCGGCGTCAACGATGTGGATGAGCGCTGTGAAGACCTGCGCATATTCGAGCGGCGGGACGCAGGTGTCGTTCTCGGCATGGACCGTGAAGGTGAGCGAGGAACCGGTGACGAGCGGGTTCGAGGTGCCGGTCACGAAATTGATGAAACCGTTGTCGTAGGATGCGCCGTTCAAGGCCGCGGCGGTCGCATCGGGAGCGCAATCGTCGCCCGGCGGCGGGATGAAGTCGAGCGCCTCGACCTTTTTGAGGAAACAGGCGGTATCCGTCGTGCCGAGGTCACCATCGTCATCGGTCGCCGCATAGACATCGAACGTGGCATATCTCACGAGCGCATCGATGCCGTTGACGATGGCCGTGTCGAGCCCATTGCCGCTCTCGTCGACGGTATAGAGAAGCGTCGTCCGCCCCGCTCCGGCGCAGTCGGGGACCGTCGCCCCGGTGGTCTCCGACAGTTCGCTCAGTTGCGTCTGTGCCGTCGCCGTGTCACAGCCGCCGGTCGAAAGGACGGTGATGACCTTGGTCCCCATGGCGCCGAGCGCCGCGAACGCCGACGCCTTATCGGCGCCCCGTTCGTGGCTCGGCGCGTCGGTGATGTGGACCGCGAGCGGTATCGCACCCGGCCGCCACTGGCCATTCGCCCCGAGGTTGTGCAAGGAGAAATAACCCGCCTCGGGACAGTCGCCGCCGTACCCTTCCGTCAGGGCGCTGAGGGCCAACTGGGCCGCCATGGTGTCGGTCACCGGGTCGATCTGTATGAGCGAAAGTTCGTCCTCGTCCTTGAACTGCGAGACCCCGAAGGCGCTGTCGCTTATCCTCTGCCGCGTCTGCGGGATGATGGTGCTCGACAGCATGTGTTTCAGGTTGTAGAGTTCGCCGTCCATCGAACCGGTGGTGTCGATGTTGAAGAATATATCCGCCTTCTGCACCGACGGGGTGAACAGGAGCGTATCGGTCTTCTCCGGTTCCTCATAGGGCAGTTCGAAGTAGAAATCGACCCCGGGCATGTCGGTGACCCCTTCGTCGGGGTCGCAGACCTTCGATCCGACCGCCCGTTCGGCCAGGTCGCTGAACCCGTCGCCATCGACATCGGCCCATACGCGACCGTCCTTCTGCAGGTTCGGGCAGATCACCTCCTGATCGTCGCCGAGCCCGTCGCCGTCACTATCGGTATCCACGAAGTCGTAACGGTCGTCGGTGTCGGTGTCGGCCGGCGGATCGGCATAATCGGGCTTTCCCTTGCAGTCGGGCTGACCGTCCATGTCGGTGTCCTTGAATGTCGTGCCTCGGCCCTCGATGCAGTCGGGCACCCCGTCGCCGTCGCTGTCGAGGTCGAGATAGTTGGGTATCGTGTCGCCATCGGGATCCTTGCGCCCTTCGTACAGGTCCTTGATGCCGTCGTTGTCGGCATCGATGTCACGATAATCGGCGTCACCGTCCAGATCGCTGTCGATCGGGGTGGTCGGGGCGGTCCCGGCCTCCACGGCGTCGGGGATGCCGTCCTCGTCGCTGTC
>JAKQHE010000095.1 GCA_029573155.1 bacterium
CGGTGTTGCGGATGCCGGTGTGGCGCCCGTAGGCCGAGAAACTCTCCCCTATCTGAATGGCCAGTTCACGGGTCGGGGTGCAGATGAGCGCCTTGATGGCGCGGCGGCCCCGTTCATGCCCTCCTTCGATGGAGAGACGCTGGAGAATGGGGATGGCGAACGCGGCGGTCTTGCCGGTGCCGGTCTGGGCGATGCCGAACAGGTCCTTGCCGTCGAGCACCACCGGGATGGCACGCGACTGGATGGGGGTCGGGGTCTCGTAGCCCTCCTCGGCGACCGCCTTGCGGATCTGCGGGATGAGGTTCAGATTATCGAACGAATTCGATGTCATGGTCATGTAACAATACTCCAAAAATCGTTTTTCAAATTACCGATCGATATGGCTGGCTGCAGACGGAATGCAGAAGCGTCGAACGATCACGGGCCTTTTATAGCACAAAAGCGGGAAATAGCAAGAGTTATTTTCACTCTCCCACCCAGAGGTTGAGCCCGCTGACGATGAGCGTCGAGACCTCGTTGCCGGCGTCGTGCCGCACATATTCGTAGGTGATGACGGTCCCCTGCATGTCCCCCAATGCCACTCCGTTGAAGGAATACCATCTGAGGTAACTTCCCTCGTAGCCGAACCCGACGCCCATCGGGAGCGTCGGCGGGAGCGAGAGGGTGTATTGCAACTCGGCGTAGTCCGACTCGGGGAGGTCGCTCTCATAGAACCTGACGGTAAGCGTCACCGAACTGTTCCCGTTGAACTGCTCGGTGAAGGTATCGGTCGTCCAGAACTCGCGGATGTTGGTCGGCGACACGACGATCCGCAGGTAGCCCTCGGGCGTCTCGGCATCGTCGGCGTAGAAGTAACGGACCATCGAATCTTTGGGACCGGTGCATGCGCCTTCATGCTTGACCGGGATATCATTCATCCACGCGGTGCACTCGTCGCCATACTCCCTGAGGTCGCAACCGCAGACCGGCGCCGGTTCTTCCGGCTGGGGACAGTCGGTCGGCTGCGGACGGCAGACGCCGAACCCCATGTCGCAGACGCCGGTCTTCTTCTGACAGAACTCGTTCTCGCCGCACTCATCGTTGCGGAAGCACAGCACATCGCCGTCGCATTCGCCCGCATGCGCTATCACCGCGCCGCTCGCGGCGGCCCAGCACTGGTTGCTGTAGGTGTAGTCGTCACAGCCGCATTGCGGGGCGACGGCGCGCGTCATGAAACAGTCGGTCGGCCGACCGTCGCATTTCCCCGCGACCGCCTCACTGCACGAGCCGAGCGGCTTGGCGCAGAATTCATCCTCGGCGCACTGATCGTTGGTCATGCAATCGGTGCCCACGGTGTCGTCATCGGGAATTTCGTCGACGGTATCGTCGGTGACCAAGTTGTCGGGGATGACATCGTCGGTTTGATCAGTCTCCGACTGATCGGGCTGATCATTGACGATCTCGTCCGCGTCGCCCGCCACCGTCTGGTCGGTCACGGTGTCGGCGTCGGCCCTGTTCGCCGTCGTGTTGTCGCACGCCGCGAAGATCAGGACAGCGAAAAACCCAATAAAAACGAACTTCATGATATCTCCTCCCTCAAAGACAACACCCTTTAGTGCCCTCCACCCCGGTGTTTTGTCACCATCATATATGCGGGAACAGCGCCACCGAAGAAAAATAGCAAATTCTTCAATCATGTCTGGGCGTCGCTTCCGCTCCGGCAAGTATACCTCCGTCGATATGCAACTCGGTCCCCGTCACATACTTCGATTCGTCGCTCGCCAGATACAGAGCGCCGTACGCCACATCGAGCGGGTCCCCCATCTTTCCCATCGGGATACCCGCCTCTATGCCGCGGAGCGCTTTTTCGCGCGCCGCGCCTTCCCCCAACATCGCGTCCCACAAGGGCGTCATGATCGCCGCCGGATGGATGGAGTTACAGCGGATCGCGTAGTTCTTTTCCGCGCAATAGAGCGCGACACTCTTGGTATGATTCCGTACCGCCGCCTTGCTCGATGCGTAAGCCGCCGCGCCGGGAATACCGACGATACCGCTGCGCGACGAGATGTTCACGATACTGCCGCCGCCCCGCTTCCGCATGAGCGCGATGGCATGTTTGCACCCTAGCATCACGCCGGTCAGATTGACCCGATGCACCTCATCCCACGACGCGAGATCGCAGTGTTCCGGATCGTGCGGACCGGCCGTTTCGAGAAAACCGGTGATCCCGGCGTTGTTGACGACGATATCGACACCGCCATATTTCGTGCTCAGATAGGTGGCCGCTTTTTGCCAATCGGCCTCGGAACGGACATCGAGATGGAGATATTCGGCCCGCGTACCGAGCCCGGCGGCAACGCCCTTGCCCATATCGTCGCGAATATCGCTCACGATCACCGTCGCCTCTTCGCGGTGGAACAAACGGGCGGTCGCTTCGCCGATACCACGCGCCGCCCCGGTGATGAGCGCTATTTTATTCGCCAGTCGATCCGACATGCGATTCCTCCGTTTGAAAAATAACGGCGCAGTGTATCACCGGAGAAAAACGGAGTCAACTGGAAAGAAATACTCACTACTTCGTGCGGTCGTCGGTCCAGATGTAAAGAGGCGACCCGCCCTTGATGGTGTCGATGACCTTCTTTGAGCTCGCCTCCTCGAGCGCCGGGCAGATGCGTCCCTTAAAGAGTTGTGTCCGTAAGATATACCGGCAAGCCGCCAAGCGCTGCAAACGATAGAGACGACGATTACTGCGCTGATAGTCCACCGGAGAGCTCATAATAGCCTACGACTTTTTTCGCCGCGGCATCAAGAATCAAGAGCGTTTCTATGTCGGAAAGAAATACCTCGCCGGCAGGCTTTTTTATAAAATGAACTATCGTTACCTTCTCTTCGTCTCCAATATGAGAAAAATACTCATGATTAATTGTAAGTCCTTTTTCACATCGTGATCTACTCTCGGCTGATGCTTTTACACATTGAGCAATAACATACGGTGTACTCTTCATCGCTTCTCTATCAAGTGCGGCCTTCCTACCGATCTGCGCGAATTTCTCTACCTTCTCTTTGTGCTCTGGCGAGTCAAGAACTTTCTCTCGACAAAGAGCCGCTTCGTAAGGCGATGCCCTACCACACTGTATTTCCCGATATTCCTTTTTTGTTGTGTCAGGATAAATACGCAGTTCCTTGTATTCTCCGATAGCTCTCACATTATGTTGTCGCATATATTCAACTGCGGTATCAAATGCCTGTTTATAAATCAACGCCGAATCCGTGCCGGGACGGGCCGAGTCACATTGTACACAACACAACAGGACGATAACCATCCCAAGAATAGAAATAGGGCCACATCTGAATTTTACTATTTTACCCATCGACACCTCCCCCGGCTTCCTCTATTTGCTTTGGGCGGTTCCTTTTTTTTGCGTCTCATTCGCTGCATCTTCCAGCCGTATCCCCGACCGTTTCTCGGCGGCGCGAAGTTCGCCGCCATCGGCGTAAACGGCGAGAAAGGCGGCCCCTTGGGCGGCGCTCATCCGGTCAAAAGCGGTCTGCAGGAGCGATTCGCGCCACGAGAACCACTCGACCGGCATCTGCGGCATCAGTTTCCCCGCACCGCGCTGGACGGTGTCGCGGAAGCGTTCATATTCTTTCTTCGGCATGAGCGCCTTACCACGGAACGGCGTGCCCGGCTTGGGACAAAAGGGGGTCACCGAAAGCGAGAGCGGCACCGTCAGTCTGCGATCTTTCAGTTCGGCGAAAAAAGCCCCTATCGCCTGCGCCTCGGCGGCGCTGTCACTGTCGGGAAGCCCGGCCATGAGGTAGAGTTTCACTTTGAAATGGTGCGCCTTGGCGGTCTCGAAGGCGGCGAACAGTTCATCGTCGGTAAGCGGTTTGCCGATGCGCTTGCGGGTCGCGACGACCATGCTCTCGGGAGCGAGCGTCACCGTCTTCACCCCAGCCGCCGCGAGCCGTGATGCCCGTTGCGGCGTGAAGCCGGCGATGCGGACCGACGAGAGCGACACGGTGCGCCCCGCCGCGATGGCGCGGTCGAGCAGGTCGTCGAAGTAGGATACGCTCTCAAGACCGGTCCCGAGAAGCGCGATATCCTTGCCCCGTTTGAACGCCTCCTCCGCCGCGTGAGTGATGCGGTGGCGGTCGGCCTCACGGCTCGCCCCGTAAAGGTGGCGCGCCGCGCAGAAATGGCAGGTCCCGACACAGCCGCGGTCGAGTTCGAGTACCGTGCGACCGCCGAACTCGTTCCCCTCGCCCGTCAACGCGGGATGGCTGCTCACGGCGAAAGAACCTGCCGCCGCCTGCGCGATCCGAGGCTTTTTCCCCGGTTTCGCCGCATAGTAAAGTCGCGGGAGAACTTCACGCGCCGCAGCGGGGTCGTTAAGTATCGCCGTGAGATCACCGTGCATCGGCTCCGCTTCGCCGCACAGGACCGCGTCGCAGATGTCGAGGAGCGGTTGCGGATTGAGCGACGGCGCAACGCCCCCCGCGATAATGAGCGGGAACTTCCCGTCGGGACGGTCGCTCCTGAGTATCGGTATGCCGTGAAGATGCAGGTACCTCGCGAAGTTCAGGTAGGAGGGTTCGTAGGAGAGCCCGACGAAGATGACCGCGAACTCGTTCGGTCGTTTCCGGTCGATGAGCGACCGGTCCTCCCCCTCGAACAGCAGGTCGAGACCGTGGCTGTCGCGGAAGGCGTTCACGAAATAGTGCGGGGCGAGATTGGAGAGCGCGACGCGGCGCGGCGCAGGGAAGAGATAGGCGACCCCCGCGCGTCTCACTCGTCGCCGTTCTTGTTGTTTGCGGCGCCGGTGAAGGTCTGCAGGACCGTCTGCCGCTCATCCTGTCTCCGCGGCGGCGCGGGCGGCCGCGGCGCGGGCGGCTCGCCGTTTTTCTGGCGGCTCGTCAGGCGCGGTCGCAGATAGGCCGGGATCTCCTTGTTGTTCGGGTCGGGCGGCGTCTCGTCCGGCAGATGGACCAGTATCTTTTCGGAGTAATCGAGGCGCACCGGCCGTTCCTTCTCGCGGAACACCCCTTTCACTTCGGGCAGGGCCTGACGGGCGACCGCCGCTGAAGGTATCGCGAGCGGCGGCGGCTCCACGGGGGCCGGGGGCGCCTTCGCTTCCTGCGGTGCGGCCGCCGGGGCATTCGCCATGTCGAGGAGCGAGACCTGCGCATTTTTCGGAACATTGCGCAACGCCGCATCGGCGGGGCGCACGACGGCGGGCGCCGTGGCCGGCGAGGCCTCGGCGATCACGAGCACCTGTATCTTGTCGGCCGTTTCGTCTATCGCCGCGCCCCAGATGAGGTTGGCTTCCTCGTGCAACTGACCTTCGAGGTACTTGGCGGCCTCGTCGAGTTCGCAGAGCGCTATCTGCATGCCGCCGATGTGCAGGAGAGCGCGACGCGCCCCCTTTATCGAGACATCGGACATGAGCGGGTTGCCGAGCGCCTCCTTTATCGCGTTGACCGCGGCGTTCTCGCCGGTGGCCGAGCCGATGCCGATCATGGCGGTCCCCATGCCGCGCATCGTGTGGCAGAGGTCGGCGAAATCTATGTTGATGAGCGATTTCTTTGCAATGATGGTGGATACCGACCGCACCGCGCTGATGAGCACCTCATCGGAACGGCGGAAACTCTCTATGACGCCGAGCCGCTCGCCGTCCGTGGTGAGCAGTTTCTCGTTCGGGATGACGACAAGCGCGTCGACCTGTTCGCGTAGCCGGTCGAGCCCCGCCTGCGCGACCTTCATCTTGTGTTTTCCTTCGAACCGGAACGGGGTGGTGACGACCCCGACGACGAGCGCTCCCTCCGCGCGGGCCACCTCGGCAATGATGGGCGACGCTCCGGTCCCGGTGCCGCCTCCCATACCGGCGGTGATGAACAGCAGTTCGATCCCGTCAACGGTGTTCGCGATGTCGACGCGGTTCTCCTCGGCCGACTCGCGGCCGACCTCGGGACACGAACCGGCGCCCCGCCCCTTGGTCTTGTTGACACCGAGTTGCACGCGCCGCGCCGCGCCCGACGCGCCGAGATCCTGAGCGTCGGTGTTCGCCGCGATGAGCGTCACCTCGCTGAAAACGCTTTCGCCACCCTCGCGGGCGAGACGGTCGCGCTCGTCAACGATGCGATTGATGGCGTTGCCGCCGGCGCCGCCGACGCCGACGACGCCTATCCTGACGAGCGGCATGCTTTTCGTCTGTTCCATGACCGTCCTCCCGTTACGCTATTGAAAGAATTTTTCCATGACCCTGCCAAGCCAGCCGAACAGACCGCCATGCGACGAGCCGTTCTTGACGCCGCCACGGCGCCCGTGGTAGTAGGCCATGCCGACAGCCGACGCGAACGACGGATCGCGCAACAGTTCGGCGAAGCCCATGCCGTCGTCGCTGATGGCGGGTCGCCCGATGCGGACCGGCAGGCCGAGCACATCCTCGGCGATGTTCTTGATGTACCGCAGATTCGCCGTACCGCCGGTCAGCACGATGCCCGACGAGATGAAACTGTCCTTGATGTCCTCGTTTATCTTCTTGCGGATGTTGACCATGATCTCCTCGACGCGCGGCGTGATGACCTCGGCGACGAACTGCGCCTTGATGATCTTCTTCTCCTCGTCGCCGATGCAGGAGACCTCGATCTCCTCGTCGGGACTGACAGATTTCGGCTCGGCGCACCCGAACCGGCACTTGACCCGTTCGGCCTCGGCGGGCGGCATACGCAGGGCGATGGAGATGTCGCGGGTGATATAGCGGCCGCCCATCGGCACCACGGCCGTATAGACGAGCGCCCCCTGTTTGTACACGACGATGTCGGCGGTGCCGTCACCGATGTCCACGAGCGCGACGCCGAGCTGTTTCTCGTCCTCCTGCAGGACCGATTCGGCCGACGCGATACCGTTCACGAGGATCTCGTCGACCTGCAGACCGGCATCGGTCACGCTCCGCACGAGGTTCTGTATCATCGCGACCGAGGCGGTGACCACATGGGTCTTGACCTCCAGCCGCCTGCCCGCCATGCCGCGCGGGTTCTTGATGCCACTCTGTTCGTCCACCACGAATTCGCCCATCTCGGTGCCGACGATGCGCCGTTCGCCCGACAGGCTGATGTTCTTCGACTGCTCCACCACGCGATCGATGTCCGATTGCGCCACCTCGCGTCCCCGCACGGTGAACACGCCGTGGCTGTTCAGCGAACTGATGTGCTCTCCTGACAGGCCGAGCAGTACCGAGCGGATGCGCACATCGCAGATCTTGTCGGCCTCGGTGACCGACTCGTTGATGGCGCGGGTGGTCGCCTCCATGTTGACGACATTGCCGTTGATCATGCCGTCAGGGTTGCGCGCCACCCCTTTCCCGATGAACTGGATCCTGCCGGCGGCGTTCCGGCTCGCCACGAGCGTCGTGACCTTGCTCGTTCCGACATCCAGCGCGGTGATGATGCTTTCGTTCTTCGACATCGCTATCCCTCGTTACGGTACATAATGAACGATCCTGCCGGCGACGAGCGCGTCGTCCTCCCGGTGCGGGTCAAACAGATATTCGGCGGCGAACAGGCTCCGCTCGCGCAGTTTCTCGGCCGACTCGAAGAATATCCGGCCGCGACGACGCAACAGGGTGTCGTCTCCCGCGAGATCGCCGATCATGACGCGGGCGATGCGACGGCCGGGGAACTCGCACTCGAGCGAGAAGCCGTCGAACACATCGTACGCGATGCTCCGCAGGCGGCAGATATCGGCCCGGGGTCGCCACTCTTCAGCGACCGAAAGCGCCTGCCGGATGACGTCGCGGGTGTGGCCGGCGTCCACTTCGTCCTCGATGAACAGGAGCGGTAGCGCCTCGCGACCTTCGCACGGGAACGCCTTTTTGAACACCGCCCCTTCGGCGTCGGCGAACCAGATGCTGTAGAGCCGCTCGCCGCGCTCGCCGCTCGCCTCAGGCCGGTTGACCACGATGGCGGGCTGATATTCGGTGACCGAGATATGGACGCGGTCGGGGAAACGCGCGGCGACCGAGCATTCCTTTATCCAACCGTTCGAACGGATGAAGAGCCCTATCCGGTGCTCGTCAAGATCGAACCACCGGACGCGATGATCGAGCCCGGCAAGAAGCAATATCTCTTCGCGGGTAAGGCGCGCTATGCCGGTTATCTCGACCTTTTCGGGCGTCACCGAGAAGAATTCGCTGTCGTAGATCGCGAAAGACAGGCGGCCGCCGTACACGAAGAGGGCCGAGAACACCCCGACGGCGACCCACACGAAGATCGCGAAGAAAAGCGCCGTCGCTATGCGTGCCGCCCGTTTCATACCGCAAGCGCCTCCGTGAGCAAGCGTTCGATGAGCCCCAGATAATCAACGCCCCGTTTCGCCGCTGCCATCGGGACGAGCGAATGACCCGTCATCCCGGGGTGGGTATTGATCTCGAGCATGATGTGACGTTCCGGCGTCACGATGAAGTCGGTGCGGGTCGCCCCGCGGCACCCGAGCGTCCGGTGGATGTCGAGCGCCGCGCGCCGCATCGCCTCCCGCGTCGCCGGATCGTAATCGGGGTCGGGGATGTAACGGGTATTCTCGTCCTTGTATTTCGCCTCGTAGTCATAGAATTCCTTCGCCGGGACGATCTCCACATCACCGAGCACCGCGTCGCCAAGGACCGCGACCGTTATCTCGCGCCCCTTCACATACTCCTCGACGAGCATCCGCTTGCCCGTGCTTTCGGCAAGAGCGTCGCGCCAACCCGCCTCGTCGCGAACGATGAAGACGCCGTGACTCGACCCGTTCAGCGGGTCCTTGAACACGAAGGGGTACGGCATCGGCGCCGCGAGTCCCGACACGGCCGTCACGACCGTATCGGCGGCGAGCGGTATGCCGAGCGTGCGCGCCACCCGTTTGGTCAGTATCTTGTCCATCGCGACCGCCGACGCGGTGACGCCTGACCCGGTGTAGGGGATGCCGATGATGTCGAGCAGTCCGGGAAGACGGCCGTCCTCGCCATAGGCACCGTGGAGCGCGTTGAACACCACCTCGGGGCGGAGATCCCGCAGGACCACATCGATGTCGCGCCCCATGTCGACCGGCGTTACGGCGGTGTAGCCGCCCTGCACCAGCGCATCCTTCACCCGCGTTCCCGAATCGAGACTGACCTCGCGTTCCGGCGACAGGCCGCCCATCACGACCGCGATGCGGGTGTACCTCGTCAGTATCATGGTCTCACTCCCTCACTGCCAGAACTTCACTTCCGGCTCCAGTTGGACGCCGTGCATCTTCTTGACCCGCGCGATCGCCTCATCGCGCAATGCGACGAAGTCGGCATAGGCGGCGTCACCCCGGTTCACCACGATGTTCGCGTGCTTCTCGTACAGCGCCGCGTCGCCGACCGCGAGCCCCTTGCACCCCGCCGTTTCGAGCAGTTCTCCCGCCGAAGACCTTTCCGGGTTCTTGAAGAGCGAGCCGGCCGACGGGTACGGTACCGCGAGACGCTGTTTCAGGAAACCCTTCACCCGCCCCCGCACCTTCGCGACGGTGTCCTTCGTCAGCACGATTTCGGCAGCGAGCAGGATGTAGGGCGGTTCCGGCATGTCGAGGGTGCGACGATAGGCGAAACGCGGCTCAGCGGAGAGTACGCTCCCCTCCTTGACATAGATGACCTTCCGGACGACGCCTTCCCACGAATGTCCCTTCGGCGCGGCGTTACCGACGATCGCGCCGCCGACGGTGCCCGGGATGCCCGCCATGAATTCGAGCCCCGACAGGCCGTTCGCGACGAGGTAGTCGACAAGCGCCCCGGTGCGGGTCCACGCCGGCATCGAGACGGCGACCTGCCGCCGGTCGATGTCCTCGGTGACGCTACTCCCTTCGAGGAGCGCGAAGGTGATGACCGGCTTTCGCACCGCGCCCGCGATGATGTTCGAGCCGCCGCCGAGCAGGAGATAGTCCCGTTCGAGCACCGTGAAACGGACGAGGTCGTCTATCGATTCGGGGAAGTAGAGGTCGCACACCGCATCCCGCGGCCGTATGGTGAGGAACCGGGTGAGTGCGGCGCGCTTTTTCAGCTTCATCACTCCTCCAGCATCCCGAAGATATCGTTCACATCACCCGCGCCGACCGTGATGATGGCGCGGACCCAGTCGAAATTGTGCGCCGATATGGTCACCGCCGCCTCGCCGAGCGTATCAGCGTAATGGACCGACCGCATCCCCTTCTGCTTCAGTATCTCGTACAGTTCACGCGACCCCTTCGTGCCGCGCGGCTCGCCGGCGCCGTACACCGGCAGGATGAGCAGGGCGGGCGCCGATTCCAGCACCTTCGCAAATTCGCCCATGAAGCGATCGAACCGGGTGTGACGGTGCGGCTGGAAGACCATCAGGTACCGCCCGAACTCCACACCGGCACGGTCCATGAGCGCCTGCACCTCGGATGGGTGATGTGCATAGTCATCGATGAGCGCGAGACCGCGGAACGAACCTTTCCTCTCGAAGCGGCGCTCCACCGGCGGCACGGTGTCCCAGAACTCGAGCGGCACCGGCTCGGGCCGTCGCCCGATATCGCGCAGGTGAGTGTAGGCAGCGAGCAGGGCTGCGGCGCGGTTCTGTATCACATAGGCCGGTTCGCGCGCGGTACCAAGATCGCTCGGGGTACCGTGGAAATCGAGCGTCCAGTTGCCCCCGTCGCATAGGAACCGGCAGTCGCGTCCGCCGCGCACCTCCCGTTTCGCCGCGATCTCCGCGCGGGTCGGGAAGGTGAGCCCGCCGAACTCCTCGAACAGGCGGTCGCTGACCGGATAGCCGCGCCCGATGACGAAGCGACGATGGCCGATGAGGGCGAGGTGACTGCGGAACCGGCGGAGCATCTCCTGCTCGGTCCCGTAATATTCGGCATGCTCAAGTTCGAGGTTGGTGATGACGAGCGTCTGGGGCCGTATGTTGAATATCGAACCGTCGCTCTCGTCGAGTTCGACCACCCACGGATCGCCCGCGACGACGCTGCTCGTCCCCTGCGACCGCCCGCCGCTGTAGAGCGACGCGGGAACGACGAAGCGGCGCAGGAGTCGGCCGGTCAGCCACGCGGTGCTCGTCTTACCGTGCGCGCCGGCGATGCCGATGACCGCGCGACCTTCGAGTATCTTCGCGAGAAGATCGCCGCGCCGGATGACCGGTATCCCCTTCATGCGGGCCGCCATGACCTCCATATGCCCGTTGGGCACCGCCGAGGAACAGACCAGCAGATCGACACCCGCCAGATGGGCCTGATCGTGGCCGGTCGTCACCGGTACCCCCTGCCGTTCCAACATATCGAGATAGCCGGTCCGGTGCTGGTCGCACCCGCTCACCAGATGCCCCATCGATCGCGCAATGAGCATCAGCCCGCTCACCCCGCTCCCGCCCGCTCCCATGAAGTGGATGTGCATCACGCGCCTCCCGCCATCGTCGGCGCGAGTATCTCGTCGGCGATGCGACGATCGGCCCGTTCGCCCGGCAGTTCCGCCGCCATGCGCCGGGACCATTCCTCGCGGCGTTCGGCGAGTTCCTTCAGCGCCGCGCGCAGGCGCTCGCCCCGCTCCTCGACCGTCCCGGCGTCCTCCACCAACGCGCCGCCGCCCCGTTCGGTCATGAAACGGGCGTTGTGGTACTGGTGATTGTCGGCGGCGAAGGGGAACGGGACATAGACCGCCGGTCTCCGGAGCGCCGCGAGCTCCGCTATCGTCGTGGCGCCGGCACGGCACACGATGACCGCCGCCGCCCGGTACACCGCACCGACGTCGCGCACGAACGGGACCGCCTCGGCGGCGATGCCCGACTCGGCGTAGACGCGACGCACCGCATCGAGGTCCTGCGCGCCGGTCTGGTGGAACACGAAATAGTTCCCGAGGTCGCCGGGGTATGCGCGGGCGAGGTGCATCAGCATCTCGTTGAGCGAGTGCGCCCCCTGCGAGCCGCCGAACACGGCGAGCACCTGCCGGCCGTCACCCAGTTCGCGCGGCGCCCCTTCGATGACCTCGCGCCGCACCGGATTACCGGTCAACACGGCACGCGTCGGGGGGAAAACCCCCCGGATATCGGGAAAACTGAGGAATATGCGGTCGGCGAAACGGCCGACGATACGGTTGGTGATGCCGGGGACGGTGTTCTGCTCCATCACGAAGACCCGGCGGCCGCTCAATCGCGCCGCGAGCGCGACCGGCCCGGCCGCGAAACCGCCGAGCGACACCACCGCGCCGGCGCGGCGTCTGCGGATGATGAGCCACGACCGCAGAAGCGCGAAAGGCAGGACCGCGAGGTTCCGGAGCGTATCGAAGAGACCCTTGCCCTTGAGCCCGCCGGCACGGATGATGTCGAGTTCGAACCCGCGCGCGGGCAATTCCTGTTCCTCCAATCCGCCGCGGGTGCCGACGAAGGCGACCGGGACGCCGCGCGCCCGCAACTCCTCGGCAACGGCGATACCGGGGAACAGGTGCCCCCCCGTCTTGCCGCCCGCCAGTAATATCGTCATGCCCTTGTTCCCGTTCATAGCGTACTCAGTACCCCCGCCCCTCGCTGACCACCACATTGAGCAGGAACCCCACCATCAGCGACGAGACGATCAGGGAACTCCCGCCGTAACTGATGAAGGGGAGCGGCACACCCTTGTTGGGAAGCGTCGAAGTGACCACTCCGAGGTTGATGGCCGCCTGTATCCCGAGCATGAGCACGATGCCCGCAGTGAGATAGAACGAAAAGGGATCGTAGCGCGACAGGACGAAATAGCCGCCGAGCAGGAAAAAGGCAAGGAAGGCGCCGATGAGCGCGGTCGACCCGACAAAGCCGAACTCCTCGCCGATGATCGCGAAGATGAAGTCGGTGGACGCCTCGGGAAGGTAACGCAATTTTCGCTGGCTGTTGCCGAATCCGACGCCCGTCATGCCACCGCGGCCGAGCGCGACCTCCGACTGCACCTGCTGATAACCCTGCGCCTGTTTGTATTTCCACGGGTCCTGCCAGACCCTGAGCCGCTCGAGCCGGTATGGTTTCATGAGGATGAGCACCGTGACGACCAGAAGCGCGAACGAGAGAAGGACCGCGAAGTATTTGACCCGCATACCGCCCATGAGCATCAGGACGAGCGAGGTCGAGAAGATGATGAGCGCCGTACCGAGGTCCTCGACCGCGATGACGAGCACGATGGCCGACACGAGACTGAAGGGATAGATGACCTCCTTCCAGAGCCCCAGCCGGTCCCGTTTGTTGCAGATGACCTCCGCAAGATAGAATATCACGACGAGTTTGGCGAACTCGGAGGGTTGCACCATCATGAAGTGCAGATTTATCCACCGTTTCGCGCCGTTCACCTCGGTGCCGATGACGAAGGTGGCGAGGAGCAGGAGGATGATGAACAGGAGCAGATACTTTATCGAACCGCGGATGATATCGACATTCACGAGATAGGCGGCGATGAAGGCGATCGCCGCGATGACCAGATTGACCGCCTGCGACCGGAATATCGAGAACACCTGCGCGTCGGGCCGGTCGACGACGAACACCTTGATGTTGAACACCATCACCATGCCGAAGAGCACCAGCAGGAAAAAAAGTCCGAAGTAGAAGCGGACCGCCTGCGACATCGCCTACATCCCCTCTTCGTCCTTCAGTATCTTCACCACTCGGACGAAATCCTTGCCGCGCTCCTTGTAGTTCTCGTACCAATCGAAACTGGCGCAGGCGGGGGAGAGCAGCACCGTGCCGCTTCCCGCCGCGAGCCGGAAGGCCTTGCGCACCGCCTCCTCCATCGACCCGGCCGTTTCGAGCGGCAGGAATCCCTCGAAATAGGGTAGTATCCGCGGGGTCGCGTCACCTATCACGACCACCCCTTTGCATGTGCGGTCGGCCAGTTCGCGCACCGACCGGTATCCGCCCCCCTTGTCGACGCCGCCGAGCAACAATACCACCGACCGGTCGGGGAACCCGGCGAGCGACCGTTCCACCGCGCCGATGTTGGTACCCTTCGAATCGTCCACGAAATCGACGCCGCCGACCCGCGCGACGAACGCCATGCGGTGGGGAAGCGGCTTGAAATCGTATGTCGCCTCGGCCATCCGGGCGGGATCCTTCAGGAACGGCTCGACCGCGAGCATCGCCGCCATCACATTCTCGATGTTGTGCTCACCGCGCAGGCGGGTGTCGTCCATGACCACCGACACGCCGCGGTAGGAAACGGCGTGGCCGTCCCACACCGCGTCGCTGCGCCCGACCGCCGAGAAGAAGAGTTTCCGCCGTTCTATCGGAGCGGTCGCCGCGCAAAGCGGCTCGTCGGCGCCGTTCAGCACGACCAGCCCTTCATCTTTCGCGAGCCGCGCGAGTTTCACTTTAGTGAACAGATACTCCTCGTAGTCGCGGTAGCGGTCGAGATGGTCGGGACTCACATTGAGTATCAGCGCCGCGTCGGGGCGCATCGCACAGAGCGTTTCCAACTGGAAACTCGACACCTCGACGACGAGGAACTCGTACCCTTTTTCGACGAACGATATGAGCGGCGCTCCGATGTTGCCGGTGAGCGCGCTTTTGCGTCCGTCCTTCAGAAGCATCTCGTGTATCAGCGTCACGGTCGTACTCTTGCCGTTCGTGCCGGTC
>JAKQHE010000129.1 GCA_029573155.1 bacterium
TCGACCAGGTCTTGGTGAGATCGACCAGATACCCCTTCTCGGTGTCGGCGATGAGATCCTGCAAGCTCCCCGCCTTCCCCGGCATCAGGTTGAGGTTGTTCATCCGGATGAGCGGGATGTCGGAACCGTGGACCGCGAGCATGTTGGAACTCGGTTCGAGCCCGAGCAGCGCCGCGGTCTCGCGCGATGTCTGGAGGTCGGTGAGTATCCCTTCCTTTATAATGGTCGCGCGCTTGGCCGGGACGCCGTCGTCGTCGGTGAGGTTGAAGCCGATGCCGGTCTCATCGGTCGAATCGGCCACCACCGTCATCTGCGGCGAACCGTAGCGCAGTTTGCCGATATGCTCCGGTTTCACGAAGGTCTTCCCGGCGTAACTGATCTCCATCCCGAAGATACGGTCGGCCTCGGTGGCGTGCCCCACCGATTCGTGCAGTTGGAGCGCCAATTGCGAGCCGCCGATGATGAGATCGGCCCGCTCTTCGGTTATCCGCGGGGCGTCGAGCAGTTGGTCGGCCTCGGCGATGATCGTATCGATATGCTCGGGGAAGGCGAAGTCGCGCATCACCTCGAACCCGCCGGCGCGCGACGACATCATCCCGGGCCAGGTCCGCGACATGACGGCGTTGCCGTCGGAGGCGAGCACCGACATCTCGGGGTTGACATGGTAGCGGGTCGTTTCGACGAGCGTCCCTTCAGTGTTCGCGTATATCTTGTACTGGCGGCGGAATTCGGCATCGAACCGGCTGTAGATGGTCCGCTTGCCGCCGGTGAGCCCCTGCACGATGGGCATGAACCAGCCGATCTTGTCGCCGTAGGACATCGCGAAGGGGTCTTCTTTCGGCGCAATGACGCGGCTCGCGACCACCGGTCTCTGCGCCGGGAATTCTATCGCGCTGCGGCGGAACCGGCGCGACTCCTCCGCATTGCGGAACGCGGCCGCGATGGCGGCGTCGATGCTACTCTCCGACAGGTCGTTCACCCCGGCGAACCCGAACACCCCGCCGACCAGCACCCGGATGCCGATGGAGACATTATCCTGCGTGAGGCCGTAGTCCTTGAGACTGCCGCGCTCGAACGAAAAACTCTCGCTGTCGGTGACCGTCAGCCGCACATCGGCGAACTGCACCCCGCGCTTCGTGACCCGGTCGAGTATGTTCTGCACTCTTTTTTTCATGTCACTCTCCGGCAAAAAAAGGATGATAGGATTTCGATGAAACGACCGTGATCGTGCTCCCCGGGTAGGCGTCGGTGAATTCGCGCTTTACTGCGGTGCGGATCTTACCCTCTTTCCACTTGAACTCGTAGGCATCGAGCCGCCCGTCGTATTCCTCGATGAGATCCAATTCTTTCTGTCCATGCGTACGCCAGAAATAAAAGTTGCGCCGCATCCCGTGCGCCGCGAGCGCTTTCATCCGCTCGACGATGCAGAAGTTCTCCCACAACGGGCCGACATCATCGCGCACATCGAGCGGCTGAAAACGGGAAATGAGACCGTTCCTCACCCCGACATCGTAGAAGTATATTTTCTCCTTGCGCGTCAGTTCGGTACGCAGGTTCCGCGAAAAAGACTTGAGCCGGAAAATGACGAAACACTTCTCCAATAGGTCGAGATATCGCTCTACCGTGGCGCGGCCGACCCCGAGCGTTGTGGCCAGTTCGTTGAGGGAGACCTCGCTTCCCAGTTGGAGCGCGACGAGTTTGAGAAGACGGAGTAGAAGATCGGGCTTTTTCAACTGCTCGAAGGCGAGCACATCCTTGTAGAGATATTTGGAGACCAGATCATCGAGCAGAACGCGCGCATCATCCTTGTTTTTGTCCACGATCTCGGGATACAAACCGAACCGGAGATGGAACGGGAGGGCGGCGTGAACCTCGATCGGCGTGTGACGATGCTCAAGTTCCCGCAGGGAAAAGGGATAGAGGATGAAGGAAAGGCCCCGTCCCGTAAGCGGCTCGCCGGTACGATTCCCGAGTTCGAAACTGCTGGAGCCGGTCGCGATGACCTGAACTTCGGGAAGCGTGTCGTGAATGATCTTGAGCGCCATCCCGATATCGGGGACCTGTTGCGCTTCATCGAGGACGATCAGGCGCGCCGAGCCGAACATCCGGCGGCACACTTCCGGGTCCTGCGACCGGAATACCTCCTGCACCGAGAGGATATCGCCATCGTAGTAGTGTTTCGGGTCACCGTGCTTTTCCAGCAGGCGCTTCGCCAGCGTGGTCTTGCCCACCTGCCGCGCCCCGAAGATGGTGATGACCTTCTTTTTAAAAAGCCATTTCTCGATGTTCGCTTCTATGTTTCGCGGGATTTCGCTCATCCATTCACCTCAAAAAAGGACAAACAACTATCATTTTTTATATAAATTTTGATAGTTGTCAAGCGTTTTTTACGAATTCGTCAGCGAGATCACTTCGCGCACCGGAACCCGCCGCCGCCGTCGTTGCCGTCCGGGTGGCCGTGGCTGCGGTAGGACGCGCGCAGGCCGCGGCCGTCGACGCTGAGCCACGACCCGCCGCGCGACACGCGGTAATCACCGGTTTCTGGCCCCGTGGGGTCGTTTGTAGGCGATGCGGCATAGTAATCCGAGGCGTACCAGTCGTTCACCCACTCCCGCACATTGCCCGCCATGTCATAGGCGCCGTAGGGCGACACCCCGTTCGGCTTGCTTCCCACCGGCATTGTCCCACCGGTGCCACATCCACCGCCTCCAGCGTTCGGGTCGAACATGACGGCATAATCGCAGGTCGCATCTTCATTGCCCCACGGGTATTTTCTCCCGTCGGTTCCTCTCGCCGCCTTCTCCCATTCCGCTTCGGTCGGCAATCTGCCGCCTATCCACTCACAGTACGCCTTTGCTCCGTACCAGGTCACGCACTGCATCGGGTGGCTCTCCTTGCCCGTTGCGCCGAGGTTGCAGAACGAAGAGTCGTTGTTGGTGTAATAGTGATCATACTCGCCGCTGTTGTTGCAGGCGCCATTGGTGACGCACTGCTGATATTCGCCGACGATCACTTCGTACTTGCCTATCTTGTAGGCCGACAGAGTTACCGCGTGATAGGGTGCTTCATCCTCGGAGCATTGGTCGTCCACCGTTTCGTTACATCCCATCTGGATTTCACCGGCGGGGATGTCGATCATGGCACCAATATAACTCGGCGAATTGTTGCCTAATCCATTATCACAACCAAAGAAAGCAAACACCCCTATAATAAGCGCAAAACAGGACACATTCTTTTTCATCGCCGCCTCCTATATCGTCCGGGTGGAGGAACTGATCTTGAAGCCCTTCGTGAGGATGTGCGGCACGAGACCCGCCGAGATATCGAACTCGAAGTAGTTGTCGGAATTGGGGACCACCTGTTGTTCGCTACCGACCGCCGCGAGATCCTCGAAGACCGACGATATCTTCACGGTGTAGCGGAGGTTGTTGACCACCTTCACCACCTTCCCCTTCTCTATCAGGAAGGTGCCGTCGCGCGTGAGCCCCGTCGCCGAGGTCTCTTTGCGGTTGATGAAGTTCATGTAGTGGAGGTTGGCGATGTAGAGCCCACGGTCGATCCCCGCGATCATCTGTTCAAGCGACGCGTCACCCGGCTCCATCACCAGCGCCGATACGCCGACCGATCCGTTCTTGGGCCGGTTCAGTTTATGCGCGTAGTAGTGGTTCATCACGAAATCGCGGAATATCCCTTTGTCGATGAAGGTGAACGGCCGCGCGATGTGACCGTCGCCGTTGTACGGGAACGGGATGAGTTGCGGGTGATCGGGGCGCGACGAGACGCTGAACGCCTCCGGGAATATCGCCTGTCCCTCCTTCCCTTCGAAGGAACTGACACCGCCGTCGAGCGCCTGTCCATAGGCCCCCGAAAGGAGGTACGACAGGAAGGTGTGGACCGCCTGCGGCCCGAGGATGACGGTGTATTCTCCCGGCTCGACGTCGGTGACGGGGAGCGTCGCCCATTTCATCTTGCGGGCGAGATCGGCCATGAACGCCGCCGGATCGAAGGGGTCCAGCGAGGTGCCGCCGAAGGAGTTGATGACCGTCACGCCGTTCGACCGTGCCACCGCCTTCATGTCGAGCATGAGCGGCGAGACGAAGATGCGCTTGTCGAGACCGTTGGACTGGAGCAAGAAACCGTCGGAGGAGACGGTGATGAAGGTGCCGTAGATGTCGAAGCCGAGCGGGCCGGCCGCCGCGGTCGCCTGTTCGAGGATGTCGAGTTTGCGCGAAAGCGGCGCCGAATCGGCCGCCTTCAGGAAGTCGCGATATTCGTACTGCGTCGGGTCATCCTCGAAACTCGTGAAATCGGGATCGGGCGGCAGGTCGTTCAAGAGTCCGACCGCCCGTTCGACCATCGCAGAGGCCTTCGCGCCGTCGGGGTCGGCTATCTGGAACGAGAACTTCCGCTTCTCGCGCTCGACCGTGCCGTTCAATACCACCGTCCGTTTGGAAATGTTATAGTTCGCCTGACTGCGGTAGAACCGCAGGAAATCGGTCTCCCAGTCGAGGTAACGGAACCGGAACCCGTACCCCGGGAACCGCCCCATGATCTTCTTGAGTTCGCCCTTCAGCCTATCCATATAACCCTCCGCGAAGAAATTCAGAAGAATATAACCATTCAACGGACTAAATGCAAAAAAGAAAAGACGATCCGGTCAGATCTGGATATTACGCCTTGTCGTCGCCGATGAAACGGTAGACGATCGCGCCCAGAACGGCGCCGATTATCGGAGCGACCCAGAAAAGCCACAGTTGTTCCAGCGCCCAGCCGCCGGCATAGAGCGCAACCCCGATACTGCGGGCCGGGTTGACCGAGGTGTTGGTGACCGGGATGCTGATGAGGTGGATCAGGGTAAGCCCGAGGCCAATGGCTATCGGAGCAAAGCCTTGCGGCGCCCGCTTGTCGGTGGCGCCCATGATGATGAGCAGGAACATCATGGTCATGACGATCTCGGTGATGAGCGCGGCAAGTAGCGAATAACCGCCGGGCGAATGTTCGCCATAGCCATTCGACGCGAAACCGCCCGCCAGATCGAAGCCGGCCTTGCCGGTGGCGATGAGGTAAAGGACGCCGCCGGCGACCAGGCCGCCGAGGACCTGCGCGACGATGTAGGGCAACAATTTATTCGCGGGAAAACGGCCACCCGCCCACAGCCCGATGGAGACCGCCGGATTAAGATGGCAACCCGAGATGTGACCGATCGCGTAGGCCATGGTCAGGACCGTCAGGCCGAACGCAAGGGCGACACCGACAAAGCCGATGCCGAAACCCGGGAACGCGGCCGCCAACACGGCGCTGCCGCAACCGCCGAGAACGAGCCAGAATGTCCCGAAAAACTCCGCTCCGTACTGCTTCATGTCTCTGCACCTCTCAATTAATGTAATAAAGGCGGGCAACAGGCCAAGTGTATGCCCTTCCGGAACGGTGGTCAAGTTTCCTGACCGTAACAACGGGGAAGCAGGCAAAAAAATTGACTTCACGCGACGCGACGGCGAACATGTCGTGATAATCGCTTCACCGGAGGTCGTTATGTCCGTATCGCGTCTTACCGCCTTTTTTGCCATCATCCTCCTCGTCGCTTGTGCCGCCACCGCGCCACAGGCCACCGCCCCCCAGAAAGGCACCGTCACCCCGCAGGCCACACCGCTCGCGACCGGTGAACTGCTCGAAAAAGATGATAACGAGCCGGCATGGCGCGCCACCCTGAAGATACACGAGTATGACCCTCAGAGCGGCATTCACTACTTTTACGGCGCGGCAACGGCACCCGACAAGGAGGAATCGCGCACCAAAGCGGTCGCGAACGCCATCGCCTATGTCAGCAAACAAATGTCGGTGCGTGTAAAATACGGCACCAACCTCTATCAGGAACAACTGCTCGGCGCCGATGCGGGCTACCTCAAGGATGTCACCATCGAGCGGGGCGCCGAGGTGACGCTGAAGAACTACGAACCCGAGATATATTCCGAGCGCTGGAAACGGTACGGCGCCAGCACCTACGACTCGTGGGCCCGGCTCGCCGTCCCGGCGACCGAATGGAAACGGCTTGCGGTCGAGGCGATCGCCCTCGCCGCGTGGCGCATCGACCCGGGCACCTGCACCGCGATCGACCACGGAACTATCCATGCCTCCCTGATCTCATACGCCACCAGCAAACTGGGGCTGAAACTCTCTCCCGCGCCGACGACCGCTGACCTCGATTCGCTCACGAAGGACCCCGCAACGGCACGATTCCTCACCGCCCGACTTTCCTGCTCCAAGCGCGGCGACCTCTTCGTCGCCGCCGTCTCAGTCGAACTGTACGACCTCTTCGAACAGGCGCTCATCCATTCGGCCATCGCCGAAGGGGTCTCCGACGCCGACTGGCGCGGCGCACTCCTACAGGCCGAAACGGCGCTCGCCCCTTTCAAACCGTCGGCGCCCTAGGAACGCCATGTCCTTCCGCGTAGTCACCGAACCGATCGGCCCGGTCGCCGCCAACTGTCATACCCTCGAATTCGGCGATCAGGTCATCCTGATAGACCCGGGCGGCGATGCCGACCTACTGCTCCGGCTCATCGGGAAGCGTACGCTGACCGCGATGCTTGTAACGCATGGTCACTACGATCACATCGGAGCCATCGGCGAACTCAAGGAACGCCACCCCGGTGCCGCCGTCATGATACACCGTGACGAACGGCTCTTCCTCTCTGATCCATCGCTGAATCTCTCCTGTCATTTCGGTATCGACGGACGCTACGGACACGCACCGGAACGCCTGCTCGACCATGGCGACCGCATCATGCTCCCCGACGGCGACACGCTCTCGGTCATCCACACGCCGGGGCATACTCCCGGCGGTGTCTGTTTTTATGGCGACGGTGTGCTCTTCTCGGGCGACACGCTCTTTTTCGAGAGCATCGGGAGATGCGACCTCCCGGGCGGCGACGAGGAGACACTGCTTACGAGCATACGGGAACGACTTCTCAC
The DNA here is from genome assembly GCA_029573155.1 of bacterium. Lineage (GTDB taxonomy): Bacteria > UBP6 > UBA1177 > UBA1177 > JAKLFG01 > JAKLFG01. The sequence continues at coordinate 6,973 of JAKQHE010000129.1, forward strand.
GCTTCCCGACGACACGCGGGTCCTGTCGGGTCACATGAACGTAACGACCATCGGCCACGAGAAACGACACAACCCGTTCCTCGACGGTGCCGTCTGAAAATAAGTGGACAAAAAGAGGGGGCTTCGCTATAGTGGGCCCGGTATCGTTCACTAGGGCATGGAGGAGAGCATGGTGATCAGCGGCAGACGGACCAGCAAGGAGCGCCGCGACGGCGATCAGGCGCATTTTCCCAAGGATGACCGTCGCAAGGAACGGCGCGGCTCCGAACGGCGCACCAAGGACCGCATCCCCGTCAAGATGTGGATACGCAACATCGACGGTGAGGCGAGTTATTTCCAACAGACGGGCAATCTCAGCACGAGCGGCATGTATATCCTCTCCCCGGCGCCCCACGAAAAAGGGACCCGCATCACGCTCGAATTCCAGATACCGGCGAGCACCCGCGTGGTGCGCTGTACCGCCGAGGTGGTCAACTGCCGTGCCGACGGCCAGTTCTGGGGCGTCAGCGTCAAGTTCATCGATGTTTCCAAGCAGGATAAGGCCGAGATAGAGAAGGCGGTCAGCAACCTCCTCTCTGAATACTGGTATCTGGTGGAATAATGTCTCCGCGACGGACCGATGTCCTCGTCATCGGCAGCGGACTGTCGGGACTCATCGCGTCACTTCTCCTCGCCCGTAAAGGTCTCCGGGTACTCATCGTCACCAAGGATGAGATCGATGCGTCGAACAGTCATCTCGCGCAGGGCGGCATCGCGACCGTCGCCGATCTCGCGCACGACAGTTTTCAGAAACACCGGGACGACACCATCGCCGCGGGCGACGGCCTGAACGATCCGGCGGCCGTCGATTTCTTCGTGCAACGCGGCCCCGACATCGTCGCGTTCCTCCGCGATATGGGGGTACAGTTCTCGACCCGCGCCAACGGCGACCTCGACCTCGGTTGGGAGGGCGGCCACACCGAACGCCGCGTGGTGCACGCGGGTGACATAACCGGCAACGAACTGATCGGGGTGCTCAAACGGGCGGTGTTCCGCGAGCATCTCATCACCATCTGGCAGCACCACACCGCGATAGATATCATCTCGACGCGCAAATTCCTGCTCGCGAACGAGGACCGCGCCGTCGGCGCCTATGTGTTGTCACACGAAGGGACGGTCGTCACCGTCGAGGCGCGTGCGGTCCTGCTCGCGACCGGCGGCTGCGGCAGGGTCTATCTCTACACCTCGAACCCCGATGTGGCCACCGGTGACGGGGTTGCCATCGGGTTCCGCGCCGGCATTCCGGCGGTCAACATGGAGATGATACAGTTCCACCCGACGATACTGTATCACGAGAAGGTCCGGTCGATGCTCCTTTCGGAGGCGCTTCGCGGCGAAGGCGGCGTCCTGAAGACCCGCGACGGGAACACCTTCATGGAACGCTACCACCCGCTCCGCTCACTCGCTCCCCGCGATGTGACGGCTCGCGCCATAGACACCGAACTCAAGAAGCGCGGGGACGATTTCGTCCTGCTCGACATGACGATGCTCGACCGCGAGTTCATAGTGAACCGTTTCCCGAACCTGTTCAAAAAATGTCTCGACGCCGGCATCGATATGCGTGAGGACCCGATACCGGTCGTCCCCGCCGCCCACTACATGTGCGGCGGTCTGCGCACCACGCCGGAAGGCGATACCTGCGTACCGGGCCTCTTCATCGCGGGAGAGACCGCTCACACCGGCCTGCACGGCGCCAACCGGCTCGCCTCGAACAGTCTGCTCGAAGCGGCGATCATGGCGCGTTGCGCAGCCGACGGCATCGCGCGATGGATCGGCGACGCACCCGTCGTTCCGGCGGCACTGCCGCCCTGGAACGAGGAGGGCGTCAGCGACAGCGACGAGCAGGTCGTCATCAAACAGAACTGGGACGAGATACGCCACTGTATGTGGAACTATGTCGGCATCGTGCGGAGCGACAAGCGACTTGAGCGGGCACTCAAGCGGGTCTCGCTCATGAAGCAGGAGATCGACGACTACTACTGGAACTTCAAGGTCAACCGCGATCTGCTTGAACTGCGTAACATCACCCTGGTCTCCGAGATCATAATACGGAGCGCCATGCGGCGAAAGGAATCGCGCGGCCTACACTATACCACCGACCACCCCGGTCGCTCGACCGAGGCGCGGGACACCGAGATACGCAGGGAAGATATCTTCGACTAGGAGGCGATATACAGCGCCCCTTCTTCGCACCAATTGGACACGATGCCGTCGACATCGAGTTTCGAAAAACGCCGGCGCAGTTTGCCCAGCGTCGTTTCACCCCGTTCGGCAAGATGTTCGAACAACGTTCCTTCACCGTCACTCACCGAGCGGGCGAAGACGCCACCTTCGAGACGGTATATCAGGCCATACAGCCGTTCCTTGTCCTCCTCGGAAACGAACCGCTTGAGATCGATGTAGCCGGCGTCCACGACATCCTCGATGTTGTAGTTGAACCGGTGGACGAACACTGATCGGTTCACCCCGACGATCGAGTCGGCGGTCATCGCCTCCATCTGGTACGGGAAGGTTATCCGATCTTCCTCAGGGGTCATGAGGGACATCGTGTAGAGGCGGTTATGCATCAGAAGGTCCTCGGCGAGCGGCCAGAGTTTCTTTTTCTGCAACTTGTCATACAGCGACGCGAAAAAGGCCCGCAACTGGCCGAAAAGGATGTCGAAGTCGCTCTCGGAGGTCACCGACGCTCCGCTCTTGCGCAGATATTTTCCCCAACGCTCAACGACCTCGGTGCCCGAGATACCGAGCCCTGCCGCCAGCATGGTGAAGACCGACACCATGCGCCCGCGGTTGTACAGCAGTTCGACCCCTTCGGCGATCTCGTCGATCCGTTCGATATCACGCTTCACGAACTGCGGCATCGCCGTCACGTGCCATGGGTAGGCATGCGCCATCGATAGTTCGAACTCGCGGACGCGGTTGTAGCTGCGGGTGCCGGGATAGAGAGAAAGGCGGTAGAGGTCTATCCGGACCGGAGAGAGCGTGAAGATCTTCTCAAGATCGGCGAGCAGATCCTGATAGGTCGTTCGGGGTAAACCGCCCATGAGATCTATGGTGAAGGAAAGATCCGGATAGTTATTGATGTATCGGATATTCTGGACCGCCTTCTCGACGTTCAGGGAGGTTGAGAGATTCTCGAGCACCTTCGGCTTGAAGGTGGGGATACCAAAGCGGAGCAACACATTCATCCCGGCGAGCAGGTCCATCTCCTCGCGCGAGAGAAGATCTGGGCGCACCTGCATCTCAACGCGCGCCTCGGGCAGGAACTCGCCGATCATGCCGAGTATCTTGCGGAAATGCTGCCCGTTCAGATTGAATATGGGCGCACCGATGACGAGGTGGGACACACCGCGGTCCCTGAACAGGCGCAGTTCCTCCTCGAGATACCGGAAACCGTGGTACCGCACCGGTGAGAGGTGAGAGAACTCGACGCAGAAATCGCAGCGGAAAAGACACCCGCGTGCGACCTCCCAATAGACCGAGGTACCGTCATCGACCTCGATGAGTCCGGTCAGATAGGGCGACGGTATCAGGTCGAGCGGCGACAGGACGCGGCGTTCACTGTACCGGTATGTCTTCTGCTCGTCGTCCCGGAAGATGATGTCGGAGGCCTCAGCGGGGCTCCTCCCCTCAGCGACGAGCGCGGCCACCTCGTACAACGGCAGTTCCGGCTCGTCCTGTATGATGAATTTGATCACTCCCTTGAGATAATCGCTCGGATGCGAGAATGAATCGTGTCCCCAGACCCCGACGAGAACCTTGGGCTCGAGCAGCGCCGCCGCCACCTCCCGAAAATAGTCGACGTTCCAATGGGAAAGATGGAAAAGGATGATCTCGTACCGCCCGCCGGAAAGCAGTCCCGCCGCGCTTCTTGCGCGGTCGGTCATGGAGAGTTCCACGATATCGACCATGAAGCGACCACCGCTCCGTTCTTCGACGAAGGCTTTGGTGGTATGCACATGATAATCGATGTGGCGATCACCCCGGTCAGGGCTGAAGGAAACGATGGCTATGTTCACGCGGTCACCCCGGGGATCCGACGGGACGGGTGTGGTCAGAGCGACTGAAGGTAACTGTAGATGGCGCGGTATTCTTTGGACGACTCGGCATATTCGACCTTGTCACCTTCCGTTTTTATCGCCTCGGCAAGGATGGGGAGGAACGCCTTGTCCTCGTTCTTCAAGAGCGCCTGGGTCAGGGCAACGCGCACATAGGGCTCGACATGCGAGAATATCGGCTGCACCTTTTCCTTGTGCGTGCTGAGTTTCTTGGCGAAACCGAGCATATAGACCGCTTTTTCGGCGTGAGCCGGCTCCTTGTCGTCGAGCTTCTTCGCGTAACACGCGGGATCGGCGGCGCATTCCTTGACGATCTCAACACGCTTCCCGAACCGCTCCATCATGGTAGCGGCGCGGAAGGCCGATTCGTAGTTCGGATCAAGCACCGCCTGCGCCTTGATCTTCTTGTCCTTCTCTTCGGGTTTCATCGCCTCGAATTCCTTGTTCCCTTTCATCTGTTTCTCGAGGGCGGCGCGCTCCTTATCCTCGACCTTCTTGACATAGGCGCGGGCCTCGGCGACGAACTTGTTCGCGAAGACGATGAACTCCTCGGCCGCCTTGGGATCGCTGATCATGCGGGAGTAGGCGTCGGCCGCCCACACCTTCGGTTCGTAGAACACGATCCACTGACCTTCGACATTCTGTTCCTTGTCCTCGGGCGCCTTGATCGCCTCGAGAAGGTACGGGATCGCCTTGGGGTCACCCAGTATCGCGAGCGCCTCGGCGCCCTTCATGCGGATCGAGACCTCCTGACCGCGCAGAGCCATCTTCTCGGCGATCTTCGCATCCTTGTCCTTCTTCTCGCCTTTCTTCTCCTTGGCCGCTTTGAGCGCGAACTTCTTGCTCACCATGCGAAGCAGGGTATCGGTCGCCTTGAAATCACCGAATTTCGCGAGCGAGACCGCAAGATGCTCGGCGAGGAAGGCCTGTTTCTGCTCTTTGGACAACTGGGCATCGAGTT
>JAKQHE010000102.1 GCA_029573155.1 bacterium
CAGCGTCATCGACTCTGCCAGCAGGTTGGCATACAGCAATCCTGAAGATGTCGCCCGGCTGTAGATCGCTGCGATCAAGCACTGCATCGCCTCGATCGGCGTCACCGGAGGCCGCGCCTGCCACAGCTTTTCATCCGCTTCGAGGATCGAGGCATACTCGGCGTTAACGGCAGCCGACAGCACATCCGATATCCCGCTCGGAAACTGCAACAGCATACTCGCACGAGCCACGCCGGCCCTTTTCGCGATCTCCACCACCGTCACGTCGCGGCTTCGCTTCTCCGATAGGACCGCGAGACCCGCCCGGGTGACCGCCACAACGACGGCGGCGCCCCGAGCCCCGCGAGGCGCACCCCAGGGAGCACTCGGCATCACAAACCGCTGGAGCGACTTCACGCGGCTTCGTTTCTGGACTCGCTTCATGCGCGCATCTTGCCGCACGGCAGACCTCATTTCTAGTCACAATGTCTAGACACGGTGTCTAGTCTTGGTTATTCTCCCCCCATGACCTCTTCGAACTCTTTGCCCACCCACAGCAGTCTTGTGTCCGGCAGGCAGCGCCGGCCCGGCGCCTGCGTGGGGTCCTCCAGCCGGGACCTTTGTGACCTGCGAGGGCCAGGGGGACTGCCCGCCCTCACCGTTTCGCCTCCATCCGCATCGCAGCGAGGAATGCCCCATGCTCACTGATACACCCCATCGTGATGGCGCTCCGCCGACCTCCGAGACCGAGGCGCTCCGCAAGGTCTCGCTTCTCTTCTCCTGCGGTGAACCGCCGACACGCGACGACCTCGCACACATCCCCCGCTACGAACAACTCAAACGACTTGCCGAGAATTATCGTAACAACCCGGCCGGCGCCCTGTTCATCCTTCAACACTATGCCAACGAGAAAGACCCCGTCGCGGTCGAGACGCTGCTTCATCTCTTGATAGACGAGCAACGGATCGACGAGGCCGAAACGCTCGTCGCCGAGATACGCGGAAGCGCTGCCGCAACATCGGACATCGTACAGTCGCTCATTCTGCGCGTCGAGAAAAGGAACACCGAGGAAAAGGAACTCCTGCGCCGCGCCCTTCTCCCCGAAATCTCGCGCGGAGAACCCTACCCCGCCTTGCGACTCATGGAAATGGCCGGCGCCGACAACCAGCGCGCGCGGGTATTCCTCCAGAACCTGCTTGCCGCGCTCGGTGTGCCGGGATATCGCCCCGCCGAACAGGAATGGCAACGGCTGTCGGCGCTCCGCGAAGAACTCATTCTCGCTCAGGCGAACTTTCGGCCTCTGGACGGCAAACTCCGTTCGCTCGCGCAACTGCTTGCGCAGGCGCGGGTCGCCGAACGGAAGGAGGAACGGCGGTTCGAACCGCTCTCCTCCTCGACACATCGCGACATTCTCACCCTGCTCGAAAAACTCTCGCTTGCTTTGAGGATCGATCCCCCGTCGGCCTTCTTCGACCCGTCGCTCATCGGCCCCCTTACTATCGGACTCGCCAACCTCCCGGTTCTCGTGTTCGGTAAAGGCGCGACCGTCGTCGATCGCAAGCGACTGGCGTTCCTCATCGCAACGAATCTCTTTCTGATAGGCAGTGGCGTCTTCGACGGTCATCAGGAAAAGGGCGTTACCGCACTCACCGCGCGACTCGGCGAGATACTGGCCATGCCCGACAAGGCCCGCGCCCCCTTTGTCCGTACGCTGAAAAAGAAACAGCAACCCGACGTGACCGCCGCGCTCGCCGAACTGGACGGAACCTCCGAACAGGATATCGCCGGCTTCGGTGAACGGCTCTACCTCGCATCTCTGCTTTATGCCTTCTCGGTTATACCTGACATCGGCGTGGTGTTCGCCCTGAACGGCGAGTCAAAGGGAAATCTCGACGCCCCCTCTTCCCGCTCCGCACAGATGTTCGACTTCGCCCTCAACGCTTTTCTCGGATAACGCCATGCAACGCATCCCCGTCCATCCTCGTACCCCGCACAAACGGACCGTAGAGACCGTCGCCGATGCGCTCGGTTCGGGCGGTGTCGCGCTCATCCCCGGTGACACCTCCTACCTGCTCGCCGTCCGCATCGGAAAGAAAAGCGCCATAGAAAAACTTGGCCGCATCAAAGATCGTAAGAAGAAATTCTATTCGGTCATGTTCCGCGACTTTTCGGAACTCGCCCGCTACGCCGAGGTCACCGATCGGCAGTTCGCCACGGTCAAACGATTCCTTCCGGGTCCCTACACCTTCATCCTCAAGGCGAGCCGCGAGGTGCCCAAGATCATGCTTGAGAACCGCAAGGAGATCGGCATACGCATCCCCGATCTCCCCTTCATACGCGAACTCATCGCCGCGTGCGGAGAGCCGCTCATCGTCTCGACCGCCAAGGGGGGGAACGACGAAGAGGAGGAATTCTTCACCGATCCGGACAGCGAGACCCCGCCCTGGCTCCATCTCGTGGACATCATCGCCGACGCCGGGTATCAGCCCGCCGAACTGACCAGCATCATCCGGTTGGAGAACGACCGTTACGAGGTCGTCCGCGCCGGCAAAGGACCGGTCGAGGAGTTCTCATGACGCATCCCGGAAGCAACCGATGAAAAAGACCTTGTTCGACATCGGCCTGCTCGTCTACGGCGCCGCCGCCTATTTCGGCTACCTCGTCGTCGCCGTTTTCGTGCTCAAGGACCATTATGACATCGGACTCTATCTTTTTTCCGTTCCCTTCCTTTACGCCATATTCCGGGTCCTCAGCGCCCGGATAAAACGGGCGTCGCTCCTCACTGCGATCTATCTTGCTCTCCCCTTCTTTGTATCGGTCTACCTGTCGCTGACCGGGCGGCCGGCGGTCTGGGAGATCACCGGGATACTACCGGTCACCGTCTTATTGTCTTATTCTCTGCGCTCCGAAAAGAGTTCTTCGCCGCTCTTCACGCGACTGCTCTTTCCGGTCTGGGCGCTCTTCTTCCTCCTCGTACTGTTCCTCCCGACCGTCAACTACCTCAATAATCGCGACCTGCCCCGCGCGCTCCAACTCCTCCTCTCCATCTACACTCCCGCCGTCACCCTCTCCACCCTCGCGGTGTTCCTCCGCTTCGTGATAGAGACCGCGAGTCTCAACATGGCGCTCAACAATTTCCGGCTGTTCATACACGGCGCCCGCATCGACCGGGTGGTGTTCGATTCGGCCGATTTCCTTTCGCTCTCGCAGACGAATCTTTCGGGCATCGTGACCGGCCCGGCGATGTCACGCGAACAGTTCCTGAAAAAGGTGGATCTCCTCAACCGCGAGTTCGTATCGACCGAAGGCGGCGTGGACGCCATGAAGCGGGATGCGAAATTCAGCCGGACGCTCCCCGACGGCACCGAACTGACGCTCGCGCCGCTCGCCCTTCTCATCCGTGAGGGTTTCCTGACCGACGACCTGCCGCCCGCCGCCGAAGACCCCAAGCGGTCCTATGTGGCACTGGCGGAAGGACGCCGCGTCATCGGCTACTATGTGGTCGACCGCTTCGACCCCACCGCAAACCGGACGATGATCGATGTCCTGCAGGAAAAATATACGGTACCGGTGGTCATCGTAGGCGGCGAAGAACTCAAGAAGCGGTTCCCCGGCGCCCTTATCGTCCCGCGCGCCGGGGACATCACGCTCGACAACCGCGATCTGCTCGTCACGCAGGAACCGCCGGAGAACAGCCCCGCCATCGTCATGGCATGGGGCAAGAAGAATGTGGACGCCGGCGACATCTTCCTCGCCGACCCCGCGATGCTCAACATCATGCGGCTCGTGCTCGTGCTCGGCGGCGTCAGGGGCCGCCTCTACCGCAGTATCGCCGTGTCGTCGATCCCCTTCCTGTTGCCGCTGTTCCTTTCGATATACCGGCTGCATATACCGCAGATAAATGCGGTCGCGGTCCTCATCATGATCCTGCTCACCATGACGCAGACCTTCCGGAGCATGAAAGCGGAATAATACCTCACCCGGCTACGCCGCCTTGGATCGCACAAACCCCCTCGTTCCCCCTTGACAGCGGGACGACGCTATCCCGCCCTGTCAAGGGAGGGCTGGGTGGGTTTTCAACGCGTCGGAATGGGGCAAACCCCCTCAATCCCCCTTGAAAAAAACTAATTTTCTTTTTTAACTTTTTCTTTATATTCTTCAAATTGTTCCTCATGAACCTTATCACATTGATTTGCTTCATTCTTTGCATTAGTTTCATCGTATGCTTTTTTTGCATTGACTAAAACATATGTTCCCATAACACCGAAATCTCTTGTTAGATTATCTTTTGGGGGGTAGAAACAGTAACCATATTCCCATTGTATAGTTAAAATTGGGTAATTAACGTCATATATTTCAATAACCGCATTTTCAATTAATTCTGCTTGAGTTCCGTTTTTATCAGAAATTATTAGTGGTATTGTATCTTTATCTCTGTATACATCTACTATGTTGAAATCTTTCCCTCCGAACGTGAATTCTGTTATATATCCTTCAACTGTATCATTGTTAGAAAGTATTGGATCGGGTTTATCTATTAATTTATATGATATTTCACCATATTTCTCTGAGAAATAAAGTTTGGAAACTTGATTATATACTTCCAATTTAGTACTATCTATCCAATTTTCGGGTTTATCTTCTATTATTTGTTCTTTTAACTTATCTAATTTTTCTTTTGTTGTACATTCCAACGTTTGCATTGGGCCAACTTCGGTCATGTTAACCGTTATCCCACATTCAAGACCATTAACAGTATATTTAGTGTATTCAACACATTTTTTTGCAAATATTTCTGCGACTATAAAGGGATTATAACAAGGTTTATTGAATTCTTCTGCGATTTCTGGATCTAATTTGTCATCATCATTCACTAATGAATCCGTATCATCCTCTTCATTATCAACAATTTGCTCATCATCAACATCTGTCAACTCGTCCAGTTCATCATCCGGTGCTTCATCATTTACAGCCGTGTCCTTGTCCGGCGTTTCGGTCGGATCAACGCACACATTGGACATGCAGACGAGGTCGCCGTCGCAGGTACCGTTCCCGTAACAGTCACCCCCCTTCGACCCCATCGCCGGGCCTTTCGTCCCCTCATCGCCACAGGCGACTATCAACATTGCCGCCACAAGGATCATAAGATACTTGGTCATAGTTTCCTCCCTTATTTTATTCAGCATCCATTGCGCACCGGAATCCGCGATAATCGAGGTAGTAGTATTCTGGGGGATCAAGGTTGCGGTAGGACGCCCGCAGGTTGATGTCGCTGTAGCGGTTCCACGCCCCACCGCGCAACACGCGGTTAGCACCAGTTTCTGGCCCTGTAGGGTCGTTTGTAGGCGACGAAGCATAGTAATCCGAGGCATACCAGTCGTTCACCCATTCCCACACATTCCCTATCATGTCGTAAGCACCGTAGGGCGATACGCCATTCGGCTTGCTCCCCACCGGCATTGTTCCGTCGGTTCCACAACCGTTGCCGCCGGCGTTCGAGTCATCCATGACCGCATAATCGCATGACGCTTCCGGCGTATTACCCCACGGGTATTTCCGTCCATCGGTGCCCCGCGCCGCTTTCTCCCATTCGGCCTCGCTGGGAA
>JAKQHE010000112.1 GCA_029573155.1 bacterium
CCTCGATGAAGTCGCCGGCGGTGCCGACCCCGAGCGATATCGGGACCACATCGAGGAGCACGGGGGATTCCTCAGTGTGCTCCTCGGTGAGCGAATGCCCGAGTATGGCGGCGCCCATCGCGATGACCAGTTCGGTCTCTATGCCGAGGAAGGGGTCCTTGCCGAAGAATTCGCCGACCCGCTTCTGGATGTAGGGGATCTTGGTGGTGCCGCCGACCAGCACGATGGCGTCGATCTCATCCTCTTTCAGGTGAGAGCTCTCGAGCGCCCTGCCGCAACAGGCGAGCGACCGCTCGACGATGGGCGAGATGATCTCTTCGAACAGCGGGCGGTCTATCCGGATGGTGTAGTCCATCATCGCGCCGCTCGGCATCGGGATGAGGTTCCGTATCGTCAGGACGATGCTTTCCGAGGTCGAAAGTTCCTTCTTTATGCGCTCGGCCTCGGAAGTGAGAAGCGATCGGACGACCTTGGTGTACTCGAGTTTGACCTGATGGGTCGTCTCTATGTCCGCGAGGAAGTAGTCGACGAGCGCGTTGTCGATGTCGTCGCCGCCGAGGAACGATTCGCCCTCGGTCGCGAGCACCTCGAAGAAGTTGTCGCGCACCTCGAGGATGGTGATGTCGAAGGTGCCGCCGCCGAAGTCGTAGACCGCTATCCGTTCGTTGAACCGGTTGCCGAACCCGTAAGCGAGCGCCGCCGCGGTCGGCTCGTTGATGATGCGCAGGGCGTCGAGTCCCGCCATCTGCGCGGCGTTCTGGGTGACGCGGCGCTGCGGTTCGTTGTAGTTGGCCGGGACGGTGATGATGGCCTTCTTTATCTCGGTGCCGATGAATTCCTCCGCCGCCGCCTTTATCTTGCCGAGCAGCATGGCCGATATGTCCTGCGGCGAGTAGGTGCGGTCGTATATCTGTATGACCAGCGAGTCGTTGGGCCCCTCGACCACCCGGTAGGGGAACATCTTCGCGTACTGTTTGGTGTCGGGACTCGAGAATTTGCGCCCGACCAGACGCTTGACCGAATAGACGGTGTTCTCGGGGTTCTGGGGGAGTTTCCTCTTCGCCTCGGTGCCGATGACGAAATTGCGACCGCCGTCGAGGAACGAAACGACCGACGGCATGATCTGGGTCTCCTCGCCCGTTATCGGGATGGTCTGGGGTATGCCGTCGATGACGATGGCCGCCGCCGTCGTCGAGGTGCCGAGGTCTATCCCGAGCACGTAATCGGTCATGTTATCTCCTTTTCGGGGGCCGCCGGGTCCTCGTCGCCCTTGAGGTCGTTGATGATGACCATGATCTCCTGATCCTCGAGACTGAGCCCGAGGATGTTCAGTTCTATGTGCTGGCGCTGGCCGGTGTCCTTGTCACGGGCGTCCACATGGAGCACGCCGTTGGTGTCCAGTTCGAACCGCACCTCGATGTGGAGCATGCCGCGCGGCGCCTTGCGCAGGCCGGAGAGGGTCATCTCGCCCATCAGGAGCGCCTCGCTCTTCTTGTTGCCGTCGCCCTGATAGATGCGTATCTTGACCGTTTCCTGATCGTCGTAGGCGTTCGTGAAGATGTTGGTGCGTTCGATGGGGAGCGTCTCGTTCTTGTCGATGAGTATCTCCAGATGGTCGCCGACCGATCCGACGCCGAGCGCGAGCGGCGTCACATCGAGCAGTACCGGAGAGTCCTCCTCGTAGGACCCTTCGAGCGACTGGGCCAGTATCGCGGCGCCCATCGAGACGACGAGTTCGGTCTCTATGCCGGCGCAGGGCTCTTTGCCGAAATAGCGCAGGACCTC
>JAKQHE010000113.1 GCA_029573155.1 bacterium
TTCATTCTGGGCGTGGACAATGCCTCGCCCGACGAACGTCCCAGACAGAAGATCCTCTTGCCCGCATTCTACATCGACAAGTACGAGGTCACCAACGCCCAGTACCTGGCCTGTCAGAATGCCGATGTCTGCACCGAGCCCTACGAGATAAACTCATCGAGGTATCCGAACTACTATTACGATCCCGCCTATCGTAATTTTCCGGTGCTCTGGGTGAGTTGGAATCAGGCGAACACCTTCTGTCAGTGGGCGGGCAAACAACTGCCGACCGAGGCCCAGTGGGAAAAGGCGGCGCGCGGCGAGACCTTCCGGAAATACCCGTGGGGAGAGGAGGAGCCACAGGACAACGCCGAGAATGCGATAGCCAACTATTCGGCGCTGTTCGCCGATGTCACCGATGTCACCTCGTTCGACTCGGCCATTTCCCCCTATGGCGTCTACAACATGGCCGGCAACGCCGCCGAATGGACCGCGACCTGGTACGACATAGATTCCTACTACAAGAAAAGCGACATGGCCGATCCACTGAAGGACCCGGCAGGTCCCGAGGAAGGCGGCACGACGCAGAAAAAGGTCATCCGCGGCGGCAGTTGGGTGTCGCTCACGACCGAGATGACGACCTATTCGCGGGACAAGGCCTTTCCGCACTACCGCTACTACAACCTCGGCTTCCGTTGTGTCAAGGATGGGGAGTGACGCCATGAAAGAACTTATGAAAGCCTTCTGTCTTACGGCGACCATCCTTCTGCTTGTCTGTTGCGGCGGTGATCCGACCGACCCCGACACCGACGGCGACGGCATGTTCTATCCCGACATCGACACCGATGCGAAGAGCGACGCCGACAAGGTGTCGTGCAACTACTCAAGCACCGACAATAAGATAAAGCCGAGCGCGACGGAACTCGAGTTCACCGGCTATTACAAGACCTTCGGCGGCACCCGCTATGTGACCGTCACCAACCGGTGCCTCTCCTGCACCGGGAGCGGGCTCACGATAGGGAGCGCCGAGATCGTGCAGAGCGAGGAGGCGGGCTTCTCGATGTCGCCCAATCCGGTGGCGGTCTCATCGATCACGCTGGGGAAGGACGAAAAGGTCACCTTCGGCATCAGTTACGATGTGGTCAGTTGGGATGCCTTCCCCGGCATCCTGCGCATCCATAGCAACGACAAATGCAATCCGGAACTCGACATCGCGCTTACCGGACGGGCGAAATCGGCCGCCAAGATAGAGGTGAAGACGCCCGACGACGCGTTGCCGGACGATCTCAAGATGGAATTCGGCGAAGGGTTCGACGAAAAGGTGTCGCCGCTTGTGGTGAACAATCTCGGTAATTCTTCGCTCCGCATCGAGGCGATGACCATCACCATCGGTGGTTCGGCCAAGGCGGGCGACCCCGGCTTCTTCATCAAAACGAACATCCCCGCCGATGTCTCGATACCGATAGACGGTACCCAGACCGCCGAGATCGGATGCCGCAACGACAAGGATTTCCCGCTCGGGCTCGTCGGGCAACTCGTTATCATCAGCAACGATGTCACCGAATATTCCAAATACCAGCACCTGACCGTCGATCTGGCGTGCGGCCCCGAGAACACCGATCTCCCGACGGCGAAACTCCTCTGCCCGGCGCAGGTGCCGATACTGACCTGGCCGACGCTTGACGGTTCGACAAGCGTGGATGTGGACGGGGTCACGACGACCGGGCTTTCCTATTTCTGGACGATGGCCTCGGTGCCGGGCGGCGGGAGCGGCGGCGGCGCGAGCATCGTGGACCTCAACGACAAGACCCAGTCGGTCGCCAATATCTGGAGCGCTTCCTCGAAAACGACCTTCCAGACGCTCCTGCAGGGCACCTACAGCGTGCGGCTCATGGTCAAGAACGGCGATAACCTGACGAGCACCTGGGCCGACTGCGATATAGAGGCGCTTCCGAACGACGAACTCATCGTCAAGATGATCTGGGACAACAAGGACAGCGATATGGATCTCCATCTGGTCGCCCCCGACGGCGCGTACGGCGATCCGGCGACCGACTGCTATTTTTACAACTGTTCGCCGCAGTATGCCGGTGCGCGACCCGATTGGGGCGTGGCTGGCGAAACGAAGGACGACCCGGCGCTCGACATCGACAACACCACCGGCAGAGGTCCTGAGACGGCCTATGTCAACCAGCCGGCGAACGGTGTCTACAAGGTCGTCGTGCATGCCTACGACACGAGCCGCGGGCCCAGCAAGGCCATCGTGAAGGTCTATACCCACGCCGAACAGGCGGCGAGCGCCGAGGCGCTTTTCACCGACACCAACACCTGTTGGGATGTCTTCTCGCTGACCGTCACCGACGGCACCGGCGGGAAGAAGAACATCGCCGTCCAATCGCTCGGCACGACCCTGTATCCCTGCGATCCTCCGCCGGTGGTGCCGTGAGAGCCCCGCTCGTTATTATTCTTGACTCGCCGGAGCGTATGTCGTATAGTCCGCCGAACCTGTTCGCCGGAGGGTGCTAGATGAGAAGGATGCTCCTGATACTCGGCGCGGCCTGCGCCGCGGGGATGCTTTCCGCGGCGGAGGTGACCGATGTCGCCGATTCGTTCGATGAGGACAATCCGTTCGACTTCAACCTGAACATCTATTACAAGAACACCCACGAATTCGCCGATATCAAGAGGGAATACAACACCCTGCCGAAGACCTACGAGGACAAGGACGGGAATCTGTATTACACGACCGAAAGCCGCCGCGTCGAGACGCTCGAATACAAGGGGAACTCCGAAACGCGCTTCCTGCGCGAACTGGTGATCGCCGCCGAGATAGGTCTCTATCAGGACCTTTCGATATCGCTCGATCTGCCGATAGTGCTCAAGGACGCCTACAAACTGATCCTCGAGAACTATGACATCGATGCGCTCACCGGTGGCGCTATCCCGCGCGAATTCTCGCTCATCAACCAGAACCTTTTTCCCGACGCCGCCTCTCTGTACTACAACCACAAAGGAGTGGGGGACATCGCCATCGGCCTGCAATGGGCGCCATTCAACGAAGGGCGCGGCAAGGACGAGTTCTCGTGGCTGGTCGGGTTCAAATTGACCTCGCCGACCGCCGGAATTGCGACGCCGCAGGGCATGAACGCACGCGTCGGCACCGCCATCGGCGACGATATCCAACAGACCGGCAAGAACGGGAATGTCGGCAAGGGACTGTGGGGATTCGATCTGCGCACCGCGGTCGCGAAACGCTACGAGGTGGCCGAGCCCTATTTTCAGGTGCTCGCCTCGTTGACGACCCCTTCGGCCAATTCGATCATCGAGAAGAGCCGGCACGAGTTCTCCTTCAACGCCGGTACCGACCTCATCGCGCTCGAGGACCTC
>JAKQHE010000142.1 GCA_029573155.1 bacterium
GCTCGAGGACGACCTGTTGCGCATCTTCGGCGGCGAGAAGAACCGCGAGACGGTGTTCTCGATGATCGAGGAGGTGACCAACGCGCTCGTCGGCAGCTCCATCCCCGAAGGGCAATCGCCCGGCGCTTGGGACTGCGAAGCGGTCCGCGAACAACTCGCCCGGGTCGTGATGATGGCGCCCGAGAACTTCACCTTCGTAACCCCCGAAGTGGCGGCGAATGTCCCGCGCGGCACCGATCCCCGCACCATGCTGGCGCAGGTCATCTACGACTTCCTCACCGGGAAATACATCGAAAAGATGTCCCAGTACACCCCCGAACTCACCTTTGAACTCGAACGGCACATCATCCTCGAGGTACTCGACTTCTTCTGGCGGCGCCACCTCCTGACGATGGATCACCTTCGCGAGGGCATCGGTCTGCGCGGCTACGGCCAGAAAAACCCGAAACTCGAATACAAGCGCGAAGGCTTCCAACTCTTCACCGAGATGATGTCCACCATCTACAGCGAATCGGTGAAAAGGCTTTTCGCGGTCCAGATCGTGACGCAGGAATCGCTCGCGAAATTCGAGAAGAAGGAGGAGAAACGCGAACGAGAGATGCAGGCGGGGAGCGCCGCGAAGGCGGCGGCGGTCAAGGAACCGGCCAAGCGGACCGCGCCGAAGGTGAACCGCAACGACCCGTGCCCGTGCGGCTCCGGTCAGAAATTCAAGAAATGTTGCATGGGAAAGGGCATCTACGACTGATGACGGGGAATGTCCGTATCAACCGCTTTCTGGCCGAGGCCGGGGTCGCCTCGCGTCGCAAGGCCGATATCCTCGTAGCGGCAGGCCGCGTCCGCATCAACGGTGACCGGGCGGCGACCGGCGACAAGGTCGACCCGGCGCGCGACGAGGTCCGGGTGGACGACGAACCGGTCGCCCGCATCGCCGAAAAGGTCTGGTTCCTCCTCAACAAACCGGCGGGGTACCTCTCGGCCGTCACCGACGACCGCGGTCGTCACACCGTCGTCGAACTACTCCCCCCCACCCCGGGCCTCTTCCCGGTCGGGCGGCTCGACCGCGAGGTCGAGGGGGTACTGCTCCTCACCACCGACGGCGACACCGCCCACCGGCTCACCCACCCCAGTTTCGGCATCACGAAGGTCTACCGCGTCCTTGTGGCGGGCAATTTTCCCGATACCGTCATCCGCGCGCTGAAAAGCGGGGTCGATATCGCGGGCCACCTCTGCCGCATCATCGACGCCGTCGCGGTCGCCAGCGACCAGACCACCACGACGCTCGAACTGACGCTCGCCGAAGGGCGCAAACACGAGGTCAAGGAACTCATCAAGGCGGTCGACCGCCTGCTCCTGCGCCTCGAACGCATATCCTTCGCGGGGCTGACCGCGCAGGGACTCAAACCGGGCGAGTACCGCCCGCTCACCAAGGCCGAGATAGGGTCAATAAAAAAACTGACCGCGCAAGAACCGAAAGATACGAAATGAACCGGCTCGCAGTTAGAGGACAGAACAAGGCGCAAGCCCCGCAGGCAACGAAGCTGTACTACCCGTACAGCGAGGCCGTCGAGGAGCGGCAACGAAGTTATGTTCCTAAATGCGAGCCGGATAAAAATGAAGCCCGCGCCGGCCGTGTATCCGACTCGTTTCTTACCTGTGCGTCACAGGTGGGGCATGTTCGGCCGCTACCTTTTTACAGTCACGGCTCGGTGACGGCCCCGAAACGTAGTCACGGTAGAAAC
>JAKQHE010000143.1 GCA_029573155.1 bacterium
GTGAAGCGGGCGGTCGAGATACCGGAGTTCTCGGTGGTCATCGCGAAGCATCCCTGCATGCTGAAGTACATGCGGGAACAGCGGCGCAAGCCCGATTTCAAGGAGAAGCAGGTCATGGTGCCGCCCGAACTCTGCGACGGGGTCCACGAATGTGTCGAGAAATTCGCCTGCCCGACCTTCACGCGGCTCCCCAACGGGAAGGTGACGGTCAACACCGATCTGTGCATCGGCGACGGATCGTGCATCCAGACCTGCCCGTCCAAAGCGATCAAACCGAAAGCGTAAGGAGAAGGCCATGACGACGAACATCTATATCACCGGGGTTGGCGGACAGGGGATCGGCATGCTCTCGGAAGCGCTCATCCGGGCGGCCGACCACGCGGGGATCGCGGTCAAGGGGGTCGACACCCACGGACTCGCCCAGCGCGGCGGCATCGTGGTGTCGCATCTGCGCATCGGCGATGAGGTATATTCGCCGCTCATCCCCGAAGGCGACACCGACATCGCCGTGGCGCTCGAACGGCATGAGGCGCTCCGGGCGCTGAACGGCTTTGTGAAGGATGGCGGGACGCTCGTCTGGTACGACACCGTCTGGCAACCGCTCGAGGTGCGCGTCGGCGCGACGCCGGAAGTGGGGCGCGAAACGGTCGCGGAGGAATGCGAACGCCGCACGGTGAAGAATGTCCGGGTACGGGTCGACGATCTGCCTGACACGCGGATGCAGAATATCGCCCTCATGGCGGCCGTATGCAGGGAGGGGCTCATCCCCGGCATCAAAAAAGAGCACTACGAAGCGGCGATGGGCGATCTGATGGAGGGGCGGATGCTCGAGAAGAACCGCGCCCTTTTCACTCGCCTGATCGGGTGACCCTCATGCAGCACGAGTGGGTCCAGATACTCGACATGGTCGCCGAAGGGTGCTTCTCTGCGGCGGGTCGGCGCCATATCCATGACCTTGCCCCGCTGTCGCGCGGCGAGGCCGAGCGGGAGTTCCGGCTCATCGGCGAGACCGCCACACTCTTTGACACGGGTGTCGCGATATTCAACTATGACCTTGACCGGGTTTCCGGTGTCGTGGAACGGTTCCGGCGCGACGAGTCGCTCGAACCGATGGATTACCGTGTCGTCGGCGATCTGCTCGAACAATTGCGACGCGCGAAACAGGAGGTGGGACGGCAGACCTGGGTGCGTGAGTTCGCCCTGCTGTTCGCGCCCTTCGAGCCCGATGTGGGGCTCGAGATGACCATCAAGCAGACGGTCGATAAAAAGGGGGAGATAACTTCCGACGCCAGTCCCGAACTCGCCCGCATCCGGCGGCATATCGCCGATACCCACCAACTCATCGGGCGGGAGATAAAGCGGATGATCGCCGACCCGGCGGTCGGCGGCATGTTGCAGGAGGACTATTTCACGATACGCGACGACCGCTATGTCCTGCCGTTCAAGACGCAGTTCAAGCGGGTGATGAACGGGGTCGTCCATAACCTGTCACGGTCGGGACAGACCGCGTTCCTCGAGCCGCTTGCGCTCGTCGAACTCAACAACCGGCTGAGTCTCCTCGCATCGCACGAACAGAATGAGATACTCAAGGTGCTCCGCGAGCTGCGCGGTCTCCTCGGCCGCCGCATCGACCATGTCGAAGCGTGCGTCGGCCTCGCGCTCCGGCTCGAATCGCTCTATGTCCGGCAACGCTGGATGCGCTCATACGACTGCGCGGTGCCCGAATTTACCGACGAGGGGGCGACAGCCGACGAGGTCTGGTATCCACCGGTGCTCGCGGCGCTGAAGAAGGGAACGGTGCGCAACGCCTTCCGGTTCAAGGAGGGTGAACGCATCATGGTCATCAGTGGCCCCAACGCGGGCGGCAAGACGGTCGCGCTGAAGAGTTTTCACACCGTGGTCGAGCTGGCGCGGCGCGGCATCCCGGTGCCGGCGAAACGGGCGAGGATACCTTTTTTCGACGAGGTGTTCCTCGTGCTCGGCGATCAACAGGACGCCGCCGAGGGGGAATCGTCGTTCTCGGCTCACCTGCGCAACCTCGCCGCCATCGCCCACCGGGCGGGCGAGCGGTCGCTCGTGCTCGTGGATGAGATCGGGACCGGTACCGACCCGCAGCAGGGCGGGGCCATCGCCCGGGCCTTTCTGGAATTCCTGCGCGACCGCCGTTCATTCACCGTCGTCACCTCGCACCTTGCCGAGGTCAAGGCGATAGCGCTCGAGGATCCCGCCTTCGTGCCGGTCGCGATGGGGTTCGATGAAAAGAACGAACGGCCGACCTACCGGTTCATGTATCATCTGGTCGGCGGCAGCAACGCGCTCGCGCTCGTCCGCCGGATGGATTTTCCGCCGGAACTGGTCCGCCTGCTCGAGAATCTGCTTTCATCGCGTGACGGCTCCATCGAACCGCTCCTCAACCGTCTGCGGCAGAAGGAGCAGGAACTCGACGAGGAGCAGGAGCGTATCTCGGCGCTCAAGGCCGAAACGGTCAAGCAGAAGGAAGAGATCGCGGCGCTCGAACGGAAACTGGCGCAGAAAGAGCGCACCTTCGAACAGGAACGGATGAAGATGCTCAAGAAACTCATGGAACTCGAGGAGGCGCAGTTGCGCCGCCGGGTCGAGGAGACCGACGCGAAGAACGCGGCGAAACGGATCGGCATC
This sequence comes from bacterium, assembly GCA_029573155.1. Taxonomy (GTDB): domain Bacteria; phylum UBP6; class UBA1177; order UBA1177; family JAKLFG01; genus JAKLFG01. The sequence goes on from JAKQHE010000143.1 coordinate 2,659, forward strand.
GTACGCAAGGAAAAAGAGGCCCTCGCGCAGGCCATCGAACGGGAAAAGGCGAAGGCGGACGAGACGCCCGGGGTGCCGCTTGCCGAGGCCGAAGGAGTGCGGGTCGGTGAAACGGTCGTGTATGACCGGCTGACGAAGATAAAAGGATCTCTTTCGGCGCTCAAGGGGGCGAAGGCCGAGGTGACGACGGGTGGAAAGAGCGTGCTCGTGCCGGTCGAGCGGCTCATAGTGGTCGGTGAAAAGAGGAAAAAACGGGCGGTCGCGGCTCCACTGGATACCGGAGCGGCCTGTTTTGAGAAATGCGATGTGCGCGGTATGACGGTCGAGGATGCCTGCGCGCTCGTCGAAAAGACGGTGGACGGCGCCTATGCGGCGAAAAGCATCGCGGTCGCCGTCGTTCACGGGCACGGTACCGGCGCGCTCAAAAAAGGGGTCCGGAGTTATCTGGAACAGTTGGCCGGGCGGTACCATTTCGTCTGGCGGAGCGCTCCGACCGAGCAGGGAGGGGACGGGACTACGCTCGTAGAATTCTCTTAACTATTTGATATGATTATTTTAAAAAACAAGGAGGGGTGTTTGCATCTTCTTGAGTGGGTGAGGACAGAACACCTTGAACGGAGGTATCCCATGCGTTGGCTGATGATAATGTCGATCATTTTGATGGCATTCGCTTGCGACGAAGGATCGCAGAAGAAATACCCCGATATGGGGTCGCTCACCGACAGTGACGCGATCGCGGCGGTATGTGGCGATGGTACGGTCGCCGGCGGCGAGGTGTGCGAGCCCGATGACACCGCCGATTGCGCGACGGTGAAGCCGGATACGCAGGGGACCGCGACCTGCCTCGTCGATTGTTCGGGATGGGATACGACCGCCTGTGTCGGTGCCGACGAGTGCGCCGCGGAGCCGGGGATATGCGGCGATCCGGAGTACGCCGCCTGTGAGAACACCGACGAGGGCTACCAGTGCACCTGTTCGAACGGCTACATCCCTACGAGCGACGGTAAACTCTGCGTGCCGCGCTACGATCTCGAAGGTCCGATACACCACGGCGACATCCTTCTCATCGTGAACGAGGACGCCGATGGCAGCAATCAGGCCTACATCGGCACGATGCCTGACACTTTCCTGACGCTCGCGATGCCCCGGACCGGGACGCTCCCGTCGGACACGGTCGATCTGCCGCCCGTCAGGGTCCGCGACCGCGTCCTGCCGCTCCCGCCGCACGCCACCCCCGACCTGCGGCTCGGGATAGCGCGGGCGATAGAGCCGTCGCCCGATCCGGAGGTGGGCGAGGTCCGTACCTTCTGGACCTCCGACCTCAGCACCAATCTTCGCTACCAGATAGAGGCCGAGGCGCTCCATGTCGGGACCCACTGCATCGTCTGGGGGCAGATACCGGTGGTGGTCTCCTCGACGACCGCGCAATCTCTCGGCAAGGAGTTCGACAACACCATATACGAACTCATCACGACCAATTTCTACGAGGCCTCCGATGTCGACCAGAACGGCAAGATAACGATACTGTTCGTTGACACCGACGGGCAGGCGGGCGGCTATTTCAGCCCGTATGAACTGTACGACCTCGAAGATTCGAACAAGGCCGACATGATCTACATCGAGCAGATGATCGCCCAGTGGGGCGGTTCCACCTACGCGGCGGATGTCGTGGCGCACGAGTTCACCCACCTCGTCCACAACAACCGCGACGATCTCGTGGAGAAAAAACCCAACGACAACATGTGGATGTGGGAGGGGCTGTCGACGAGCGGTGAACATGTCTATCGCGGGTTCCAACGCGACTACAAGAGCACCTACAACGATTCGACGACGGTGGCCGAAGGGCTGTCGGTCACCTACTGGGACTACTACGGTGCCGAGATAGAGGCCAATTATGCGCTTACCTACCTGTTCCATCAGTACCTGCGCATCCAGTTGGGACAGGGGAACGCGTTCTACCGCGAACTCATCGAGAGCCTCAACAACGGCCCGACCGATTACGACGACCTGATACACGAGTATATCGGGGAAGAACTCGATCTCGCCCAGATGCTCACCGGTTTCCGCGTCGCGCTCATCACCAACGAGAAGACAGGGCTCTACGGCTTCAAGGGGGAGACCGGGTTCACCGGTTTCGAGCGCAAATACTGGACCGGCAACGGTGGCAACGAGTTCTATCTGCGCGGCGGCGGCGCCCTGCAGATACGGCTCACCCAGCCGTTCCGCGCCCCGAAGGACGCCGAGAAGACCGTGCGGTTCATCGGCATCCACAGCGGCACCGTGACCAAGGACACGCGCGAGGATTACGAGAACGAGTGATATTCTTGCCATTTCTGAGCGGTTCGGCTAATCTGACACCCGATATCGAACATTCGCGGAGGGATATCTCATGAGAGCCCTGATGTTGGCCCTGCTGGTCCTTGTTGCCGCCGGTCTGAACGCCGAGCGGGTCTACCATGCCGACGGTCGTTCCTTCGACATGCCGCCGGTCGACGGCGTCACCGCGCTCACCGGGCCCGCCGCCGCCGTTCCCGACGGCGCGGCCATCAAACGGTGGCGGGCTGGGGAGGCACGGTATCTCATCACCCGCGGGACGGGTGGCTTGCCGGTCTACCGCTACGGCCGGGGCTATGTTGTCGCGCGTCCCGAACTGTTCTGGCGCGGCGCCGGCGATGTCGGGGTGCTCGCGGAACGGTACGGTCTCACGCTCGTCGAGATACTGCCCGGCTACAACCTCTATAAATTCACGGTGAACGGCGATGCGGTCGTCACGGCGCGCCGCATCACCGAGGAAGGGTTCGGCTGGGCCTTCCCGAACCTCGTCCGCGAGGTTCAGCCGCGTCTTGCCCTGCCGCAGGACGCGCTCTACGCCGACTACCAGTGGGCGCTCCATAACCGTGGCTTCTATAACGATGCCTACGGCGATCCGGTCGAGACGCTGAAACGGGCCGACATCCGGTTCGAGGATGCCCTGCGGTTCCTGATGAAGGTCAATTTCGAACCGGCGAAGTACGCGACCAAGGTCGCCATCATGGACTCGGGGGTCGTGACGACCCACCCCGACCTCGTTGGCGATGGCGGTAAGATGGACCCCGGCTACGACGCGATACGCGATGTGGAGGGCGGCGACCCGCACATCCCCGACGGGGCGAGCGGCTACGAACTGGCGACCTACGCGCACGGCACCGACTGCGCAGGTATCTCGGCGGCCGAATCGAACGATATCGGCGTTGCCGGTGTCTGCCCGTGGTGCGGCATCTATCCGGTGCTCGCGCTCGAAGGGGTGGAAGGAAGCGCCATCAGCGAGGAGATGTACCTCAAGACCTACGACCGCTTCGTCGCCGACCCCGGCATCGTCGCGGTCAACTGCAGTTTCGGCATGTCCTCCGAGTACGGCGAGGTACCGATGATGCCGGGGGTCGAGGAGTCGCACACCCGCTTCATGCGCGACGGTCGCAACGGCAAGGGGGGCGCCATCATGTACGCCTCGGGCAACGAAGGGGTCGATGCCCACTACGACGGCATGTTCCAGCACATCTTCGAATTCGAGCGGAACGGCAAGCAGGTGTCGCACCGGCTCGTCATCGTCGGTGCCACCTCGGCGTGGGACACCCACATAGACTATTCGAACTGGGGCATGGAACTCGGCATCAGCACCCCGTCGCTTTCCTCCTACCCGGTCATCGGGATCGCCACGACCCATATCCCCGGCACGGGGGGACTTGGCGACTATACCGCCTATTTCAGCGGCACCTCGGCCGCCTCTCCCTTCGCCACCGGCGCCATGGGCTTCATCTTCTCACTGAATCCCGACCTGACGCTCGAAGAGGCGATCGATATCCTTTACCGGAGCGCAGACCGCATAAACCCCGAGACCGGCTTCTGGGACGAGAACGGATTCTCGCCGAAGTTCGGCCACGGACGGGTGAACCTGCATAAGGCGGCGCGCCTCGCGCTCGGCCATCCGATGTGCGACCCGCTGACCACCGGTCCCGAAGAACTGAACGGCCTTGATGATGATTGTGACAGTTGGGTCGATGAGGGGTTGAAAGGGGAGTTCAAGGTCGGCCTGCCCTGCGAGAAGGACGAGGACTGCGTGATGGAGGGCTACGCGCCTGAGCAGGTGCGGTGCGCCTCCCGTGTCATGGGCTATACGATGCCCGACAACTATTGTGTCCTGACGGTCGAGGGGGAACCGTGCCCCGACGGGTCGTTCCTCGGCGGTACCGGCAGTTCACTCGAGTGCCTGCGGGAATGCGGGCCGAACTTCGACTGTGGTCGGTCGGGATTCTACTGCACCGATGAGATATACGGTGTCTGTCTGCCGTACTGCTCGGAGGACACCGATTGCCCCGAAGGTAACTACTGCGACGGCGATATCTGCCACATGACACCCTCGCCGAACGGCGGTCCTTGCGCGAGCGAGGAGGATTGCATGTACACCGGCTCGTACTGCGACACCTCCAAGCCGGGCGGCTATTGCTTCACGCTCTGTGACGATTACGACGATTCGCTCTGCCCCGACGACTCGAAATGCATCTACAGCGCCCGGTCCCGCACCTTCCTATGCGCCCCTTCATGCACCTCGGACGCCAACTGCCGTCCCGACGACGAGACCCATTACTATCGGTGTCATGTCGATTTCCAGGGGAAAGAGGGGGTCTGCTTCCGTCCGTGCCGGAACGATGCGGAGTGCGGAGATGACGGCGACTGCAATGAGGATGGTCGCTGTGTGCCGTGGGGCTGGGTGCCGCCAGATGACGCGCCGGTCCCCGACGAGGTCATACCCGACGACGATGCCACCGACGCGCCGGTATTCGACTTCGACATGGCGCCGGGTGGTGGCGGTTCGAGTGATGGCTGTGCGCTCGTGGTGATCTGAGGACGCGGTATCCGCGATCTGTCAGAAAGAGAATCGCAGGGCGACCATCGCGCCGCCCGGTAACGGCGCCAGCGCCGCTTCCACCG
>JAKQHE010000148.1 GCA_029573155.1 bacterium
CCTCGACCGACCGGCCGATGTCGTACACCTTCGCGTGCAAGGGAAGCCGCGCCTCGATGACGTACATCGCCGCGACCATCTCGTCGTGGTCGCGGTAGTGTTCGGTCCCTTCAAGCGCGAGGGGCAACACCCGTGATGAAAAGGCGAGTCCGGCGAGCGGCGCGACCCGTTCGGCCGTCTCCCACAGGTGATACACGACCGCGCCGTCGTGCTCGGTCATCCGCACGATGTCGAGCGTCGCGGCGGTCGCGGCGGCGTTCGGGACGGCCCACGACGGGACGGTCACCTCCCAGAGTTCCTTCTCTCCCGCGGCAAGCAGGAGCGGCAGTAGGGTGGCGAGCATGAGTTTCTTCATGCGGCGATTGTAAAGAGCGCGGCGACAAGAGTCAACATTTAGTATTCTATTGACTTGCTCGGCCGGTTTCATACAATGCCGCCAAACGGTGTGGTGGAGGCCACGATGGTGAAAGAACGCAACGATATCCCGACGATGCTCACCTTCGACGATGTCCTGCTCGTGCCGGCTTATTCCGAGGTTCTGCCGCACGAGACGGTCATCGCCTCGAAACTGACGGCCAAGATAACGCTCAACGCCCCCTTCATGAGCGCCGCGATGGACACGGTGACCGAGCACAAAATGGCCATCGCGATAGCGCGCGAGGGAGGCATCGGCATTGTCCACAAGAACATGGCCATCGAGGAGCAGGCGCGCGAGATAAAGTCGGTCAAACGCTCCGAAAGCGGCGTTATCACCCAGCCCATCACCATCACCCCAGAACGGACGCTCCTCGACGCGCTCGACCTGATGAAGTACAACGGCATCTCCGGCATACCGGTCACGCAGAAGAACAAACTGGTCGGCATCATCACCAACCGCGATCTCCGCTTTGAGACCGACCTGTCCAAGCAGGTGAAGGAGGTGATGACCACTCATCTGGTCACGGTGCAGGACAAATGCTCGGTCGAGGAGGCCAAGCGGCTCATGCACCAGCACCGCATCGAGAAACTGCTCGTGGTCGATAAGAAAGGGGAACTCACCGGGCTCATCACGACGCGCGATCTTGAGAATCAGGAGAAGTTCCCGAACGCCGCGAAGGATACCTTCGGCCGTCTGGTCGTCGGCGCCGCCATCAGCGCCACCGACGCCCGGCTCGAACGGGCCGAGGCGCTCATCGAGGCTGGGTGCGACCTGCTGGTGCTCGACTCGGCGCACGGCCATTCCAAGAACATCATCGCGCGGGTCAGAGAACTCAAAAAACGGTGGCCGCAGGTCGATGTGATGGCGGGCAACATCGTCACCGCCGAGGCGGCGGTCGCGCTTGTCGAGGCGGGCGCCGATGTGGTCAAGGTCGGCATCGGTCCCGGGTCGATATGCACCACGCGGGTCGTGTCGGGGGTCGGGTTCCCGCAGTTGTCGGCGGTCATGGCGGTCGCCGAGGCGGCCCACTCGCGCGGCCGGTCGCTCGTCGCCGACGGCGGCATCAAGTTCTCGGGCGATATCGTCAAGGCGCTCGCGGCGGGGGCCGACGCCGTCATG
>JAKQHE010000149.1 GCA_029573155.1 bacterium
GAGCGGTATGGGGAATGCCTTCCTTGGCGGCGCGGGAGGTCAGGGCGGTTCGGGCGGCGTCTCGCTCGGGGCGACCGGTACGGCGGGAAGCGCCGGCATCAAACACGCCGTCTACGACACAGGCGCTCCCTGAACAGGGGACAGTCGTCGCATCTCGGCGTACTTTTCCGGCAGTACTGTTTTCCGAGCATCACGATCTGGGCGTGCAGATCCTTAAAGGTGTCGATCGTCCCGTCCATTTCGTCTTGAATCGTCCGCTCGAAGAGGATACGAATGGATTCGTAGTCGTCGGCGACAGCGATCGGCAGGCGCGACAACATCCGTTTGGTGTAGGTGTCCACGACGAACACTTTCCGGTCGAACCCGTAGCAAAGTATCGAGTCGGCCGTCTCGGGGCCGATGCCCGAAAGCGCGAGCAGTTCTCGGCGGAATCTCACGGTATCATGCCTCAGGGACGAAACACCGTCCCAATGAAGGTCGTCGGCGAGGAAGGAGAGCAGTCGCGAGAGCCGTTCGGTCTTCTGCCGGAAATAGCCGGTCGGCCGGATGAGCGGCTCGAGTTCCCCTCGCGGCAATCGCTGCATCGCGCCGAGCGAGAGTGACCGCGCCGCTTTCAGGTTCGCGATGGCCTTCTCGACATTGCTCCATGCGCAGTTCTGGGTGAGGAGTGCCCCGACGACGATCTCGAACCGCGTTTCTCCGGGCCACCAATGCTGGAAGCCGAAATGGTCCCGCAGTACGCGGTACAAGGTGGCGATGCGCTTCTCAGGACTTTTTTTCACGGTCGTGGGCCAGTATGAGCGCTATCGTTTTAGCATCCACTATCTCGCGGCGCTCGATCATCGCGAGCGCCTCGTCGAGCGTCACGGCGAGTGTCTCTATCTCCTCGTCGTGGTCGGGAAAATGCGTGCGTTCCATTGCCGGTATCGGTTCGACCGTCGCGGCGAAGTAGCGCATGTACTCGTCGGTATAGCCGCAGGAGACCCAGCCCTCGAAGAGTTCCCGCAGTTCGATCACGCGGTGCCCGATCTCCTCCTCGACCTCGCGACGCACCGTCGCTTCGGGCGATTCGCCGGGGTCTATCTTTCCAGCCGGCGCCTCGATGACCCAGTCGCCGACCGCCGACCGGAATTGCCGTTCGAGGATGATGCCCCCGCTTTTCGTGACTGGCAGGACCGATACGGTCTCGACGAACCGGATGACGGCGTGGATGACCGGATCGCCGCTCTTTTTCTCCAGATGAACATGGGCCACCGTGAATATCCGGGTCTTCAGGATCGTTTCTTCGCGTACCATCTTCATGAGGCCTCCATCAGCGTTCGCATATCAGGCCGATAGCGTCGGTAAGCGATCCCCGCCGACCGAATATCCCGGTCGCCGATTTACGGCGGCAGGAGGCAAGAGATCGGCTTTCCTTCATATTACCCGCCGTTACCGAAAGTACCTCGTCCGATCCGTCGGGGGCGCCGCAGGAAAGGGCGATGCCGCGGAGGTGGTGATCGGCGGTCCCGGCAAGACCGGTCACTCGCCGATCCCCGGGGCATCGCAATGATATCGAAGCGCCGGTCGGACGAGGTTCTTTAAGCGCGATATCGTTCCCGCCGCACCGGATGGAAAGGATAGAGAACCCGGCGCCGCTCCGGACGACATCCATCCCGGTGAAGGGCTGTCCGTCGGGGCATTGACGCAGGAACGGGTTGCCGCCGCGTCCGCCGGAGGTCGCAGTGTAGGTGGCATGGCGGTCGGGGGAGAGCCGGTACGCGGTGAAACGGCCTGACTCCGTTATCCGTTCAGGGCGCCAGCGGTAGGTGTCCCAAGGCGTTACCGGAAAACGGGAAGGAGCCACCAGCAGAAAGGAGGAGTATTTTTTCAGGAGCGCATCTTCGGGTGGCGTTTCGAACCGGCGCGGCAGGACGAGGATATCCTCCTTCAGCGGGTCGATTGCGGGGAGGAACGCCGTGAACTCGCTTGCCGGATAGAGGATGATGAGCGCCCGGCCCTCCGTATCGCGTTGTTTAAGCGAGGTCACCAATTCCCGGAGCGTATCGGCCTCGGGTATGAGGAGGATGAAACGCCACCAGAGATAGCAAGTGACGGCGGCCAGAAGGATTGCGAACGGGATAAGATGCCTACGCTTCATTTCCGTTCCCGCACAAGCATCCATTTCGTTTCGGCGGTCTCCTGATGCAGGATGTGTTTCTTTATCTTTGCCTCCTCGGAGTGCCGGGAACTGTCGGCCATCCAGTAGAACATCTTGATGTCGTGGGGGTGGTGGCGGTAGGGGAGCATGAGAAGCGTGCAGAAGAAACAAGCGACGAGCGGCGCCGGGAAAAAGACGGTCGCCCTGATCGGCCCGGGAACGGCGCGGTAGGCAAGGAAAAGGAAGAGACCGATGGTCACGGCAAAGTAGAGGAGAAAGGATGCGCCGTTACCGACATCCAGAAAAGATAGGAGGGAGGAATGTACGAAGTAGCGTTCGCGCAGGGCTAGGAGGTAGTAATTTACGAGCGGATTATGGATAGTCTCCTCGACGAGCGGTCGCAGGGCGTTGGCCACCGTGAAGATGATGACCGAGAAGAGGGTGAGCGAGAGGTAGGCAAGGTGGAGGAGGACGCTTTTTCTTTCGTACACGAACAGTGCCGCGGGTATGGTGAGAAAGGGTACGATAGCGACGAGGTGGCGCGATCCGAAGGCCCAGCCGCCTCCATAGAAGCCGAACGAGGCGATGATGAGGAAATGTAGGGCGGCCACCGCGAGCATGTCGAGCGTCGTGCGGTCGCGGGGCGGTCCCCCGTTCGGGCGGTACAGGGATCCGAATGCGAACAGCAGGAAAGGCGACAGAGTGATAAAGCCGATGCGCGGGGAAAAGAGCAGGTTGACGAAGGCCTCTCCCGAGGGGATCGTTATGCCGTAGAGCCCGTGGTGATGTATCTCCGAAAAGGCCTTGTTCTCAAGATGGCCGTAGCCGAGCGAGAACGGCGTGCCGAACAGCATCGTGTTGTAGGCGAAAAAGAGCGCGGCGAACGGGAGTCCGCCCGCGATGATCCAGAGGGCCTTTCGCGTGTCGCGGAAACGGGAGAGCAGCAGGATCAACATGAGCAGGAGGGCGAATGCGGTCTGGTATTCGTTGAGAAAGGTCAGCCCGGTCAGCGCACCGGTCGCGAGGAACCATGGCGGGCTTTTCGCGGTCGTGGCTCGGCGGGCGGTGAGGAAAGTGGCGAGAAGGAGCGTCGCCGAGAGCGCATGGGAGAACAGTACGCCGAAATAGGTCGCCACCGGCGTGGCGAACAAAGCGGCAAAGGCGGCAAAGAGCGAAAAACGCCGGTCGCCGGTCCGGTCGAGCAGGAAGAGGCATATCAGCCAGAAGAGCAGTACCGCAAAGGGGGCGAGCGTCGTCGCCTTGATGAACCAGTAGGCGGTCCCCTCCGTCTCGGCGCGATCTTTCGAAACGGTCAGAAAGAGTTTGTAGGCGGGGGCAGCGAGAAGGGCGAGCAGAGGCGCCTTGTCGGAGTAGTGTTCGTCGCCTACCTTCGCGATATCGAGACAGCGACCGAACCGTTCGAATTCGGGAGTGATGCGCAGTTCGCCCCGTTCGGCGAGCGCGTGGACGGCGTAGAAACGAGACCGCTCGTTGGGACTCACATAGTCGGGATCGTGGTCGTCATAGACCTTGAAGAAAGAGATGAGCAGGGCTACGAGGAACGAGAAGGCGACGAAGGTCTTCCGGTCGATGGCGGGACGGTCACTCATCGGTGCGACCGGTCGGCGCCAAGCCCTTTTTTTCAAGTAGGAAAAAGAGCGCCATCGGGATGATGATGTAGGCGAGCGGCACCATCTGGCGTGACTCCTTGATGATGCCCGTGATGAGATGGGCGAGTATGAACAGCGGCGTCAGCCAGAAGGCACGCCGCAGGAACAGAGGGCTCCGTCGGTACCCGAGGACAGCGTAGAGCCAGAAAAAGCCGAACAGCAGGACGAAGTAAACATAGAACGCCTGATGGGGCGCCTCGAACATGCGACCGGCGTCGCGCAGGATGCCTTGCCAGTTGTCGGGCCAATGCCACGCACCGCCGAGGTGGGGGCGATCGCGATTGAACCACCGGATCGGGAAGAGCGAGAGCATGATCGGCACCCCGACCAGGAGCGACCGTCCGACGGTCTGCAGCATCGCGACCGGGCGCTCCCATCGGATATGATAGAAGAAATAAACCGCCGGCAGGATGAACATCGTCTCGTTCACCATGCCGCCGAGGAACAGTGTTGCGGCAAGCAGGAACGGTCGCTCGTCACGGATGGCGGCGAGCGCGACGACGAACAGGAAGAATAGTTGCGGCGCGCTCTCCTGCAGGCAGTTCATGTAGGTGAAGGGAAGTATCGCGGCGAGGAACAGGACCCCGGCGAAACTCTCGGCGGGAGAGAACCATTTCCGCAGGTATCGGTGGAAGAGGAAAAGAGCGAGGAACAGGAAGAGGAAGCGGTTCAGCATGTAGGCGTGGGATACCGAGAGCCCGAACAGTTGGCGGAACAGTTCGGGGACATAGAACTGGGCGATGCGCGACTGTTCGTTGTTCGTGTACTGGAACTGCAGGAGGAGTTTGTGGTTGCGGTCGAGCAGAGAGAACCACGCGGGGGTCTGCCAGAGTTTTACCGCGAGGTTGAGGTAGGAAAGGGCGAGATAGACCGGGGCGAAGAGCAGGAACTCCCGATCGAGGGAGAAAAGTCTTTCCTGACGGTCATCGGCCATGCGTCGGTCCCCGTGAAACGCGTTGCGGCGCCGGACCTATCTGACCGATTTATTTTGACTTGTCAAGGAAAGGAACTAGAACCTAGAGGGTGTTCTTTTTCCTTTCGGCCGAGGTGCTCCGTGTCGAAAATGCTGGCGGGATGGTCGGACGCGGTGTCGCGCATCGCCTCGCTTACGGAGCGCGCCCCGCGGTCGGTCCTCATCCTTTTCGTGTTCGCGGCGACGCTCATCCCGCGGCTCTACCGTGCGTTCACCGACATGGGCCCGGTCGCGTGTGACGAGATATTCCAGACGATCGAAGTGGCCCACAAGCTGGCCTTCGGGCGCGGCTTCCTGTATTGGGAGTGGTCGGAAGGGGTTCGATCCTATGTCCTGCCGGGGCTTCTCGCCGGGTCGTATCGCCTGCTCGATCTGGTCGGGGTGCGCGATCCGTATATGCTCGCGGCGGGACTGAAGGGGGTTCTCGCGCTTCTGCATGCCGGTGGCTGGGTATTCCTGTTCCTCTTTCTCGCGATCTTCCTCACGCGGTTCAGTGCACTTCTTGTCGCCGTCGCCTCCGGACTGTTGTATGCGGGCATCTTTGCGTCGGTGCGAACGCTCGGCGAGACGGTGTCGATGCCGTTCCTGTTGGCGGCGCTCTACTTCGCCGCTCGCGCTCTCGACGAGGATCGCGGCGTGAGAGCCGTGTTCGCCGGTCTTCTGGCGGGTATCGCCTTTGCCATCCGTTTTCAGACGCTTTTTTTCTCGGCGGCGCTCGGTCTTGTGCTCCTGCTTGTCGCGCGCCGTCGCCGGGCGGTGGTCCCGTTCTTCGTGGCCGGGTTCGCGGGGATACTTATACTCACCGGGCTTGTCGACCTGTTCGTCTGGGGGGGATTTCTCCGGTCGGTCGTGAAATACTTCGACTTCAATGTGTTGCAGGACGGCGCATCACGGTTCGGTCGCGAAACATGGACATACTATTTCACCACTTTCCCGAAACTGTATCCGTGGCTCCTCATCGTTCCCGCGCTTGTCGTGGCGGTCATCGGGATATTCTTCCGTCGTACGGCGATGTTGGTCGTGCCGCTCGCGGTCTATGTCCTGCCGCATCTTATGACCCCGCACAAGGAGGTCCGTTTCCTGTTCCCGGTCTACGCTCTCTTCGGCCTTCTGGCGTTACTTGGATGGGAACGGCTCTCGATACTTGCCGCGCCGCGCCACCGGCCGGTCGCCGCCGTGCTCGCGGTGGCCATCGCCCTCTCCTCGGGACTGTTCCATACCCGTCGCATCGAGCCGTCGTGGGCGCAGGCCCATCCGCTGAACAACGCCGAGAACATGGAGCCGTCGTTCGCGCTCGGTCGCATTCCCGACATCAAAAAAGGTTTTGTGTTTGATCTGCAACAGGACTTCTCGGGTGGCCACGCCTATTTCCACGCGAACGCAGACATCCAGTATGTCCGGTTCATCCACGAGGCGCGCCCGATCCTCTTTTCCGAACTGCGCCGCGATCTCCCGGGTCGTTATTTCGCGATACGGAAAAGGGATGAGAAGCACTTCGCGCAGTATCTCCCGTTCCTTGCGAAGGTCGCCGAAACAACGACGTGGGGTATCTACCGCCGGGACCGGATGGCGATGCTTGAGCCAGAAAAGATATCGCTTGCGCGGCTCACGACCCCCACGCGTGAGGGGGCCGCATGGGATGCCCCGGGTACGGTGCGGGTCTGGGAGAACGGCCTGCGGGTGTCGCTTGACGCGGTACGGAACGATGGTTCGTTGGAACTGTCGGCCGACAACAACGACCGTTACGAGTTATCGTTCATCCGTGGTGGCATGACCGTCGGCTACGTTGTCGCCGAGCCGCAACGGGGCAAGGAGGGGCTCGTCATCCACCGGCTCGAGGTCCCCGCTCCGGCGCGGGAACAGGGCTACGACGAGATAGTCATTATGCCGTCGGGAGGCGACGGGGTTTTCAGCGTCGGTCACCTGTTGCTGGAAAGGTAGCGCCGCCGGTCAGCGCGGTCCGAGAAGAGAGAATAGTTCGCCATCCACCCGTTCGCCGGTCTTTTCGAGCCGCCTCCGGGTCGCCGTCCCCCTTTCGGCGGCATACACCAACGCTTCCCAGTGGGCCCGCATCACCTCTTCGGTTCCCGAGCAGACGAGCAGGATGTCGCTCTCGGCGGCGAGGAAACGTGCCGTCTTCTCCTCGGGTGACCAGCGGTCGAGCGCGTGCATCTCGATGTCGTCGGTCATGAGGATGCCGTCAAAGCCGAGTTCGCGTCGCAGGATGCCGCCCCACGCGGGAGAGATGCTGGCGGGCAGTTCGGCATCTATCTCCGGGATGAGTATGTGGGCCGCCATGACGAACCGCGCCGTCCCGGCGAGCCGACGGTAGGGGAGCAGGTCCTCCGCTGCGAGGTCGGCATACGGTTTTTGTATCCGCGGCAATTCTTTGTGCGAATCGACCGTCGTCGCGCCGTGACCGGGGAAATGCTTGATGACGCCGAGTATCCCCTCGTCGCGGAGCGCCGAAAGGTACCGGGCCGCGTGGCGTGCCACCTCGTCGGGGTCAGCGGAAAAGGCGCGGTCGCCGACGATGCTCACCTCCCCGCCGGAACGCAGGTCGACCACCGGTGCCATGTCCATCGTGACGCCGAGTCGCCGCAGTTCACGGGCGAGTGCCCGGACCTTTTCGCTGAACGCATCGTCGTCCATTGCGGCGAGTTCTTGGGCCGACGGCAGGGAGTAGGGACCGGGAGGGAGGCGCCGAACGCGGCCTCCCTCCTCGTCGACCGCGATGATGCGAAGATGGTCGATGCGACGCAGGTCGGCGCAGAGCAGTTCGAGCGACCGGAGCGATTCAATGTTGCGTTTGAAGAGGATGACGCCGACCGGCGATGCCTCACGCAGGAACCGCTCTTCGCCGGGTGTGAGCGATGGCCCGGCGAGCGAAAGGATGAGCGCGTTGCCCGCCGCCTGCTTGATGTGCCGCAGGTCGCTCGTCATCGGGGTGCCTAGACGAGCACCTTCGAGATGACGCCCATCGCCCAGTCTATCTCTTCTTTGGTGATGACGAGCGGCGGCGCGAAGCGGATGATCCAGTCGTGGGTCTCTTTCGCCAATACGCCGTTCTCCTTGAGGGCGGTGGTGTACTTGCGTGCCTTTTCGCCGGCGGCGGAAAGGATATCCTTGTCCATCACGACCCCGATGAGGAGTCCCTTGCCGCGGACCTGCTTTATCTTCTTGGTCTTTGTCTTCAGTTCGTTCAGTTTGCCCATGAAATAGGCGCCGAGTTCGGCCGACCGTTCGGCCAGTTTCTCGTCGTCAAGCACCTCAAGCGCCGCCATCGCCACGGCGCAACCGAGCGGGTTGCCGCCGAATGTCGATCCGTGCGAGCCGGGGGTGAAGACGCCCATGATGTCCTTGTTCGCCGCGACCGCCGAAACGGGGAACACGCCGCCGCCGAGCGCCTTACCCATGATGATGATATCGGGTTCGATGCCGTCGTGCATGAAGCAGAATTTCCTGCCGGTGCGGCCGAAGCCGGTCTGTACCTCGTCGGCGACGAGCAGGACATTATGCTTGGTGCATATCTCGCGCAGTTTCTTCATGTAGCCGTCGTTCGGGACAAAGACGCCCGCCTCGCCCTGAATGGGCTCCACGAGTACGCCGACGGTGTTCTTCGTTATCGCCTTTTCGACCGCGCCGGTGTCATTGTAGTCGACATGGACGAAGCCGGGCGTGAAGGGGCCATAGTTGTTGTAGGCGTCGGGATCGGTCGAGAAGCCGACGATGGTGGTGGTGCGGCCGTGAAAATTCTCGCGCATGACGATGATCTCGGCCTTGTCCTTCTCGACCTTCTTGACCTCGTAACCCCAGCGGCGGGTGAGTTTGATGGCGGTCTCGACCGCCTCGGCGCCGGTGTTCATCGGCAGGACCATGTCCTTGCCGGTGTATCCGCAGAGTTTCTTCGCGAACAGCGGCCAGCGGTCGTTGAAGAAGGCGCGGCTCGTGAGCGTCAGCACATCGGCCTGATCCTTGAGTGCCTTGATGATGACCGGGTGGCGGTGTCCCTGATTGACCGCCGAATAGGCCGACAGACAGTCGAGATATTTCTTTCCTTCCGGGTCCCAGACCCACACGCCCTCGGCACGGCTGATGACCACTTCGAGCGGATGATAGTTGTGCGCACCGTAGTGGTGCTCCATCTCGATGAGTTCACGCGAGGTCAGTTTCTTCGGTTCCTTGCAGTTCTTGTCGCAGCAACATCCCATGACTCGGCTCCTTTCAAATAGTTATTGAACACGGAACGAGGCGAGTCTAGCAGGGAACCCGTTTAAGGCAAGAATTTTGGGAAGGTACGGGAAGACCGGCTATTTCTTGACGAGCACCGCGCCGTAGCCCGGCTTCATCGTGATGGTGACGAAACAGCGACCGTCCTGTTCCTTGACCGGATAGGTCTTCTGCGGGCCACCGCTCATGTCCTTGAACTTCGCCTTGGCCGACAGGTCCTTGTCGACGGTGATATGCGCCGTGACCTCCGCCTTGCCGAGATTGAGCACGAATACCGTTTCGTCGAACCCGCCGAGGTTCGAAAAGGCGATGAGCCCGGTGTCGCTGAGTACCTGCCAGAACCCGCCGTCCACCGATATCTCACGGTAATAACGGGCCCCCTCCTGTCGCACATACTCGGTCAAAAAATCGATCTTCTTCACCATGTCGTTCCCCCTTGGTGATACATTCGGTTACTAAAAAACGGATAGCGGAGGCATTGTAGGGGGGAAGCCCCGATTGTCAATGAATTTTTTATGAGGAGGTAGTTAGTCGTTTGTTTTTATTATGGTTATCTGTTGTAACGGCGGAGGGGAAAAAAAGAAGAAAAAACGGGCGATATCAGGTTCGCGGACGGTAGATACCGCATCACGGCCGGGCATGGTGACTATTCCTTGCTCGGTTTTTTCGCGGCCTTTTTTCGTGCCGTGAGTTGCTTGACCTTCTTTCCCTTCTTTTCGAGTTCTTTGACGCTTTTCTCCGGTGTCGGCAGTTCTTCCGGCATGGTCCCGCCAAGTTCTTCAATGGTCTTGCGCACTTTTTTCCCGACCTCGAAGTGGGTCTTGTTGGCGTTCTCTTTTCCCTTGATGTTGTCGCGCTTCAACTTCTCTTCGGCCTGCGTCGCGCGGAATAGATTGGCGGCCAGTTCGGTACTTCCCATGTGGTCAAGGATGCTGTCTTTCTCTTTCAGTTTCTTGCGACGCTGGATGTCTTTCGCCGTCATGCCGCCGTAGAGGCCCATGTATCCGTGGTTCTGGAAGATGGCATAGTCGAGCGGATCGATGACGCCCGCGTTCTTCGCCGCTTCGACGAGTTGCTTGTTGTGTTCCCGCATTTCGCGGCGCAGGAAAAGGCGTTTTTCGTCTTCGGTGGTGAGTTCTTCAAACCGTTTCTGTTCCTGTATCTCCTGCTTTCTGGTCTGGTAGGCGAAGTAGGTTTGTCCGAGCGCGACGATCTCTTTGGACGGGTCGGCGTTCTGGACGATGAGGTAACAGGCATAGCGGGAAAGGGCTATTGACGGAAATTCGCGCGTGGCTCCTTTACCGGTCTCTATCATCTCGGTGATATCAACGAAATGATCGGCGATATCGAACCCGCTGTTTTTACATGATTCTTTTGCCTTTTCGACGACATTTAAGAAGTTTCTCAGGTCGTCGTAATCGAGCGCTTTAGCAAGGTGTCTAACAGACCAGAATTCTTGACTATACTCGTTGATCTGTTTGATCTTTTCAAAGATCGTTTTGTTGATTTTCGTGATGTCTTTCATGGTCAGCCGCCCCCTATCGGAAAAAATGATTTATGGCGCGTTCACGGTCGGACATTAGTTTTCCGCTACCATTCGTCGTAGTCAATCCACTTCGATTCACCATCGGCAAGGCCGCCAGCGCCGATCACTTTGCCAGTTTTATTTATATATACATCTTCTGAATCTTTCACCGCACGGCCGACGCCGTTGGCAAAAGGACCGGCATTATCGAATTGAAGATCTATGATTTTCTTTCCGGTTTTGTCGATATAGCCCCATGTACGGCCGATTCTCACCGGTGCCAAGCCGTCGTTAAAGGGACGCACCTCGTCGTATGTCAAGGGGACGACTATCGCTCCCTCCTTGTCGATGAAGCCGCACCGCTTATTCGTACAGGCACCTGCCAACCCTTCGGAGAATTTATAGTGATCTTCGAATGAATCACCGATCCATTTCTTGGTTCTGATGTTGTAG
>JAKQHE010000154.1 GCA_029573155.1 bacterium
CCATCGTCGCCGCGAGCGGCGAATTCCCACTCGGCCTCGGAGGGAAGCCGCTTGTTCAGCCATTCGCAGTAGGCGCGCGCCCCGTACCAACTGACGCAGTTGACCGGAAGGTCCTTATCGTACACGCCGTAGATGACGCAGTAGTCGTTCTGGTCGGCGTCATAGGCGACATACTGGACCGGCTCGCCGTCATCGTTCTTGCAGCCACCCGCCTTGATGCAGGCCTCGAATTCCTGCTTGGTCACCTCGTAGATGTCTATCTCGAAATCGGGAAGCGTCACCTCGTGGCGCGGCGAGGAGTGGGTCTCGGCGCAGGCCGGGTCCTCGACATCGAGACACCCCATGTTGAAGGTGTCGCCCGGGACGAGCACCATGCGGTCGGCGACGACGAAGTTATCGTCGGGCACCAGCGTGTCCGCATCGGAGAGTTCCTCGTCGGGCTCCGCCGTGTCCTGATCGGCGACGGTCTGACCGTCCGGTTTCACGGTATCCTTGTCCACCAGCGGTTTATGGGCATCGGCATCGTAGGTAACGCCGCCCGACACATCCTTGCCGCAGTAGACGCAGTCGTCCTCGACGCAGGCAAGGCACAGCAACGCCGAACAGAACGCTAGAGACACAAGAAACGCTTTCATCCGTTCCTCCCTATCCTCGGTCGCATAAAGAACTTTTCCGGGGACCTTCCGCCAGATAAGGATAACGAAACAGGTTTTTTTTGCAAGGAAACGGCGGCATCTTTCCTTTGTCGGTAAGGACTTTACTTATCGTCCCTTTTATCGTAGCATGGGGCGTGACCGTTATGCTGGAGAGGGTGTCCATGCTGGTTCTTGCGTATCGCTGGTTACTCATCACGGGGCTTCTGTGGTGCGCCGGCTGTAACCTCGACCCCGACAAGAGTTGGTTCACCGACCGCGAGGCCACAGGCGACGGTGACGACATCGCGATCGACGGCGACCAACCGGCCGCTCTGTCCGACGACGGCCCGCCCCTACAGGATGACGCGGTGTCCGACACCGACACGGTGGTCCCCGACGACGCGCCGGTCTCTCTCGGCGTCATCGGCGATATCCAGCAGGGGACGGTCGCGGTCGATTCGCCGGTCTCGTTCGAAGCGGTCGTGACGGCGGTGGAATATGTGCTCGATACCGAGTACGCGCCGACCGGCATCAAGGGACTCTTCGTCAGTCAGGCCGGGCTCGACACCGCCCTGCCGTGGAGCGGCATCTATGTCTTCATCAAAACACCCGCCGCGGTCGACGCCTACGCCCGTGGCGACCTGCTTGAGATAAGCGGCACCTACAAGGAGTACTACGGCGCCTCGCAGGTCGAGAACGCGACCGTCGGCAAACTCAGTTCCGCCGACATCCCGGCCCCCGCGCTCATCGCCGACCCGTCGAGCATCGCGACGCCGTTCGCGTTGAGCAACGACGAGTGGCTCCCGACGACCGCCCACGGCGCGGCGGCCGAGCAGTGGGAGAGCGTGCTCATCGAGGTGCACGATGTCACGGTCACCAACGAGGACCTCGGCCACGGCCAGTGGGAGGTGACCGGCGGGCTCGTGGTGGACAAGAAACTCTTCTATTATCCCGGCGAGCGCTCGACCGGCACGC
>JAKQHE010000171.1 GCA_029573155.1 bacterium
CGGTCGGTGACAGCGACACCCCGGTCGGCGACAACGACACTCCGATACTCCCCGATGAAGACTCTCCTGTCAGCGACGACCTGCTCTCCGACAGCGACGATATCATCATCCCCGATATCGACACCTACTGTGATCCGGTGACGACCTGCAACGATAACGGGACCTGCCAGCCCGATGGCTCCTGCCTCTGCGACGAGGGCTACCAAGGGACCTTCTGCGACGCCTGCGACGACGGCTATGTCGGCTACCCCGACTGTTTCGCGTGCGATCCGGCGGTCGTCTGCACCGGCCACGGCACCTGCAAGAACGACGGTTCCTGCGCCTGCTTCGTCGGCTACGACGGGACCGCCTGTGACGACTGTTCCGACGGCTATGTCGGCTATCCCGACTGCTACTATCAGGCATGCATACCGGGGACCCGCAAGTGCAATGGCCTCGGCACGGTCCAGCAGTGCAACACGCTCGGCACGGCGTGGGAGGATGTAGAGAACTGCGGTAGCGGCTCCGAATGTTTCGAGGGCAACTGCCTCAACGAATGTCAACTGGCCGAGGCGAAGGAGAGTTATGTCGGATGCGAATACTGGGGCGCCTTTCTGCAGAATGTCTCGCCCGACACCTATGCGGTGGTCGTCGCCAATCCGAACGACACCGCGGTAACGGTGACGGTGTACGGCAACGGTGACCTGCAACTCGCCCAGTTCACCGTCAACGCGGGCGCGCTGAACTCCCAGACCTTCGACACATCGCGGCATCTCACTGGTGTCGGCATATTCAACCATGCCTTCAAGATCGTCGCCTCGCGGCCGGTCACCGTGACCCAGATGAACCCCTTCGGCAATGTGCTGACCTATACGAATGACGCGACCCTGCTTCTTCCCAAAGGGGCGCTCGGTCTCCAGTACTATGCGATGAGTTGGCCCGATTGGAAATATTACGAAGAGGATGGCTGCGACGAGACCGAATACAACTATCCCGGCTATGTGACCGTGATAGCGACCGAACCGGGGACCACTTCGGTGACGGTCAAATACAGTGCGGCATCACGAGCCGGCACCGGCGTCGCGGCGCAGGCGGCCGGAAGCACCGCCACCTATTCGCTCAACCAATATCAGGTGCTCAACCTCAACTCGGCGGGCCCCGGTTGCGGCGACAGCACCTGCTATGGCGCCGACCTCACCGGCAGTTTCATCGAGGCCGACAAGAGGGTCGCCGTCTTCGGCGGCCACATGTGCACCTATGTGCCGGCCGGGTCTCCCGCCTGCGACCACCTCGAACACCAGATATTCCCGCTCCGCTCGTGGGGTATGAACTACGCCGCGGTCCGCACCAAACCACGCGGTTCCGAGGCCGATTACTGGAAGATACTCGCCGCGCAGGACGGCACAAGCGTATCGTGGAGCGGTGGCGTGACCGGTTCGGTAACCCTCAATGCCGGACAGGCCCACCAACTCTCGACGACCGCCGATTTCGTCGTGACCGCCGACAAACCGATATTGCTCGCCCAGATACTCGCCTCGCAGGATGCCGGCGCGGGCACCGGGGACCCGGCGCTGATGCTCACCGCGCCGAACGAGCAGTTCCGCAAGGACTACATATTCCTCGTCGCCCCCAACTACGATTACGACCGGCTCACCATCGTCGCGCAGGCCGATACCAACATCACGCTCGACAGCACCTCGATGAGTTCGAACACCTTCACCGCGATAGCCGGCACCTCGTGGCTGCGCCAGTATGTCGATACGGCCGACGGCGCCCACAAACTGACCGCCGACAAGCCGGTCGGCCTCTATGTGTACGGCTTCTCGCAGTATGTCTCCTACGCCTACACCGCCGGACTCGACCTCGTCGAGATATACAGTTGCTGGGATCTCAACAGCAACGGCACCTGCGACATCGCGACCGAGGACCTGTCGGGCGACGGCGTCTGCAACGAACGCGACTGCTGATCCCCCCACTTATTGTTGTCCCCCCATATTTTCGTTTGACTTTCCCCTTTTCTTCACCTATAATCGCCGCGTCGGTTCGATTTAACCATGTGTAAGGGGGCAAAACCCATGAAAACGATCATCTTTCCGGTCGCGGCGCTGAGTCTGTTCTTTTTCGCCTGTTCTTCCGATGTGGCGAAGATACTGAACGACGACCTTCTCATAGGCGACGGCGTGAATATCCCCGATGATAACGGGAACGACGGGATCACCAAAGATGATGGCCCGCTGGTCAACGATGACGGCCAGTTGATAAACGACGACGGTCAGGTCATCAATGACGACGGTCAGGTCATCAATGACGACGGTCAGGTCATCAACGATGACGGCCAGATCATCAACGACGACGGCCAGATCATCAACGATGACGGCGAGGTCGTCACGGATGACGGTGGTGAAATATCCGACGAGGAACTGAATGACGGGTTCTGGCCCGACGAAGAGAACCCCGATAACACCACCCCCGATGACACCACCCCCGACAACGAGACACCCGACGAAGACCTCCCTCAGATATGCACCCCGCTGGAGACAGTTGACTGTCCCTATTCCGGCGATACGAACAAGATCGGCGTGGGTCCTTGCAAGGTCGGGACGAAGCAGTGCAATCTTGACGGCACCGACTGGAGCGACTGTTCCGGCGAGGTTCTCCCGGAAGCGACCGACCCCTGCACCGACAGCGTGGATAACGACTGCAACGGCACGGTCAACGATGGCTACGATGACGGCGCCACCGGCTGCGCCTGTTTGCCGGGCACCCCCACCTCGTGCTACACCGGACCGGTCGGCACGCTCGATGTGGGCATCTGTCATGCGGGCACCATGACCTGCAATGTCTTGGGGACCGGTTACGGCACCTGCATCAACGAACAGACCCCCCTTGCTACCGACATCTGCGGGAACGGGCTCAACGACGACTGCGACGCCGAGACCGACGAAAGTATAGACGCCGACGGCGACGGCTACGGCACCTGCGGCGGCGACTGCTGCGACAACACCAACCGATGCGCCGACCCGGCGAAGGTCAATCCCGGCGCGGTAGAGGTCGTGGACGACACCGTGGACAACAACTGCAACAACCAACTCAACGAAGACCCGCAACCCGCATGCTCGAGCGCCGCGAAGTTCAGCGGCACCACCGCGACCGACCTCGTGAACGCCATGGACATCTGTCAGGTCGCCGCGAACGGCTCGTGGGGCATCGTCGGCACACCGACCATAACCCGCGCCAGCGGCTCGGGGGCCATCGACAACCTGCAGGTCGCGGTGATGACCCAGTTCGGTACCCACGCGTCAAACCTCGCCATCGCGAACGCCACGATGGCCTCGCTCTCCTCGGGCCGCGCTCGCGACTCGAACGACCCCAACGCCCCCGATTCCGACACTTACCAATATTACACCGGCAATCCGCCCGCCGATTTCAGCGCCCCCTACGGCGGCGGGGCCAACCTGCCCCAGAGCAATCCCAACTGCGACAACGGCTCAGGCGCCAACGACGCGACGATGCTGACCGTGCAGGTCAAGGTGCCGACCAACGCCCTTTCCTTGTCCTTCAACTTCCGGTTCTTCTCGCATGAATACTGGGAATACCAGTGCACCACATACAACGATTTCTTCATCGCGATGCTCTACACCGGCGCGACGGGCATCCCGGCCGACAAGAATATATCGTTCGATTCGAACGGCAGATACATCAGCGTCAACTCCGAGCAGTTCTTCACGGTCTGCACGAGCAAGGAGGACGGGAGCGGGTGCGGCGGCACCGACTACATCTGTTCAGACGGCCCCGCCGCGCTTGCCGGCACCGGATTCGACATATGGGAAGAGGGCGGCTGCGATGAGGACGACCATTACAGAGGCGGCGGCACGAAATGGCTTTCGACCGTCGCGCCGGTCGTCCCGGGCGAAACGATAACGCTCAAGTTCGTGATATGGGACACCTCCGATCAGGCACTCGACTCGACCGTCATCATCGACAACTTTAAGTGGAGCGCGCAGGGCACGAGCGGTCCTTCGACCTTCGAGTGCTGGGATCTCAATAAGAACGGCACCTGCGATATCGCCACCGAGGACCAGTCGGGCGATAATGTCTGCAACGAACGCGACTGCTAAGAAAGATATCTCAACAGAAAGGGGGTGATGCATGACCCGCATCCTGTACCTGCTTGCGGCAGGAGTGATCCTTTTCGTACTCGCCTGCTCCGAGGTGAAAAGCACGCCGAACGACGAGGAGGGCGATGACGGCGACGGCATCGTAACGGTCGATACCGACCAAAAGGCCCTTCCCGACACCGTGACCGACACGAAACCCGACGGCGACACGATCCCGATCGACGGCGACGCTCCGGTCGTCGACGATAACACCCCTATCACCGACGGCGACACCCCGCCCGTCGAGAACGACACCCCGGTCGACGACGGCGACGGCATACTCAACGACGAGGATCCCGACGAGATCGATGTCGAGTGGCCCGATACCGATTCCGACACCGTGATATGCACCGCCAACGAGGAGGTCGCCTGCCCCTATTCCGGCGACCCGCTGACCGAGAATGTCGGCCTCTGCAAGGCGGGCAAAAAGAAATGCTCGCCCGACGGCACCGCATGGAGCACCTGTTCCGGCGAGGTGCTTCCCGCGGAGAACGACCCCTGCAACGACCTCGACGACAACGACTGTAACGGCACGGTCAACGACGGCTACGCGGACGGCGCCACCGGCTGTATCTGTACGCCGAAGGAAGAGACGGCCTGCTACACCGGCCCCACGGGGACCGAAGGCGTCGGCATCTGCCACGCCGGGATCAGCACCTGCAACGACTACGGGAACGCGTGGAGTTCCTGTACCGACGAACAGACCCCCGTCACCGAGATATGCGGCAACACCCTCAATGACGACTGCGTCGGCGACGCCGATGACGGGCTCGACGAAGATCTCGACGGCTGGACCGTTTGCGAGAACGACTGTTGCGATAGGACCACCCAGTGCGAGAACCCGGCGGTCGTCAATCCCGGCGCGGTCGAGGTCACGGGCGATACCATCGACAACGACTGTAACGACCAGACCGACGAGGTTCCGACCGGCTGCAGCACGGTGGCGAAGTTCAGCGGCACAACGGCCCTTGACCTCGTGAACGCGATGGACATCTGCACCACGGCGCTGAACGGCTCGTGGGGCATCGTCGGGACCCCGACGCTGACCCGCGCCAACGGGGCCGGCTCAATAGACAATCTCCAGATAGCGGTATCACAGCAATTCGGCACCGACGAATCGAACATCGCCATCTTCCCGCCCCCGCCATCAGCCGGAGTACCCGGCGGCACCATGGCGGTCCTCTCTTCGGGCCGGGCCCGCGACATGAACGACCCCGATGCCACCGCATTGAAGACCTATCGTTACGAGACCTCAAACCTTAACTCGGCCCCTGCCGATTTCACCACGCCGCACGGCGGCCTGCCACAGACGAGCGCCACCTGCCCCGCCGGGACCTACGCGAACGATTCGGTGATGCTCACCCTGCAACTCAAGGTGCCGACCAACGCCCTCTCCTTCTCGTTCAACTTCCGCTTCTTCTCGCAGGAATACTGGAAATGGACCTGCGACACCGATGGCTACAACGACTTCTTCATCGCGATGCTTTACACCGGCGCGGCGGGCATTCCGGCCGACAAGAACATATCGTTCGACCAGAACAGCAGTTACATCAGCGTCAACTCGAGTGCCTTCTTCACCGTCTGCGAGGCGAAGAGCGGCTATACCTGTCCCGATGGTGCCTCCGCTCTTGCAGGAACAGGCTATGGAGAAAAGTATTATTATGATGCTACGAACTACGACATGGGCGGAGGCACCAAGTGGCTCACGACCGCCGCGCCGGTCGTGCCGGGAGAGACGATAACGCTCAAGTTCGTGATATGGGACACCAACGACCGCGATCGCGATTCGTTGGTCATCATCGACAACTTCAAATGGAGCGCGCAGGGAACGAGCGGTCCCTCCACCTTCGAGTGCTGGGACCTCAACCAGAACGGCAATTGCGATATCGCGACCGAGGACAAGTCGGGCGACGAGACCTGCAACGAGCGCGACTGCTGACCTCTTCTGACATCTTCCTCTTGACACCGACACCCGTTCCGGCGACAATAGGCCGTCACCGCAACGGAGGCCCCTCATGCGCGTCCCTATCGTCACCGTTATCGCGCTTTTTTTCCTTCTGCTCGTCGTCGCCTGCGACAAGAGCGCCACGCAAGGTCCCTGCGACGGGATAGACTGCTCCGGCCACGGCACCTGCGATGCGACGAGCGGACGCGCCGTCTGCATCTGCGACGAGAACTATCACCCGAACGGTCTCCTTGAGTGCATCGCCGACACCGATCCGTGCGAGGGGGTCGATTGCGACGAGTGGGAGAGCTGCGTGAACGGCTCCTGCGACCCGCTCCCGGGGAAATGCAACGACAAGGACGACTGTGGGCCGAACGAGGCGTGCGAGGACCATACCTGCGTCTACCACGATCCCTGCGAGGGGATCGACTGTTCGGGCCACGGCGAGTGCACAAGCGGCTACGGCTACGGTGACGAGGTGTTCTGCGACTGCGATGAGAACTATCACGCGGTCGGGCTGGAATGTCTGCCCGGCGAGACGCCTGACGATGATCAACTGATCCCCGACGGCGACACGGTGACCGACCCCTGCGCAACGGTCACCTGCGATGAATGGAAGGAATGTTCCGGCGGTGACTGCATCCTGAAAGAGGGTCGCTGTGAAAAGAGCGATGACTGCGGCGAGGACGAGATATGCGACACGGCTGCCCACGACTGCATCGCCGACCCCTGTCTGGCGGTGACCTGCGGTAACGGCGGCGTCTGTTCGACGAGCGGTGTGACGCCGCTGTGCAACTGCCCCGACGGCTTCATGGCGACCGGGCTTACCTGCATCGCCGACACCGGGACGAAGATCGACTGGTGCAATGTGCAGTGGCCCCCCGCCATCGAGGCGACGGTGGGCGACGCGCCGACCCGTACCTACAGTCAACTCTACATCGGCGGCATCACCGACGGCGGCAAGCCGCAGAACGCCGGCGTGAGCGCGCAACTGGGCTACGGCGTAAAGACGCTCACCTACCCCATCATCCAGACCGACCTCGTATGGGTCGATGCCGATTTCAATATCACCGGCGCGGGCGATTTCGGGAACAATCACGAATACATGACCGACTTCCCGACCGCGAAGACCGGGCTGTTCAACTATATCTATCGCTACTCTCTGAATGAGGGGGCGAGTTGGTACTATTGCGACCTGAACGGCAGGATAACCTCCGGTGCGATAACGCCCGGCATCGCGACGATATCGGGCGGCGGCGATGACTGCGGCGGCGTCTCGTGCGCCGAGTGGGAATCGTGCGCCATCGATCTCTGCGAACCGCTTCCGGGCCGCTGTAACATGAAGGCCGATTGCGAGAGCGACGAAGAGTGCGACCTCGGCACCCACTACTGCGTCAATGCGGCGGGAGTGCTCCTCCTCGACGGCGCGGTCGTGCAGGGAAGCGACGCCTACACCTTCACCGTCCGCTATGTCGGCACCGACGAACTCGATCTCGCGCAGAGCGTCGTGACGCTGAACGGCGTCGATATCACCGCGACGCTCACCTACGATCCGACCGCGAACACCGTCACGATATCGGAAAGCGGTATCGCGCAGAAGGGGAAATACACCTATCTATTCCGCGCCAAAAACAGCAAGGGGGCGCCGATAGAGCCGCTCTATGTGCCGCTCTGGGTCGAGACGACGCCGTTCGACTGGCGCGACGCCTTTCTCTACCAGATCATGAACGACCGGTTCCTGAACGGTGACGCGCTGAACGATCAGCCGATCGCCGGGGTCGACGCGATCCGCAACTGGATGGGCGGTGATTGGGCCGGCATCATCGAGAAACTGGATGGCGACTACTTCACCGACCTCGGGGTGAACGCGCTCTGGATATCCTCGCCGGTCAAGAACACCGCGAAGTCGGGTAAAGGGATGAACGACAACTATCAGTACGCGGCCTACCATTCCTACTGGCCGATCGCGACCGGTTGGACCGACACCGACCCGCTGTCGGGTCTTTCCTCGCCGCTGGAGGACCATTTCGGGACCGATGCCGAACTGCGCGAACTGGTGCAGAAGGCGCACGCCAAGGGCATCCGCGTTCTCATCGATCTCGTCGCCAACCATGTCCACACCGACAGCCCGCTGTGGATAGAGCATAAGAACGACGGCTGGTTCAACATGGCGCCCGACGGGAAGACGCCCAATGTGAACGGCGGCTACAACTGCGGCTGGGACGCCCCGATCGAATGTTGGTTCACCGACTATCTGCCCGACTTCGATTACCGCGACAAGGAACTGCTCGATCTGGTACTCGACCACGCGGTATGGCTGGTCCACGAATACGACTTCGACGGTTTCCGGATGGACGCGGTCAAACACATGGTGATGGGCTTCACGACCGGCACGCGGAGTCGCATCGAACAGGATATCGTGACCACCGGCATCCCGTTCTACACCGTCGGCGAGACCTTCGACGGCGACAAGATGAAGATAGCCGAATATGTCGGCGCCGACAAACTCGACGGGCAGTTCGATTTCCCGCTCTACTTTCAGGTGCGCGACATCCTGCTCCAGCATTCGCGAGGGATGAACGAACTGGCCTCTTTCGTCGCCGCGAACGACACCTACTACACCGACCGCTGGAACGGCGCGATCATGTCGAACTTCATGGGCAACCACGATGTGACCCGTGCCCTCACCTTCGCCGGCGGCGACCACGCCCGACTGCGGATGGCGCAGACCTTCCTCCTCACCTCGCCCGCCATCCCGCTCATCTATCAGGGCGACGACATCGGCATGGAGGGGGGCGAAGATCCCGACAACCGGCGCATGATGGTGTTCGAGCCATCGCTTTCGACCGATCAGCGGGCGACGCTCGCTCACCTGAAGAAACTCGGCATGGCCCGCAAGGCGCATCCGGCGCTCCGCACCGGGATCCGCACGACGCTCATCAGTGAAACGAACCTCTGGGCCTACCGGATGAAAAGCGGCGCCGACGAGGCCATCGTGATACTCAACCGCGGGGCACAGACCCAGCGGCAACTCTCCACAACGCTCACCGGCACGCTCACCGACGAGATATCGGGCAACACCGCCGCCGTGTCGGGAGGCAAGATAACGGTCACCGTTCCGGCGATGACGAGCGCGGTCTATACGAAATGATCACGTCGGAGATCGCGGGTCCGTCTGTATCTGGATGATGCGCAGGCCGAAGATCGGCGCCAGCGCCATAAGATGTTCGATCAGTTCCCCCTGTATCGCCTCGTAGTCCTCCCACACGGTGGTCGCCGCGAAGCAGTATATCTGGAGCGGCGCGCCGGTGTGTGACGGATCGAGCGTCCGCACCATGAGCGTGAGGTCCTGTCGCAGTCCCGCACGGGAGCGCAGATAGTTCAGGAACATGCGGCGCAGGAGCGTCAGATTGGTCACCGGGCCGGGGGCGGGCTCGTCGGGCAGGAACGGCCGGACCAGTTCATTGGCCCGTATCGCCGCGATCTCCGCCTCGCTCAGGAAGCGCACCGAGTTCATGTCCAGCGGTATGGAGCGGCTGATGCGGCGCGCACCGCTCTCCTTCATACCGCGCCAGTTGGTGAAGGAGTCTTCAAGGAACTTCTGTGTCGGTATCGAGGTGATGGTATTGTCCCAGTTGCGGACCCGAAGCGCGTAGAGCGACACATCGGCGACCTCGCCGTCGGCGCCATACTGGGGCACCGATATCCAGTCGCCGACACGTATGGAGTGGCTCACACTCATCTGCAGACTCGCGACGAACCCGAGTATGGCGTCCTTGAACACCAGCATCAGGACGGCGGTCATCGCGCCGAGCCCCGACAGGATGAGCACCGGCGACTTCCCCATCAGCACCGCCGCCATGAGTATCAGCGCGACGATGTAGATCGCGATGGAAAGTATCTGGAACAGCCCCTTTATCGGCCGCTCCTGCGCCCCGTCGGTCCTGTTGTAGAGCGCCTGCAGGACCGCGACGAGCCGCGAGAAAAATAGCGCCATGACCAGCACGATGGCGGCCGAGGTAAGGCGGCGAACCGCCGCTTCGAGCCCGCCGAAGGCGTAGGCGGCGTTATGGACGACCAGTATCGGTATGAGATGGATGAGCGCGTGGAACACCTTTTTTTCGAACAGCAGGTCGTCCCAATCGATAGAACTGCGGCGCACCATGTAACCGATCGCCTTGAGAATGTAGTGGCGACCGATGAAGAAAAGCAGGTAGGCGACGATGATAACCGCCAGCATACGCGCCGGGAAGGCCAGGAAGGAATACCGGGCGAAGAAGAACTGGACGAGCGAAAGGTACCCGTCCATCCCCTACTCCTCGACCAATATGCAGGGGGCATCTATCTTCAGCGAGACATCGAAGCCGTCGTCAACGGTGATCTGCGGGGTCGGCGTGTTGTAGGTCTGCGGTGCGAGGAAGAACCGCGTCGCCTGCGTACCGATCGGCGGGAAGAAGGCCTTGGCGCGGCTCCCGGTCCCCGAAAGTTCGATGAAGCCGCGCGACGAGGCGGCCCCGGTGACCGCGGCACCGTTCGCCGTGAGGTTGCCGGTAAAGGCGACCGCCTTAAGATCGCCCTGCACGACCGTGTCGGCCGACACATCGACCAGTTGCGCTATCGGGAAACGGAATATCGAATCGTCGCTCCCCTCCTTCACATGCAGGTTGAGGTAGAGGTCCCAACTGGGGCTTCTCAGCACGAGAAAGAAGGGATGCGGCTCGGCCTGCGTCGCGGTGATGACGGACGAGCCGAGCGTGTTCTTGTCGTTCGCCGCCGAGAAGTCGTAACGGTCTATCGCCGGGTAGGCGGTCAGGAGTTCCGCGAGCGACAGGCCGTTCACGGTGAGGTCGAGTCCCATCTTCGCCGTCCCTATGTCTACTATCTTGGCTGTGATGTCGGTGTCGCCGACGGTGAGATCGGTGTTGACCACCCCTTTCTGTTCGTAGCCGAGGAGCGACGCACCTTTATAGACGACATGATACGAGGCGGCGGGTGCAAAGAACGAATAGGCGCCCCCCGTCAGGTCCTTGAGGCGCGCCACCGGCGTTTCGGTCTGGGTATCGACATCGCGCAGGAAAAGCAGGTCGTCGTCGGTCTCCGGAAGCGCCGCGCCGTTGTAGGTGACGGTGCCCGACACCTGCGTCGGGACGACCACCAGATCAAGCGTCATGTCGGTGGTAAAGCCACCGGAGCCGTCGGTGAACTGGAAATTCTCGGTCCCGTTGTTATTCAGCCGGACGCTGAACGGCAGGTAATTGGTCATGCCGGCGACATCGTTGAAATAGCCGTCGAATATGAGCGAGAAGGAGAGCGGCGCGTAGTCGTAGGTCGTGCAGTCGATATCGGCGCAGACCCTCTGGCGCCGGAGAACGAGCGCCTCGTAGGCGTAATCGTCGCCCGATATGCCGAGGTCCTTGATCGTCGTGGTGCCGGCGGCGATGCTCATCACTTTTAACTTGCCGCGCGTGCAAAGCGGTTCGTCCACGGTGCAGGAGGTCAGCGCCGGGAAGGGGCCGCCCGCCGTCCGAAGCGAGATGGTGCCGTGGATACGCCCCATGTCGAGCGCGACCGAACCGCTGTCGGCGGCGAGATCCTTCCATTCGGCTATCTTCTGGAAACTGTAGGGATAGTCGGCAATGTCGCTTAGATAGGTGACCACATAGGTGATCCCCTCGTTGGCGATGACCTCGGCGCTGTAGTTCTGGTCGGCGCCCAGATCGGATATCAGGGCGAGCGATATCGACTCAAAGGGGGGATTGCGCACGATGGCGAGTACGCCGCTGTCCACCGTCGCGCCATCCATCACGACCGGGCCGGCCACCGTGGTGGTCACGATATCTATCGGTTCGCTCAACGCCTCCGTGAGTTTCAGCGCCGTGTCACCGAGGTAGACGCGGCCGGTGAAGAGCGGGGCGCCGCCCGCCAGATGGCCGGTAAAACTCACCGTGTAGGTCCCGGCGGGCATGACCCGGGTGAAGGCGCCGAACTCGGCATACGGCACGGTGAAGGAGTAACTGCCGGAGGTGAAGGTTATCGAGGTCGCCGTGTCCTCCCCCGCCGCAAGCGCGGGAAAGGCCGCCCCGTTCTTGGTGACGCTCCCCTGCAGGACATAGAGCGGAAGATCGATGTTGAGCGTCGCGGCGGCCGTGACGGTCAGTTTCTTGTCCATGTCGACCATGGTGTTGTCGGGATCGGTCGGCGCGCTCTTGGGTCCGCGGTAGAACAGTTTATAGGTCCCCGCGGGAAATTCGATGACCGTGCCGGAAAGCGACGGGACGAGAGTCGCTATCTTGAAATCGCTGCCGGTCGCCTCGTTCTTTCCCCACAGTTCACCCGCAACATGGGCGTCGTCATCGACGCCGCCGACCGTTATGGTGCCGATGGTCACCGCGTGTAGTTTCACATCGAACGCCACCGCGTCGCCTTCCCGCGCGAGGATGCAGGGGCCGGTGTAGACATCGTCATCCGGCACGAGCGTGTCGGCGAGTTCGTCGACCGCATCGTCCGGCAGGGAGTCGTCGGTCGCCGTGTCGATATCCTGTTCGTTATCGGGCTCGCTCGTGTCGGGTTCGCACTGGTGGGTCGCATCGTCCCAGTGGTAACCGGCGGGACACGACTCGCTACCGCCCGAGGAGCAGGAAACGCCGAGCAGCAGCAGCGCCGCGCCCGTGATAACGGCAAAAAGATGACGCATGCGGACCTCCATCGTTCCGTTCAAGGATGGGCCATTCTAGAACCTTCGGGGACGGAAGTCAATGAGGGAACGGGAGAACCTATTCGTGTTTTTTCAACAGGTCGTTCTTGAGGTCGGATATCTTCTCGCCGTAGGTGCGGTGAGCAAGATCGCACTGATGGATGAGATGGTCGATGCGCGCCTCCGACTCGTTACGGAAGAACTTGAAGAGGTCGCGTTTTTCCGGATGCCGCTCGGCGACCGGCAGGAACAGGTACTGACGGTAAATGATCGATGCCAACTCGACGAGATAGCCGGCGACATAATCGAGAAAGTCCTTATTCTCGACCTTCTTCATCCGCTCGGTCACCTCGGCGAAGCGTGCGATGTGACGAATGAGTTCCTTTTTCGCGTCGGACAGTTCGTCGGCCTTGATCTCTTTCGCCGCCTCCATCCACTTGAAGAAAAGCCCGGAGGTGATCGTCCCTATCGCCGCCACGACCTGCAACTGCGTGGTACCCTCGTAGATGTTGGTGATGCGGGCATCGCGGTAAAGCCGTTCGACCGGGAAGTCCTTCATGTAACCGGTGCCGCCATGTATCTGTATCGCATCGTAGGAGGCCTTGTTGGCCAGTTCGGTGATGGTGAACTTGGAAAGCGGCGTAAGGAAGTCGGCGAGCGCCTTGGCCTCTTTGAATGGCGCCTTGACATCCTCTCCCTTGTGCTCCTTCCGCTCATACATATCGTAGTAGTCGACCGCTAGACTGGTACGGTAGAGTAGCAACCGCGAGGTCTCTATCTCGGCCTGCATCTTTTTGAGCATCTGGAAGACCGCAGGGAAGTGGATGATCTTCTTGCCGAATTGTTCCCGTTCGTTGGCGTATCTGACCGCTTCGTCGAAGGATGCCTGCGCGATGCCGAGCGCCTGCGCCGACACGGTGAGTCGCGCCCCGTTCATAAGACTCATGACATACTTGATGAGCCCCATCTTGCGCTGGCCGACGAGTTCAGCCTTCGCCATGTTGAACTGCAATTCGCAGGTGGGCGATCCGTGGATGCCGAGTTTATGCTCGATACGCCGCACGATCATGTTGTTGTCGCGGTAACGCTCGTAGAGGAACATCGACAGTCCACGACCGCCCTTCGACCCCTCTTCGGATCGGGCAAGCACCAGCGACACATCGCCCGAACCGTTGGTGATGAAGCGTTTGACACCGTCGAGATACCACTGACCGTCCTTCTCTATCGCCTTGAGCGTGACCGCCTGCAGGTCGCTCCCCGCCTCCGGCTCGGTCAGCGCCATCGAACCGGACACTTCGCCCGAACAGAATCTGGGCAGGACACGGTCCTTCTGCTCCTCGCTGCCGAATCTATAGACGGTGACGGCGATGTCCTGCAGACCGAAGAGATTCATCAGGCTCGCGTCGCCCTGCGACACCATCTCGACGATAGCGACATTGACGGTGACCGGCATGTTGAGCCCGCCGTATTTTCGCGGCAGGGTGCCCCCCATGTAGCCGGCGGCGCCGAGCACCTTCATGTTCTCCTTGGTCTCGGGGGCCCATTCGACCACGCCGTCCTTGAACGAGGCGCCTTTCTCGTCGACCGCCTCGGCGCGCGGCCAGATGAAGTTGGCGCAGATGTCACCGACATTGCGAAGCGCCATGTCGTACCACCGTTGCGCCTCCTCGTAGGAACGCAGTGCGGTGGGGCCGCTGTCCGTATAGCCGTTCTCAAGGTCCCTGACGATATCGGTGAGATCTATCTGCGAAAGATAGAACTTCCGGTCCGCGGTATAGAAGTTGTTCTTGTTCGTGCTTGCTCCAGACATTAGCCTTCCTCCCTCAGGTATCTGATCATGAGCGGGATTATCTCCCGCAGGTCACCGACGACCCCCATGTGGGCGATGCCGAATATCGGCGCGTCGGGATCCTTGTTGATGGCCAGTATCTTCTTCGATTCCTCCATGCCGGCGCGGTGCTGTATCGAACCGCTGATGCCGCAGGCGATGTAGAGTTTCGGGCGGACCACCGACCCGGTCTGGCCGACCTGATGGTCCTTCTCGATGAAGCCGAAATCGACCGCCGCACGGCTTGCGCCGACCTCGGCGCCCAACGCCTCGGCGAGTTGGAAGATGAGTTTGAAACTCTCCTTGTTGCCCACTCCGGCACCGCCCGAAACGATGACATTCGCGGCGCCGAGATCGACCTTCGACCGCTTCGGGATGATGTTCAGGAACTCATGGCGCACCCATTCGTCGCGGAAGTCGGGCGTGAACTCCTCGAACTTCACCGGGTTCATCGTCTTGTGCTCCGGCAACGGCATGACCCCCTCGCGGACCGTCGCCATCATCGGGCGATGGTCGGGGGTCACGATGGTGGCCAGTATGTTGCCGCCGAACGCCGGGCGGATCTGGTAGAGTATCTTGCCCTTGTCACGGTAGTCGTCTATCACCAGTTGGGTGCAGTCGGCGGTGAGTCCGGTATGTATCTGCGCGGCCACGAGCGGCGCGATGTCGCGGCCGGTGTGGGTGGCGCCGAAGAGGACGATGTCGGGTTTCTCGCGCTTCACGAACTGCGCGACGACCTGTTTTATCGCTATCGAATGGAGATGCTTCAGTTTCGCGTTGTTGTAGAAGACCACGCGGTGCATGCCGTACTTGAACAACTCGTCGGTGTCCTCGGGAAGCCGATCGCCAACGAAGATGCCGACCACCTCGCCGTGGAACGGTTTCATGAGCGCCGCCGCCTTGCCGGTGAGTTCCAGCGTCACATTGCGGAGCCGTTCGGTGCCGGCCCGCTTTTCTATGAATACCGCCGTTTTCATGACTGCACCTCGACATACTGCTTCATCAGATCGCGGACGAGCGCCTTGACGCCGTCCAATCGCGGGTCGTACATCTTGAGATCTCCCCCCTGCACCGCGATATCGCGTATCGCGTTCACCTTGGTCGGACTTCCCTTGAGGCCGATATGCGCCTCATTGATGCCGGGGATGTCGGCAAAGGTGAGCGTCGGGATGATCCAGCCGTTCCGTTCGTATTCGGCCTGTTCTTCAGCCGGGATGTTCTCTTTGATGTCGGCCTTGAAGTAGCGGAGCATCTGGCGCGCCGAAGGGTAGCGCGGGGTATTGGCGGCCGAAGTGACGGTGAGGAGGAGCGGGGATCGCGCCCTGATGACCTCGGTCTGGAATTCGCCGTCCCGTTCGACGGTGACGGTCGTGTCGGTCACCTCGTTCAGCGCGGTCACATAGGTCACCTGATCGAAGCCGAGTTTCTCGGCCACCTGCGGCCCCACCTGCGCCGTGTCGCCGTCTATCGCCTGCCGGCCAGCGACGACCAGATCGACGCCCCCGATCTTCTTTATCGCCTCGGCGAGGATATAACTCGTCGCCCAGGTATCGGACCCGGCGAATTTCTTGTCGGTCAGCAGATACCCGGCGTCGGCACCCATGTAGAGCGCCTGCTTGATGATCTCGACCGCCTTGAGGGGCCCCATCGTGAGGAGCACGACCTCGCGACCGGTCCTATCCTTGATCTGGAGCGCCGTTTCGAGCGCGTTCAGGTCCTCGGGATTGAAGACGGTGGGCAGGGCGGCCCGGTTGACGGTGCCGTCCTCCTTCATCGCGTTGCCCCGGATATTCGAGGTGTCCGGGACCTGCTTCGCCAAGACTACGATTTTACTCATAATTCCTCCATGACTGTCATAAAAAAATGACACTTCGGTCTAGTTCCTAACAAATACCACCGCCGATGTCAACCATTTTTTCTGTGACCCCCGGCAGGCGGCGCCTGTCATAAGGGCGAGAGGATGTTACGGAGGGACCGCCCGTGAAGGACATCGTTCGTGTAGTGCCCGCGATGGTACTCTTCATGATCTTCATCGCCGTTTATCTGGTGGCCGAACACTTCCTCGGCGCACCACTCCCCTAGCCCCCGCTCCACCGTGACGGGATATTTTTCACCGAAAGTTGCAGTGTCCTTTCTTTTTCGTAACATCGGAACAGCGGCAACTGTCAAAACCGATAGAGGATATGCATGCGATGACGGGGCGCGAGACCCGGAACAGCGAAGAGAAGGGACTGGCCGCACGGGCGGCCGGCGGCGATATTCGGGCTTTCGAGGAACTTATCATGGCTGAACGGCCGCGCCTTTATTCGTTCGCACTCGCCATGAGCGGCGGCAACCACGCCGATGCCGCCGATGTCCTGCAGGAGGCCTTCATCAAGGCCTTCGTGAACATCCGCCGGTTCCGCGGCGACAGTTCGTTCGGCACCTGGCTGTGGCGCATCGTCCACAACGAATTCCTGAATTACCGCGTCGCGCTCCGATCGCGACCGATCCGGCAGGAAGGCGACGACGAGACGGTCTCCCGCCTGCCGAGCGACCATCCCGGCCCGGCCGAATCGCTCATAGCCGCCGAACGGCGCGCCAAGGTGCTCGAACTGGTCGCGCTCCTGCCTCCCAAATACCGCGAGGCGATCGTCATGATAGACATCCGGGAACAGCCGTACGATGAGACGGCGGAACTGCTCGGCATATCGATGAGCGCCCTCAAGACCCGGCTGATGCGGGCCCGCGAGAAGTTCTCGGAACTGGTGCGAAAAAGAAAAGAACACTTTATATGATGCGAGGTCGCCATGAAGCCATGTGAAAGGACCATTCAACTCGTCGCCGCGTCCATGGGGCGCGATCTGGAGCGTGACGAGGCGCTCTTTCTCAAGGAGCACGCCGCTGTCTGTCCCGAATGCCGCGCACATCTCGCGGCATCGGACACCGCGATCGGCATCCTGAAGGGCGGACTGGTCCCGCAGGAGATCGACACACCGCCGCTTTTCAATGAACGGCTCCGCGAACGGCTCCGCGAGCGGGCGGGGCACCCCTCGTGGTACCGCTACCTGCCGCAGATACGGTTCCGCCGTCTCGAACTGGGCTTTCTCGCGGCGCTTCTCCTGCTCGCGGTCGGCGCGGTGACCTTTTTCTATTTCCACGAGGACGCGCCGCAGCCGCAACTGGTGACCCAGAAAGAGGTCTCGACCGACACGCCGCTTTCAATAGACCTTGAATACCTTGCCGTCCACCCCATCGCGGAGGTCACGGTGACCATTGAACTCGACGAGGGGGTGGTCTTTCACAGCGACTACCGCGAGATAGCCGACGCCCGTTCCCATACATGGAAAGGTCGTTTCAACGAGGGAATCAATTCCATACCCTTTATGGTGACGGTCGAGAAGCCGGGGATCCGCGAGATACGGACCCGCGCCGATATCGGGGACTGGCGTCACGAGCACCGCATCACCCTCACCTCGAACGGGAAGATGCTCACCATGGCCATGTACCGGCTTCCCAAGCGGAGGATCTGACCCGATGCGCTCCGTTCTTCTTCTTCTCACCCTGCTTCCGGCCACCGCCCTCCTGTGGGCTGACGGATCGGGAGTGACCAGCCGCGTCCGCATTTCCAGCAACGAAACGAACAGGGGCTGGGAACAGACCTTTTTCGACGCCGTCGCCCTCGCCGGCATGACCAGACTTTCGGATGAGCCGGCCGACGCGCTCCCGATGCCCGATTTCGATACGCCCGATACCGCCGGACAAGACCGGGCGAAAAAGGTGTCCGCGCCGCCGCCCCGCCGGACGGTCGAATACCACATCATTCAGGAAGAATCTGAGCAGGGCGACCGGTCACGCAAGGTGAAGAAACGGGTCGTCATCGAGCCGCCCACAAAACCGTGAGACCAGCGTAACCCCATGAACACCCCCGCCGCAACAGGTTTTGACATCGGTTCGCGCACCGGCAAAGCGGTGGTGATAGACAGCGCCGGTGCCCTGCTTCACACTGCGACGGTCGAAACGGTCGGTAACGCGATCCGGACCTTCGATGATCTACGCGCCCTCCTACCGCCCGACCTGC
The DNA here is from genome assembly GCA_029573155.1 of bacterium. Lineage (GTDB taxonomy): Bacteria > UBP6 > UBA1177 > UBA1177 > JAKLFG01 > JAKLFG01. The sequence goes on from JAKQHE010000171.1 coordinate 18,664, forward strand.
CCGACGATCTTCCCTCCGCGGCGACCGGCTACGGACGGGCCGCGATCGAAGGGCGGGTGCGTCGTACCGCGACCGAGATATCCTGCCACGCGATCGGCGCCCTGCGTCGACTCCCCGGCGCCGCCACCGTCATAGACATCGGCGGACAGGACGCCAAGGTCATCATCCTTGAGGAAGGCCGGATCCGCGATTTCGCGATGAACGACAAATGCGCCGCCGGCGCGGGAAGATTCCTCGAAGTGATGGTGCCCCGTCTCGGACTCACACTGGAGAGTTTTTCCCGACTCGATGTCGCGCATATCGAGCCGCTTCCCCTCTCGGCGACCTGCACGGTATTCGCCGAATCGGAGATCGTGTCGCTCATGGCGTCGGGCGCCGATCCCGTCGTGCTTGCATCATCGGTCGCCGCTATGGCGGCACGCATGGCGGCCCTGCTCGCCGCCCCTCTGCACGCCCGCCCGCCCTTCTTCATGACCGGCGGCGTCTCCCGCATCGTTCCGGTCCGCCACCACCTGTCGCTTATACTGGGTCATCCGGTCGAGACCTCCGACGACGCATCGCTTTCGGGGGCGCACGGCGCGGCGATCATGGCGCTTCGTGATGGCGCTCTCCCTTTTAGGTAGACTTCTTCCCGTCAGTGTGCTAGTATCTCTCCGTTCCGGATCATTCTTGCTCAGGAGGGGTCCCATGAAGAAAGTATCGCTTCTTATCATCTGTTCGGTTCTTCTGTGTTTTTCCTGCGAAGAGAACAAAAAACTACCGCTGAACGACGATATCGCGGTGGACGACGGCGACACCATCGTCTACGACAACGACCAAAAGGAGAGTGAACTCCCCGATGTCACCGATAACGCTCCCGTTGACGACGCGGTCTCCCCGACCGATGAGGACGGCCTGCTCTCCGATGAGGACCTCATCACCAAGACCACCTGTCTCGAAACGGGTGAAGGATGCGCCGGGAACGAGATATGCCTTTACGACTGGCAATTGGCAGGATACTACTGCGAGGACGCCTGCGATCCTCTAGTGACCGACGATTGCCCCGAAGGACTGTGGTGCGAACCGGTCGCGGGCGACACGAAGAGCGGCTGTTTCCTTCCCGTCATCATCGCGGGGCGGGTGTTCGACCTCGATGAGATCGGTTACCCGGCCATCGAGGGAGCGCGCGTCAGCGCGATGGACCAGAAGGACGGCTCGGCGACCGATGTGTCGGTGACCGATAGCACCGGCCACTACGCGATACCGCTCTCGCTCATTCGGCAACGCAACGGGATGCCGCTAGCGGACGAGGTCTATATCATGCGGGCCGCCGCCAAGGACCACGCCCCCTATCCCGGACCGGGGCAGGTCGCCCTGCCGATACTCATGGAGAACTGCACGCTCATGGGCGACGGTTACTATGTATCGAGCGGTTTCCTCGACATCGGGCTCGCCGCTCTCGCCGAGGAGGCGCAAGGCGGGTTCATCGTGTCGGGATCTCTTTCCGAGACGACGAGTGGTGTGCTGGTCATCGCCCGTTGCGCGACCGCACCGTGCCCTTACACCTACACCGGCGCCGAGGGCGATTTCACTATCTACAATGTCCTGCCGGGCGACTACGAGATAGCGGCTCTGAAAAGCGGCATCAGTTTCACGCCGGTCGCGGTCACGGTGGTCGATGCCGACATCACCGATCTTCTGCTGGAACTCGTCACCGAACCGGAACTCGGCTCGATAACCGGGCAGGTCAACATCGTCGACGGCGGCGGCGGGCTCACGACAAGCGTCGTGATGATGGCCGAGGAGACCTTTATCCCCGGCTTCGACAAGGGAGAGATCATCCCCGGCCTGCGCGCCCCCGAACCGCCCGAAGCGCCGATCATCAGCGGTGCCTACACGATAACCGGCATCCCGGCGGGGAAGTATGTGGTGCTCGCCGCGTTCGAGAATGACTGGCTGGTGCGCGACCCGGATCCGAACATCGCGGGAACGCAGGTGCTTCATCTCGAGATGCCGGCGGTCGGTGACATCTGGGACCTCTCTCTAGACAATTTCAAGGTGACCCGTGCGATAGACATCGTTTTCCCGGGCGCGCTCGGTCCCGAACAGGTTGACGCGGTGAACCTCGTCTTCATCTGGAAGGACGATTCGAGCGAGACCCACTATAACCTCAAACTCTTCAACGCCTACGGGAAGATAGTCTGGGAAAAGACGGTACCGCGCGCGACCGGCGTGACGCAACTGGAAGAGCCGTACGACGGCGATCCGCTCGCGGGCTATTACCAGTGGCGCGTCACTTCGCTCAAGTCGGGGGCCCCCATCTCGACATCGGAGGACCTCAAAGGGATATTTTACGTCGGTATGCCATGGTGAAAAAGGAGGAGGCCATGAATCGCGTACTCTTTTTCGCGCTCATTGCGCTGTCTTTTGTCGCCTGCGAGAAAAAGGATGAGAACACGGCGGGGACATGCGACCCGACGAAGATCGAATGCGCCGACGACGGCGTGTGCCTCTTCGATCGGGTGAAGGGCGACTATTACTGCACCGATGCCTGCGACCCGCTCGCCGCCGACGCCTGCGATGACGGCTATGTCTGCGAAGGGATAACCGATCAGGAAAATCGCACCGCCTGCGTGACAAAGGTCTATCTGAAGGGGAAGGTGTTCGACCTCGAGACCGATGCGGCCATCAAGGATGCGCTCGTGATGGCGCAGAACACCAAGGACGGCATTGCGACCGATGTGGTAAAGACGGCGGCCGACGGCTCGTGGACCATCGAGATAGCGGTGCCGCGCAACAGCCACGGCGACCCGGCGACCGGTGACATCTACACGCTCTACGCATCGGCCGACGACCACATTCCCTACCCCTCGCTCATGCGTCCCGCCCTGCCAGTGACACTCACGCAGTTCGACCCCGAAACGGCCGACCTGCCATCGAGCGCGTGGGAATATTCCTCCGAACTGACCGATATCGGCCTCCTGCCGGTCAAGGATGAGGAAAAAGGACGTGCCTCGATCAACGGCAAACTCGCGAACCCCTTCGGCGGCGTACTTATCGTGGCCGAATGCGCCGCACCGCCGTGTCCCTACAACTACGCCGACAAAAAAGGGAACTTCACCATCTTCAACGTGGCGCCGGGGAACTACGAACTGGCCGCATACAAACGAGGCGTCTACTGCGAGAAGAAGACGGTGACGGTCGCCGCGACCGACATCACCGGCCTCACGCTCGCCGCCAAAGAGTTCGCCGGCGGCTCCGTGAGCGGATCGGTCAACATCGTCAACGCCCCGGGCGGCTCGAAGACCTCGGTGGTCCTCATCCCCGAATCGACCTTTCACGAAACGCTCGTGACCGGCGTGGTCGCCCCCGGTCTGCGCGCCCCCCAACCGCCCGCCGCGCCGAACATCAACGGCGCCTTCGAGATAACCGACGTACCGGAAGGAAAGTATGTGGTGCTGGCCGCCTACGAGAACGACGGCCTCGTGCGCGACCCCGACCCGAACATCGCCGGGACGCAGATCGTCCACTTCGAGATAACAATCACCGCCACGACAAAGACGCTCGACAGTTTCAAGATAACCGAGGCGCTTGCGATGGTATCGCCCGGCGGCTCCACCCCGGAGGCGGTCAGCGGCACCCCGACCTTCAAGTGGGCCGACGATTCGAGCGAGGACGCCTACAATCTCAAGGTCTACAACATCTACGGCGATCTGGTCTGGGAAAAGGATATCGACGGGGTCAGTGGATCAGAAACGGTCGAGGTCCCCTACGAAGGACCGGCGCTTGAAGCGGGCATGTACTACCAGTGGAAAGCGGTCTCCTACCGCAAAGACGGCCCCATATCGACCACCGAGGACCTCCGCGGCGTCTTCTACGCTGAGTGATCCTATAGCCCGAACTCTATTCTCATGTCATCGCAGTTCATCAGGGTCGTCCCGTCCTGTTCCCAGCACTGACAGACATCGGCACGGTAGTCAGGATCGTTCTCGGCAAGTCCCTCGTTGAGGACAGCGAGGATATCGGCATCCTGATCGAGCATCTGCGCGTAGTCCATCATCTTCATTGTCTCGCCGATCGCCCATTCGGTGTTGTTGTCGACGCAAACGAACCGCGAGCCTTCATAGGCCGTCCCGTCGCCGTTCATCGCCGAAATGCCGCGCACACATTCCATGCGGGTCACCTGAGAGGAGCCGATGATCTCTATCCATATTTCAAATACGGTCATCTTGAAGGAACCTTCGACCGTGACGCCGCCGACCCCCTCGTTCGCCGCCTGCGACTTGTAGTCCATGAGGTCGTCCACGGCGGCGTACAACTGGCCGACCCACAACGAGGCCAACTGGCCGGAAACGGGCCAAGTCAGGTTGCCGAGCCCCGTTGCGATGACCGTTTGAACGGACGAGCCGCCGTTCGTTTCCACCGCATCACGCAGATAGTACCCCTGCGTATCGCCCAGATCGTAGGTCGCCCCCTTGAGCGTCGCGCCGAGATCGACAAGGAAGGCCGCGTCGAGACTCATCGTGTTCGGGTCGTTGATGAGACCGATCATGCGCAGGTTGAAGAAGGCATCCCACTCTGACGGCATCGCGTCAAGAAAGGTCGCGTCAAGGCTGCAGGGAGGTATGGCCATCTGGCAGTCACTGGTGTCGTACCCGGTACAGTCCTCCAGACAGTCGGCCATGCCGCCGCTATAGGTGACGCTGTCGATAGTCGTACAAGCGACCCCACTGCTGTCGCATTCCTCCCATGTGTCGATGATGGCGTTGCCGCAGGCGGGCACATATTCATCAATATCCCCGTCGAGCTCGGGCCATTCATCGGCGTCACCGTCGGGAACATTGTTGGTGCATACCGCCTCATCGCCGTACTCATAACATTCCATGCCGTAATCGGCACAATCACCGATAACGACCCATATCTCGCCGTCACATTGCATCACCTCGTTCCCATGACAACGCATGGCATTCTCTTCCGCGCAGACACTCCCCTCTTCCGGGCCACCGTTATCCTGGTCGGGCACCGCATCACCGTCCGAGCCCAGAACACGACTACCAGCGCAGGAGGAAAAGATGCTCGCGACAAAGAAAAGAAGAAGGAATACTGACGCGTTCTTCATTATCCTATCCTCCATGCTCCGGTCATCGCATTGTAACGCGCGACCTTTCGATTGCAAGAAAGAAAAACGACCAACGATGCGCTTTCAGATCGAGTAAATTTGCAATAACATCTACTCTACGGTATCATCGATCGGACCATGGAAGGAGTGAACCGATGGCTATATCTAAACAGGCGGCGCTCATCAAGATAATCGATGTGCTCGGCGCCCAGAGATTCACGACGCTTGCTACCGACACCGGGGACGAACTCCACACGAGTCTTGTCTGCTACACCTTTTCGAAGGATCTTCACTGCCTCTTTTTCGGGACGCCGCGAACCACCCGCAAATACAAGAATCTCAAGAAGAACGGCAAGAACGCCTTCAATGTATCGGACCACCGGAACGAAGAGGACGACACGCACCGTGCATTTTCGGTGACGGCCCACGGCACCGCCTATGAACTGGTGGATGACCGCGAAAAGTATGCGGCGCTCCTCATCAAACGCTTTCCCCGTCTCGAACGGTTCTACCGCGATCCGGCCGTGGCGATATTCCGCGTGAAGATCGACGAGTACAGCATCACCGGCGATTTTCAGGATGTCGTGACCATCGGCACCAGCAGGGATTTCTGCAAGGAATAAAGAAAAAGTCTATCCGGTGAGGACGCGAGCCTGATCGACCGATCAGCGCGGGAAGCGGAGGATGTCCTCGCTTTCGATATTGTGGCGGGTCAGTTCGCGTTTCAGGAGTTCCTGATCGTTCTTGTCCCACACATCGAGTTCGACACTGATGAGATTTTTGTACATATTGAAGATGTGGTTCTCTTTGACATGACCCTGAATGACAAAGAAATCACCGTTCGGTCCCCTGATGGGCAGTTTGATGGAGACATAATCGTTATCGAGGAAGAGATATTCGTACTCGGCGTCCACGAGGAACTTGAGCATGTGGTTCTCGGTCGCGATGACCCCTTCGAAGGTCGGATAACCGCGGAGCCGCGGATCGCGCGCCTGCTCTTCGACCTGGAACCCGAATTCTATATAGGATTTCGGGAAGTCGTTGAGTTTCTTTATTATCTCGCGCGCCTTTTTGACCTTTTCCTTGGCCTCTTTCGCCTCGTCGGCTATATAGTCCATCTTGAGACCGACCAGTTTAAGTTTATCATTGACCGGCAGGATGCGCCTGACGATACCGGTGCCGGCGACGCCTTCCTTCTTTATGAGGTAATTGACCTTCGTGTCGAAACTACCGTACTTCTCGTCGATGATGTCATAGCGGATCTCGAACTGGTCGCCCTCTTTGACCGGCAACTGGACCGGGACATGGATACCGATGCCCTCTTCGTTGATGTCCACGAGCGGGAAGGTGTTGTAGATGCCGTCTATCTTGACATTGGCCAAGAACCCGGTCATCTCGAGACGGTCTTTTCTTTCGATGTTCATCGTTCCCTCCTATAGGTTGAAAAAACAATATCCTACGCCGGAGAGGATACCCGCAAGCGGCGAAAATGTCAAAAAAAGAGCCGCCAGCGATGAAATATGTTGCTTCGGCGCCTTTTCCCCGTATATACTTCTCCGTTCTTTTCGAGAGGTGATCCCATGTCCCACAAGATCGCGGTATGCATCCCGACCTACAACGAGAAGGAGAACATCCTCGCCATCGCGCAGGCGGTGCGGGGCGCCCTGCCGACGGCCGACATACTCGTGGTGGACGACAGTTCGCCCGACGGCACGGCCGATATCGTGCGCGGCTTCCAACAGGAAAATCCGTGGATGAAACTCCATGTCCGCAAGGAGAAAAAGGGGCTCGGCGCCGCCTACATTGACGGGTTCCAGCGGCTCATCGAAGGCGGGTACGACATCATCGTCCAGATGGATGCCGATTTCTCGCACCAGCCCAAATACCTCCCTCATTTCATCGAGGAGATAGACAACGGGGCCGATGTGGTCATCGGGTCGCGCTATGTGAAGGGCGGCGGCACCGAGAACTGGGATCTCTCGCGCCGTATCATCTCGCGCGGCGGCAGTCTCTATGCCCGCACCATCCTCTGTCTCAAGCAGAACGATGTCACCGCCGGCTATAAATGCTGGCGCGCCGACATGCTGAAAAAGGTCATCACCGGCGACCTCAAACTCTCCGGTTTCGGGTTTCAGATAGAGATGTCGTTCCGCACCAAACTGGTCGGCGCGAACATCAAGGAATACCCTATCGTATTCCCCGACCGCGAACTGGGTGTTTCGAAGATGAGCGGCAAGATATTCAAAGAGGCGCTCTTCGGCGTCTGGCGGCTCCGCTTCATGGGCCGCAAGGTGTTCGCGTAGGCGGTCAGTCGGTCGGCCTGACGAGGATATCGCTCCCTTTCTGAAAGATGAAGGATCGTTCCGCTCCGCGCGCGATGACCGCTATGGCCCGGTACGTCGCGTTCTCGGTGTCTCGATCCTCCCAGAGTTTCCCGTACTGCGGATCGTACTTTTCCAACACCAGTTCCATTTCGTGCAACTGGGTCGATGCGCCGTACGCGCACCCCTCGACATTCGAAACGCGGTCGTTGGTGCCGTACACATAGAGCGTCGATCCGATGACGCCGAAATCGCGCTGCCCCGACAGGAGACCGGTATCGAGCATAGAGACCGTTTCCAAGGCGGGAAGGGGCGTACCGACGAACCGGTAGATCCCGCCGTCATCGCCGAGCCAGTGAAGATAGACATCGACGATGCGCGCCGGTATACCGCGATCGCCGGTCAGCGGATCAGCGGCGAGCGACTCGCCGTTCACCGTCAGCGCGTCGCGGACCGTGCCGTCGCCGTTCACCGCGAGATACCGGAACCCGGCGCCGGGGAACCAGCGGACCAGATGGATCGTCCCCGCGGCACCGGCGAGGAACACGACGCGACCGCCCGTTCCTCCGGAAAAGGAGAACTCCTCCCCGTCCGGATCATTCACCGATAAGTGACGCCGAAGGAATAACGCCCCGTCGCGCAGACCGGCGACCCACAACTCACCAGACGGCAGGGCGATCCCGGCATGAAGTTCGTCGGCGCCGCTCGAAATGACATCCAGTTCCTTGCCTTTTTCAAGTCCCGCCGACAACTCCGTGAAAAACATGTCGAACAGAGGCCGCAGGTCCTCTTCCTCCTCACCGTGCAGCCAGCGCTTCCGCGTCGTCGCAAGCAGATACCCCCCTGCCGTGCGGGCGGTCAGGGTCGCGGCGATATCGGTCACGGGATGTTCCTGAAAGAAAAAGGCGGTCCGTTCGAAATTCTTCTTGAATCGGGCCACGAAGATACGACGGCAGGTCATTCCCCCTCCGGCGCATTCGAACCCCTTGCCGTCGATATCCCTTCGCTCGTGATCAGCACCCCAAAGTACGAGATCGGCCCCCTCGGAGAAGGCGTCGAACCCCTCGCCGACCGCCAGCGTATCTTCTTTCGGCTCACAGGCGACGAGCGCGATGAGGAGCAGGGTCGCCCCGAGAAGATGTCGGCGGCGGAACGGCGCCATCTCACTGTGCTCCGGCGTAGAGCGACGGCCAATGATCACCGCGATAGATACGCCAGCCCTGCAGGCCCTCATCCGTATCCTTGATCCCCATGTCGAACACCTTTTCCGATGCCCCCTCTCCAGGGGTGACCTCGATGACGCGCGCCGACACCTTGCAATCGAGCAGGTCGTCGGTCGGTTGACCGTCGGGTCCGTGGGTGATACCGCCGAACACGACGAGCACATTGCCGGTCGCCGGGAGTTCCGCGGCATTCCCGAGGTAGGGTGCATATATCTTCTCGCCGATGTCGCTCCCCCACTCCCAGACCTGCGTCACGGTGCGCGCCGTCTCATCGACCGAGAATATCACGGCGCGGCTCCAGTTATCCTCCGCCGGGAACATCGGTTCGTAGGGGAAGGCACGGTAGGCGCCGTTGTCGAACACCAGTACCGACCCGTCGGCGCGAAGCATCGGCCCGTGCTGGTAATAGTTCCACACGAACGGTTCACCGACCGGCGCGAGCAGAAGATCGCTCCACGGCTCCTTCCAGTTATCGTGCGGCCCGAGCAGCCATTTCAACTGACCGTCGGCACGGCCCAGTTTCAGGAGCACCGACTGGTTGCGGCTAGACACGATGAAGGAATCGTCGCTCTCGTCGTACAGCAGACCGTTGGCATGACTCCACTGCTTGAACATCCGGATGGAGGTGTATCCGAGACGGTACGGATCGAGGATATCGAAGAGTTTCCATCTCCCGACCTCGGTCCCCTCCTTGGTCAACTCGACGATCTCGTCGGCCCGTATGCCGGTATCGGCGAGCGGTGCATCGGGATCGGTCTCGCTCGTGGGCCAGTCGGCGATATCCCGCCTTTCGTTCGCGAGTATCGCGATGTTCCCCGAAGGCAGTTCGGTCACCACATGATGAAAATCGTCCACCGCTATCGGCACGCTGAAGGTGTAGGGCGCGGCCTCGCCGACCGGGTGCCACGCGGCGCTCACCGTGCCGAGCATGTCGAGCGCGATGATCCGCTTGGTGAACTGGACGAACATGCGACCATCGCTGAACCGGCCGAAATCGTAACAATCACCGCCGTCACGAAAGTACCAGCCGACCCGCCCCTCCCTATCAAGAGCGACGATGAGGCATCCGTAGGTGAAATCGACCAGCGCGGTGCCTGTCGAGTGAGAGATGTTGAGAAGCGTCCATCCCTGCTCGCGACGATCCGGCGTGTTCACGGTGATATCGATCGGCGGAAGATCATCGGGAAGCGCCGGAGCATCGAGCGTGACCGGGTCTCCGACGGTGGCCCACGGCCCGTCAGGGGCGCGTACCGCGACGGCGATGCTGTTCTTGACGCCCGGGAAGAGCCCCAGTACGGGGAACCGGTGCTCGACCGCCGGTTCGCCCAGCACCTCGGCAACGCGGCTCTCGTCGCCCGCCGTTATCGTGACGCGGACCACGGCCGGAATATCGGTCGTGAGTGTGCCGACCGCCGCGAGAGGCGCCTTATCATTGTCGTTCAGTGTTATCACCGGACCTTCGAGCGCCTGCGGTACCGGCCCATCGTCATCGGGGAGCAGGTCGTCCTCCACCTCGACGATATCTTGATCAAAGGTCCCGTCCTCTATGTCGGTTACGTCCTTGTCGTCCTTTTCCCCGTTGACAGCGCCGCCGTCGCAGGCACCGATGAAACCGACGACAAGGATCATGAGATAAAAAAAGCGCATCTGGCTCTCCGCTCATCAGAACAGAGGCAGGATAAGACCGAACGATGTTTTTGTCAATCACCCGGGCTCTTCTTTTCTTGCCTCCCGCAACAGAGCCGCTATAATCGCGACGGTTTTTTTGCGGAGTGTCCTTTTGCGCGTCCTGCTCGTCATCGTCGTCCTCACCTGCCTCGCCCTGCCGCTCTGCGCACAGGTCCCCGAAGAACTGCCCGACACCCCAACGCTCGTCTCGAAACTGCGGGCGAAATACGCCCCCATTTACAAAAAATACACTGGGTTCGAGACCACCCGCGATTTCACGACCAAGACCTACGATCCCGAGACGGGCGAACTCCTCTCGACCGCCCGCACCGTCGTGCGGAAAAAGGAATATTTCTACAAAGAACCCGACAGCACCGTCATCAGTCACGAGGAGAACGGCAAGAAACTTGATCCGGGCGACTACGACACCACTGAGATAGAGCCGTTCTGGCCGCTTTTCGACGACAAGAGCGCGGAGCACTACGACTTCCGCGTCTCGGGGACCGCCACCATCGAGGGGCGCCCCTGCATCATGCTCGAAGTGACCCCGAAAGGGAACGACTACCGCCACTTCAAGGGTAACGCCTACATCACGACCGACACCGTCGAACTCCTGATGATAGAGGGAAGACCGACCAAAACGCACTGGGCGATGAAGGAGTTCTCGGTGAAATACCTCTACGAGCCGGTTTCCGGTGGCTACTGCATGAAGAAGGGCTGGTTCACCGCCCGCGTCTATGTGTTCCTCGTCCGCCCCGACCGCCGTCATGTCTACGAGGTGACCGGTCGCGAGACAAAACCCCTAGTCAAGTGATATCAGGCACCTAAGATTTTTCTCCCCTTTCCGAGCCGCTTTTATTGCTAATCGTTTCTTAACCGGGTATTAACGGAAAACAAACTTGCTCTTCACAAAAGAGGCGGGGTATGGACTGGAAAACGGTAGCGTTCGAGGTCTGCGGCGGTCTCGGCCTGTTCCTCATGGGCATGCATATCCTGTCGGAGGGCATGCAGAAGGTCTCGGGCGACCGTCTCCGCAGGATACTCGGCTTCCTCACACAAAATCGCTTTATGGCGATCTTCGTCGGGCTTTCCATCACTTCGGTCATCCAGTCGAGTTCGGCCACCACCGTCATGGCGGTCGGCTTCGTCAACGCGAGCCTGCTGTCGCTCGAACAGGCGATCGGCGTCATCCTCGGCGCCAACATCGGCACCACCATCACCGGCTGGCTCGTGTCGCTGTCGATAGTACAGTACGCGATGGTCATCATCGCCGCCGGCGTCCTTCTGAAGTTCATCGGGCGAAACGAAACGGTGCGCTACAGCGGCGAGGCGATATTCGGACTCGGCATCCTGTTCCTCGGGATGAACCTCATGAGCGACGGTCTGGCCCCTCTGCGCGATGACAAGGAGTTCGTTTCCTTCTTCACCAAGGTCGACGGCCGCACCTACTCCAGCGTATTCATCGGGGTTCTCATCGGCACGGTGGCGACGGCCCTTGTCCAGTCGAGTTCGGCAACGCTCGGCATCATCATCGCGCTGGCCTCACAGGGGCTGCTTTCCTTCCCGGCAGCCATCGCGCTGGTGCTCGGCACCAATATCGGCACCACCGTCACGGCACTGTTAGCGAGCATCGGGACCAATTACCACGCTAAACGGGCCGCCGCCGCGCATATCTTGTTCAATTTCTTCGGGGTCATCATCGTCCTCATCGTCTTCTACCCCTTCCTTCGCATGGTCGACCTCTTCCTGCCGGGCGACCCCGACATGGTGATACGGACCGCTGAAGAGGCGGCGAAGTACGGTTTCGGCATCGGCGCCAAGCCACTGGCCGGCGTCCATATCGCGCTCGCCCATTCGCTGTTCAACATCACCAATGTCGTCATCTTCACCCCGCTCATCGCCTTCCTCGCCTTCGTCGTGAAGAAGATAGTTCCTGAACCGAAGGCGAAACTGCCCAAGACGCCGCATCAGTTCGCCCACATCCACTACGGTCTCATCGCGACCCCCGCGCTGGGTATCATAGAGTCGGAAAAGGAACTCTATGCCATGGCCGAACGGGTCAAGAAGAACTCGAAGCGCATCCGCGATATCCTCGGCGGAAAACGGGAAGCGGGCACAGCGGCCGAGAAGATAGAGAAGAACGAAGAACTCATCGACGAATACCGCATGGCGATCACCGAGTTCCTCCTGTCGCTGGCGCAACGTTCGCTGTCCCGCGAAGACGCGGCGAAGGTCGGCAATTACATCACCTGCGCTCACAACCTCGAAAAATACGCCGACTATGTCACCAACATGACCCGCGTTTACCTGAAGATGAAGAGTGACAACCTCGTCCTCTCCGATGCAGCGCGCACCTCTCTGCAAGATATCGTAAATGATATCGAGGAGTTCTACGAATCGACCATAGTCCCGTTGAGCGGGGTCGAGGTTGACGCAAAAAATTTCCTCGCTACGGCAACGATGCGTAAAAAGGAGATAAAGGATCGTATCCGCGCCGCGAAGATGGGCCATTTCCAGCGGCTTCAGGAAGGAACCTGTAGAGGAGAGGCTTCTATGTCCTATATCGATATCCTCGTCAATGTCGACGGCATGGTCTCGCAGGTCCACAATATCGCCGAAACGCTCACGCTCTCCAAATTCTCGGGTATCGCCTGAATACCGGAGCGAGAAATTAACCGTTTTTTAACAATCCCCTCCCTCCATTTAGTTGCTAATCCTTCCTTAAACATGTATCAACGGAACGCTGACCCTTATCTGACAGAAGAGTGGAGAGACATGTGGACTGGAAAACGATAGCGTTCGAGGTCTTCGGCGGACTTGGTCTGTTCCTTCTTGGCATGAAGATCATGTCGGAAGGCATGCAGAAGGTCGCGGGCGACCGGCTCCGCAAGGTACTTGGCTTCCTGACACAGAATCGCTTCATGGCGATATTGGTCGGCATGACGGTCACGGCGGTCATCCAGTCGAGTTCGGCCACCACCGTCATGACCGTCGGGTTCGTCAACGCGCAACTCATGACCCTCACGCAGGCGATCGGCGTCATACTCGGCGCCAACATCGGCACCACGGTCACCGGCTGGCTCGTGTCGCTCGCGGTGGTCAAATACGCGATGGTCATCATCGGTATCGGCGTCCTGTTGCGCTTCGCCGGTCACAACGAGACTGTTCGCTACAGTGGCGAAGCGATATCGGGACTCGGCCTGCTCTTTCTCGGCATGACCACGATGAGCGACGGACTCGCCCCTTTGCGCGACAGCCCCGGGTTCGTCCATTTCTTCACCATGGTCGACGGGGTGACCTACCCCAGTATCCTTCTCGGTGTCTTCATCGGCACGGTGACCACCGTAGCGGTCCAGTCGAGTTCGGCCACCATCGGTATCGCCATCGCGCTCGCCACGCAGGGCCTGCTCACTTTTCCCGGCGCGGTCTCACTGATATTGGGCGACAACATCGGCACCACCATCACGGCGCTGTTGGCGAGCATCGGGACCAATCACCACGCCAAACGGGCCGCCTTCGCCCATACGATGTTCAATGTGTTCGGCGTTGTCATCATCCTGATCATTTTCTTTCCCTTCGTCGCGCTCGTGAACACCTTCATCCCGCAGGACGCCGATCTGACGATACGGACCGCCGAGGAGGCGGCGCGCTACGGCATGGCGATCGGCGCGAAGCCCTTCATCGGGCCCCATGTAGCCATGGCCCACACCATGTTCAATGTCACCAACGTCATCTTCTTCACGCCGCTTATCGGCTTCCTCGCCTTTATGGTCAGGAAGATAGTGCCCGAGCCGAAGGCGAAACCGTCAAAGGGGGTCCGCCAGTTCGTTCATATCCATTACGGGCTGGTCGAAACACCTGCTTTGGGCATCCTTGAGTCGGAAAAGGAACTCTATGCCATGGCCGAACGGGTCAAGAAGAACTCGAAGCGCATCCGCGACATCCTCGGCGACAAACGCGACGCAGGCGTGGCAGCCGAAAAGATAGAGAAGAACGAGGAACTCATCGACGAATACCGCAAGGCGATAACAGAATTCCTGCTCTCGCTCTCCCAACGGTCATTGTCGCGCGAGGATGCCGGGAAGGTCGGCAACTACATCACCTGCGCTCACAACCTCGAAAAATACGCCGACTATGTCACCAACATGACCCGCGCCTACCTCAAGATGAAGAGTGACAACCTTATCCTTTCCGACGCGGCGCGCACCTCTCTGTACGATATCGTGAGCGACATCGAGGAGTTCTACGAAGCGACCATCGTCCCGCTCAGCGGCGTCGAGGTCGACGCGAAGAATTTCCTCGCCACCGCCACGACGCGCAAGAGGGAGATAAAGGAACGGGTGCGTGCCGCCAAGATGGGACATTTCGAGCGGCTGCAGGCAGGCACCTGCAAGGGAGAGGCCTCGATGGCCTATGTCGATATCCTCGTCAACATCGACGGCATGGTCTCACAGGTCCACAACATCGCCGAGACGCTCACGCTTTCGAAGTTCTCGGGAACCTCCGCGTAAACGGGCCCCTATTCTCCGTTGAACAGCGGCCAGAGGTAGTAGAAGCCGGCCGGTATCGAGTCGCGCCCCGCAAGCGAGATGTTGACGAGGTGCGGCACCTTCATCCCCTCGGGGCGGACATTGTTGTTGTAGTAACTGTCGTTCGGGTAGTAGGTGCGACGATAAACGACCACCTGCGCGTCGACGCCGACCCCCGCGGCCTTTTTCGCCGCGACGGTCGCCTCGTCGAGATACCCGATATCGTCGATAAGCCCAAGTTCTTTCGCTTTTCTCGGCAGGAAGACCGCCGCCGTCCTGACCTCGTTCATGGCCGCCTCGCTCACCTTCCGATGCTTGATCACCTTGGCGTAGAAATCGGCCGCCAGTTCATCCACGATGTTCTGGAAGAACGCCTTCTCCTCCGGCGTCGTAGGGACGAAGGGAGACCCGGTATCCTTCGCGTCACCCGATTTGTCGACCTCGACCGACACCCCGATCTTATCCATGAGTCCATGCAGTTTAGGTCGCATGAACACGACGCCGACCGAGCCGGTGACGGTCGAAGGATGCGCGACGATACGATCGGCCGGTAACGAGATAAAGTAGCCGCCGGATGTCGCCATGTTCATCATAGCCACGACCACCTTCTTGCCCGACCGCTCCTTGAAACGGAGTATCTCGTGGTAGAGCATGTCGCTCGCCGTCACGGTGCCGCCCGGCGTGTCCACGACGAGCAGTACACATCTCACCGCATCATCGGACTCGGCGAGTGCCAGTTGGGCGACGGTATCCTGCACGACGCTCGGGAGCGAACGCAGAAGCCCCTGTTCCGGCTGGTCGGTGATCATCCCCTGCACACGGATGAGCGCTATCTTCTGCTTGCCGGCACCTTCAAGAACGAATTCACGGAACGGGTCGCTTCCGTCGCTGAAGAACTTCACCTGTGTCTGGAAACAGCCCGTCAAGATCAGTGTCAGGAAAAAGGTAACGACCGACCATCGAAGATAACGCATGAACAGCCTCCGTGGGATGGGTCCGCCGGATCGCGACGACCGGTCAGACCTCGTTGTCACTCTTGTTCTTGACCAATTGTTTCGTCAGGTTGCGGATGCGCCGGTTGAGCACCTTGATGATGCCGATGGCCACCTCGTCGCGCTGTTTCATGATCTCGTAGAAATCGTCGCGATCTATCTTGAGCAGCGTCACATCGCTCAGCGACACGACATCGGCCGAACGGGGTTGCGAGTCCAGTATCGCCATCTCACCGAAATAGCCGCCCTGCCGGATGGTATCTATCTTGCGGTCGCCCGATACGACATCCACCTCTCCCTTCACGATGATGAACAATTCCCTTCCCAACTCGCCCTCGTGGACGATATAGGTACCACGGTCCATCGTCACCTCCTCGATGACGAACGCGATGTCGGCCAGCACCTCGCCCGGAATGTCGCTGAACAGCTCGACATTCTTGAGCGCGAGTACCTTTTCAACCGTCGTAAGCATGGGATCGCCCTCCCGTTCCATCAAAGGTGATCTGACAGCCGGCGGCCTTGTACCACGCCGCGTAGCTCGAAACATTCTTGGCGCCGTCGCTGAGCAGGAAATTCACATCGTCGTCGGAGACCGACGTACCGAGCCGCATCGCGGCGAACAGGGCCGATTCACGGACGAGCGGCGACGGATCGTACAGGAACAGCATGACCTTGTCACCCATCTCGACGACCTCTTCCACCGCGATGAGGTGCAGGGTCACCGCGCGCACCCAATCGTTGTCGTCGGTCAGGAATATCTCAAGGATGTGCTGGTACTCTGGGGTCTTTATCTTGAACGCGGCGAAGCCCTGCGCGAGTTTCTCCTGCTCGTCTATCGCTTCGATGAGCGGCACGAGCACGCGCCGGATATCCTTGTCGACGATGTTGTCGACCAGTTCGACCGCTGTCGAGCGCTGTTCTTTCGAAACATAGCGCTGAGAGATGTTGAAATAGATGGAATCGAAGAGTTTCTGGCCGTACATGATGGAAAGGAGCGAGAATATCCGCTGGAGGCACGAGAGCAGTTTGGTGTCTATCACATCGGAAAGATAGGACAGATCGGTCTTTGCCCGCATGGATGACTTATAGTAAAGCTGCTGGAAATACAAGTAGAATTCGCGGAACAGGTGCCGCCTGAGGGTCTCCTGACTGATGAGGACATGGTAATCGGTGCGCATCATGATACGCTTGAGACTTTCGAGCAGGACATTGCGTAGTTCGTCAGATTTATCGCCCAGATTGTCCATGAGTACCGGAATGACCTCGCGCGAGGATATCTCGCCAAGCATCTTGGCGACCGCCATTTTGAGTTCGAAATTCTCGAGCGCGTTATCCAGAACGCTCTTCGCCGGCTCGATGATGCGCTCGCCGAAACCGGCCAACGCCTTGGACACCTCGAGACTCACCGGTTTATCGAGCAACATGAAGAACAGTTTCGGTATGAAGACCTCTGACCGCATCTTGGTCGTCGCCTTGACCGCCTCGCGGCGTACCTGCGGGTCACGATCGCTTAAGAACTCGAACACCTGTTGCTGCATGTTCTGCTGACCGATCTCGCCGAGGATATAGGCCGCCGCGACGCGCCGTTCGGGATCGGGCGATTCGGCCAACTGCTTGAGGTACGGGGCCGCCGTCATAATGCCCGATATGCCGCAGTATTTGATGAGCGCGATGACCGCCGCCGAGAGTATCTGCAGGTTCGGGTTCTCGAGGAAGGTCGCTATGTACCGGTGCGACTTCTCCATCTGCATGTAGCCGTAGGTCAGTATTGCATCCTTGAGCACCTCGTCGCTCCCGCTCTTCATGAGTTTGAGTATCTCGAAAGTGTAGAAACGGGACTCCATGGTCCGCAGGATGCGCAGTATCTTGGTCTTTATCTTGGGAGAGACATCTTCGGACAGGAGCGGCAGGAAATAGCGACCGAGATAGAAATAACGCCCTTTTTCTATCATGTCGAGCGCCATGAGCACTTCGTCGTCGTTCTCTGAGGTCATCGCCTCGACGATGATGGATTCTATCATGTTCTGCCGAACGGTCACATCTTCGTTACCGAGCCGTTTCTTTTTGATGTTATCCTGCAGGACGAGAAGGTATTCTTTCCGAAGCAGGAGTATCGTGGTTATCCACGCCGCACCAAATATGACGACGACGATGCTGATGAAACGGTGATCGACCCCAAGGTAGGTCATCCCGTAGATGGCGAGGCCGGCGACGCCGGCGATGAGTGGCTTGAGGATGCCGTCTATCACCGCCTTGGCACGGCTCCGCAACTTGGGGTCGACCGGGATGTAGAGCAGTTGCACCGCCGCGTCGTTCACGGTGTAGCGGAAGGCGAAATCAGAGGCGCGCGCCATCGTGATGAACCAGATACCCGGTATCAGGAAGAACATCGCCGAGAACCCGGTGATCATCGCGGGCAGGATGAGCAGACTCAGGAATATGCTCCAGCGCAGGAGCCACGAGGTGGCGATGAGTTGGAAGAACAGCGAGAAGAAGCCGCTCGCGAAGGCGTAGACCATGCCGAAGAACCCCGCCAGTTCCTTTTCCGAGAAATGCTCCCTCGCCTCCATCTTGAACTGGTAGTCCACGAAGTTCACGATGATAAAGGTGACGACGGTCACCAGAGCGATATAGCGGAAATAGGGCTGGGTGAAAAGACTTACCGGCGCGTGTCTGGCGGTCTTCTGGACCGACCGTATCACGACGCTCCGCTGGAGTTTTGACTTGTAGGTCTCCCCCATCCGGCGCACGAGGTAGAGGCACAACACCATGAAGAGCGCGTTGATGAACAGCAAGTTCTCGACCTTGACCAGATGGACGAGCCACTTGACCGAATAGCCGGCCACGAGGCTCGCGATGATGCCGCCGATGCCTATGAAACTGAGTATCCGTTTCGCCTCGCGTGAGTCGAGCAGTTCGTTGGTGAACGACCAGAATTGGAAGGTCATGAAAGCGCCGATGACCTCGACGAGGATGTAAAGTCCCGGATAACTGAACTGGAATCCGACATGGATGAGCCCGATGAACACGACGGTGAGCGAGATGCTCAGGAACAGGATGGTGCTGATGAGGGTATCGAGCCGGTATAGCGAACTGCGCCGCGTGTAGAGCCAGGTGAGCATCGAAACGCTTGCGGCGACAAAGATGTACATGAGCGGCAGTTGCGAGACATCGTACCGTTTCAGGAACAGCGTATCGCGGACGATGCGGCCCTGCACATAGGTAGCGACGACGAGGAAATTGTACAGGAACAGGAGCCCGGCGCGGGTCTGCTCCTCCTCGCGGATGTTGAACAACCGGTAGATGAGCTTCATGCCGCCCCTCCCGGCGCACCGAAGCCGTTCTGGCGAAGCGCCTCGAACAGCACCACCGCAGCGGAACTCGACAGGTTGAGACTCCGCACCGCAAGATTGCTCATCGGGATGTGGAAGGTGCGGTCGGCGTGGAGCGCGAGCACCGCAGGATCTATCCCGCGAGACTCGTTGCCGAAAAGGAACCAGTCGCCCGACCGATACTGATGCCGGTCATACCGGTGTTTGCCCCGCGTCGAGAAGAAATGGAGTTTTTCGGCCGGGACCTGCGCCACGATATCGTCAAGACCCTCCCACACCGTCAGGTCGATATCCTCCCAGTAATCAAGGCCGGCACGACGGAGGTGATAGTCGTCAAGTTTGAAGCCCAGCGGCTTCACGAGGTGCAGTTTTCCCCCGGTGGCGAGTATGCTTCGCCCCACATTGCCGGTGTTCGGCGGTATCTCGGGGCTGATGAGTACCAGATTGAACATCATTCCACCGTCACACTCTTGGCGAGGTTGCGGGGCTGATCGACATCGGTCCCCTTGTTGACCGCGACATGGTAACTGAGCAGTTGCAGAGGCACGATGTAGGCGATCGGTTCCTGCCACTCCGACATCGGCGGCATCGGGATGACCGCCTCGGCGATGTCTCCCGCCTCGTCGGAACCTTCGGTCGTCAGGAGCACGATGCGACCGTCGCGCGCCGCGACCTCCTTGAGGTTGCTGAACATCTTCCCCGCCATCGGGTTGGCGGGCATCACCGCGACGACCGGCAGGTTACGGTCGACAAGCGCGAGCGGCCCGTGCTTGAGTTCGCCTGCCGGGTACCCCTCGGCGTGGATGTAGGATATCTCCTTGAGTTTCAGAGCCCCTTCGAGCGCTATCGGGTAATTCATGCCACGCCCGAGGAACAGGAAGTCGCTCGACCGGTAGAGGTCGTGCGCTATCTTTTCGATGCGGCCGCTCTCCTTCAGCACCGACTCGATGATCTCGGGCAATTCGGCGAGCCCGCGGATATGGACATGGACCGCGCTTTTGGCAAGTTGCCCCTTGGCGATGCCGACCTTGAGCGCGATGAGGTAGAGCATCACGAGTTGCGTCGTGAATGCCTTGGTCGATGCGACACCTATCTCGGGCCCGGCATAGGTAAAAAGCGTCGTGTCGGCCTCGCGCGCGATGATCGACCCGACCACATTGCAGACCGCCAGCACCGGCACCTTGCGCTCTTTCGCGGCGCGCAGGGCCGCCAGCGTGTCGGCCGTCTCGCCGCTCTGGCTTATCACGATGACCAGATCATCGGGGGTGACGATCGGGTCGCGGTACCGGAACTCGCTCGCGAGGTCCACCTCGACCGGGACCCGGGCAAGTCCCTCGATATAATACTTGCCGACGAGCGCCGCGTGCCACGAGGTGCCGCAGGCGACAAGAAATATCTTTTTGCGCCCTTTGAAGAACCGGGTATCGCCATCGAACAGCATGATGTCGGCCTGCGCCCGGTTGAGCCGCCCGCGCAGGGTATCCATCACGGCGCGGTCCTGCTCGTTGATCTCCTTGAGCATGAAGTGGCGGTATCCCCCCTTTTCCGCCGCCCCGGCGCTCCAGTCGATGTGGTGTACCTTTCGCTCGACCTTTTTAAGTGACCGGTCCATGACCGTGACGCCTGCGCTCGTTAGCACCGCAATGTCGTCGTCCTCGAGGAACACGAAATCGCGGGTGTGCTTGAGCACCGCCGGAATGTCTGAGGCGGCGAAGCCTCCTTCGGACGACACGGCGGCGACGAGCGGCGAAGAGCGGCGCGCGAGGTATATCTCGCCGGGATGGTCCTCGTGAAGGATGGCGAGCGCGTAACTCCCCTCTATCATCGCGACCGCTTCGGCGAGCGCCTCGGGAACGCTCCCCTTGTAGAAATGGTTGATGAGGTGGGCGATGACCTCACTGTCGGTGTCGGAATAGAAGCCGTTCATCCCCTTCCCGGTGAGGTATTCGCGCAGTTCGAGGTAGTTCTCGATGATGCCGTTGTGGACGAGCGCCGTTTTGCCCGACACATGGGGGTGTGCGTTTATCTCGGTCGGGCGGCCGTGGGTCGCCCAGCGGGTGTGGCCGATGACGGCGTGAGACGAGGGCTGGTCGGCGCCGACCTTCGCCTTAAGTTTATCAAGTTTACCAGCGGCCCGCTCGATAACGATGCGACCCTCATGGAAAAAGGCGAGGCCGGCCGAGTCGTAGCCGCGGTACTCAAGCCGTGAGAGTCCTTCGATGACCAGCGGTATCCCCTCGCCGGGTCCGGTGTAGGCCACGATGCCGCACATGGAGAGCCACCCTCATTTGCAAAAATAGCAGTGGATTATACCTAAAGCGCGCCCGCAAGCAAAAATAAATTTCAGCGGAAAAAGTCACCCGATCCGGTCGGCCAGTTTCTGGTAGTAGAGATGGGCCTTTTCGAGTTCCTCTGCGCGGAATGGGTCGAAGAGTTTCGACGAGGCGAACCGGTCCTTTTTGAGCAGGAGGACCGATATGAGGAACAGCAGATAGACATGGTTCTGGAAGGCGGGGGTCGCCGCTATGAGTTTGCCCAGTTTCTTAAAAAAGCCTTTGTGCCGGAGTTCGATGACGAACGACGCCTTCTCGTGGACGAAACGGATGCGCTCCCCCTCGAAGGCGAAGACCGACAGTATCATCTCGCGCTCCCTGAACCAACTCAGGTCGCGCGCCTCGTTCTGGTCGAACACGAGTTTCTGCGCCGAGAAAAGATCGGTACCCTTGAAGCGGTCGAAGAGCGACGGCATATAGAGCATGAGGCGCGCCGGCTCCATCGAACGGCGCTGAGCTACCGTCGTCTCCCCGTCACCCGACCGGACATGGTAAAGGAAAAAGAGATTGTAGAACTCCTGCCACCGCTTGAAGTTCGCGAAGTCCTCGCCGGTGAAATAAAAGGCCTCTTTCTGGAATTCGAGCAGTTGCCGCTCTTCCTCCGCCGAAAGGGAGGAAAAGACCATCGTGTTCTGCGAAGAGGCCATGCGAACTCCTAGTAGGTGCGGGAGAACACCGTCTTCCCGCCGACGATGGTGCGGAACACCGCGCCGGTCACATGGAAGCCGTGGAACGGGGTATTGCGGGAACGGGAGCGGAACATGTTCTTGTCTATCGTCCACTGGTAATCGGGCGCGATGAGCGTGAGGTCGGCCCGCTTCCCTTCGGCGATGACGCCACCTTCGATACCCAGTATGCCGTACCCGGCGGTGAACAGTTCGACGAACCGGTCGAAGGATATATGGCCCTCCTGTACCGTCTTGAGCAGGAGCGGCACCGCGGTCTCGAGCCCGACCATCCCCGACGGCGCGGTATTGAATTCGACATTCTTATCGCGCTCGTGGTGCGGCGCGTGGTCGGTCGCTATCGCGTCGATGGTGCCGTCCTTGAGCGCCGCGAGGAGTGCCTTGCGGTCACTCTCCGAGCGGAGCGGCGGGTTGACCTTGGTGTTGGTGTCGTACGAGCCGACCGCCTCGTCGGTGAGCGTCAAGTAATGCGGCGCCGTTTCGGCGGTCACCTTGACGCCGAGTTTCTTGAAGTGGGCGATCGTCTCGACCGCCGCCTTGGTGGAGACATGGCAGATGTGGACCGGCAGGCCGAGATACTGGGCCATCAGGCATTCACGCGCCACAACGATGGATTCGGCGACCGACGGTATCGGCGGCAGACCGTAGAGCGTCGAGAAATAACTTTCGTTCATCTGGCCGCCTTTCGCAAGCGAGAGGTCCTCGGCGTGCGAGAGATAGGTCAGCCCGAAAGTGGCGGCGTACTGCATGACGCGGAGCAGGAGCGAACTGTCGCTTATCGGCTTGCCGTCGTCCGATATCGCCACCGCGCCCGCCTCTTTGAGTTCCCCGATGGGGGCCATGGTCTCGCCCTTGAGCCCTTTTGAGGCCGCCGCGACAGGGAACAGCCGCACGCCGTTACCTTCGGTACGCGCCTTTTTCAACTGGTATTCTATGGTGCCGATGTTGTCGCACGCGGGACTCGTGTTGGGCATCGTACAGACCGCCGTGAAGCCGCCGGCCGCCGCCGCTTCGAGTCCCGACACAAGGTCTTCCTTGTACTCGAAGCCCGGATCGCGGAAATGGACATGCATATCGATGAGCCCGGGTATGACCGACAGCCCGGTCGCGTCTATCGCCTCGGCGCCGGCGGCATTCATGTCGCCAGCCGCTATCTTCGTCACCACGCCATCCTCGATGAGTATCGAGCCGACGAAGCTCTTTCCGGCCCGCGGGTTGACTATCTTGCCGTTCCTGATGAGCGTTCTCATGAGTTCGATCCTCCCAGCAGAAGATACAATACCGCCATGCGCACCGCCACGCCGTTGGCCACCTGTTCGAGTATCACCGAACGGTCGCCGTCCATGATGTGATCCTCTATCTCGACGCCACGGTTGGCCGGCCCCGGGTGCATCACGATGGCGTCGGGCCTCGCATGCGCAAGCAGTTTGTCGTCAAGGCAGAAGAACTTCGCGTATTCCCGGCGGTCGGGATACATGAGCCCGCTCTCTCGCTCTTCCTGTATGCGGAGCATCATGACGACATCGGCATCCTTGATCGCCTCTTTCGGGTCGCCCGTCACTGTGACGGGCGACCCGAAAGAGGCGATCAAGGAT
>JAKQHE010000184.1 GCA_029573155.1 bacterium
ATGATGCGGCATCGCTTTCCGGCATCAATTCACCCGAGGAACTCGCGCAGGCCGACACTGCCCTGCGGGAACGGCTCACGCGGTCGAAACCCTAGCGGACGACCCCGCTCACCTTCATGCGGCGCTGTTGGTCCTTTATCATTTTCTGCTGAAGGCGGGAGACCGCCTTGCGGTCGAGGAACATCTGGTACCAGACCTCGCCGTACCGCTCCATCTTGAACGCGTTCCGGTTCTGGAGCGCTACGAGATGCTCGTTGAGCAGTTGGTTCTTGGGGAGCGTCTTGAGCCCGCGCTTGACCACCGCTATCGCCTGCTCGTGGTCATCCAGTTCCTCTTCGTAGAGGTAGGCGCACAGCGAGAACACGAACGCCTCCTTCTTGTTGAAGCGCATCAGGAGTTCCATGGCGTCCAGCGCCTCTTTGCGCCGGTTGTTCTTGAGATGGCCGATGACGAGCAGGCAGTAGGCGAGGTAGAGCCGGGGATTCGAGTTCTGCAGGTATTTGTACGCCTCGCCGAATTTCTTGAGCGAATAGAGGATGACGCCGATCTGGCTGTCTATCTGCGCCTTGACGAGGAACGCCCAACGGTTCCAGCGGTAGCCCTCCTTGAGCAATTCTATCGCGCGGTCCGCCTTCTGTTTCTGTATCTCGGCGTTGGCGCGCAGGAAGAGCGCTTGCAACTTGTTGGTCACCCTGCGCGATATGAAGAAGAACGCGACGATGGCGAGGAACAGCCCGATGAAGACGCCGAAGCCCCACCACCCGTACGAGAGCCCGCCGTCGCCCGACAGGCCGGTCAGGAGCCCTATGATAACGGCGACGAGTATGCCGCCGCCGATGCTTGTCGCGAGACCGTACATGAGACCTCCATTAGAAAGAACGGACCACTGTAGTTTCTCCGGGTCATTTTTGCAATAAAAATCCCCCCGGACCTACCCCGTGGCCCGTTTGAATTCCGAGGTGGTGTGGAACTCTATGTCGGGATTCTCGGCGATATGGTGCCGGAGCATATGGTCCGATTCGGAGAAAAAGACGGTGTTGCCGTCCTTGTCGGTGGCGACGGCGTTGCTCCGGAACTTGCAGAATTCAGTTATTTTTTTCTGGTCTTTCGCAGTGAGCCAGCATGCCTTGGTGAACGGAAGCGGGGTGAGGTCGCACCGCGCGCCGTACTCGTGTTCGAGCCGGTATTGGAGCACTTCGAACTGTAGTTGGCCGACGGTGCCGACGATCTTGCGTCGTCCCTGATCCTGCACGAACAGTTGCGCGATACCTTCGTCGGTGAGTTGCGCGAGCCCCTTTTCCAACTGTTTGACCTTTTCGAACGACCGGTTGGCGATAAGCCGGAATATCTCGGGGCTGAAGGCGGGGATGCCCTGAAAGTTGCACTCCTCCCCGTCGGTCAGCGTGTCGCCGATCTTGAACAGCCCGACATCGAACAGCCCCACCACATCGCCCGGGTAGGCGGTGTCGATGGTCTCTTTCTTCTGGCCGACGAAACTCACCGGCGCGGCGAAGCGCATCTGTTTGTCCAGCCGCACATGGTGGTAATACCTGCTGCGTTCGAAGACGCCGGAACATACCCGCACGAAGACCATCCGGTTGCGATGTTTGGGGTCGAGGTTAGCGTGTATCTTGAACACGAACCCGCTGAATGCCGTCTCGTCGGGCAGTATCTGTCGTTTGTCGGTCATGCGGGGACACGGTCCCGGCGCTATCCCGCAGAAGACATCGAGCAGTTCCCTGACCCCGAAGTTGTTGACGGCGCTCCCGAAGAAGACCGGCGCGATGTCGCCGTTAAGGTACGCCGCTGTGTCGAAACGGTCGTACACTCCGTCTATCAGCGTGATGTCCTCGCGCAGTTTCGCGGCCAGATCGCCCAGATGCTCGTCCAGAAGCGGTGAGCCGAGGTTGTCGATGATGGCCAGTTCCTTCTCCACCCGCTCGCTGTTTGGGCGGAACAGGGCGAGCGTCCCCTCGAAGCGGTTGTAGACCCCCTTGAAGGTCCTGCCGCGGCTTATCGGCCATGAGAGCGGGGTGACCCGGATCGCCAGTTTCGCCTCTATCTCGTCGAGCAGGTCGAACGGGTCGCGTCCTTCGCGGTCGAGTTTGTT
>JAKQHE010000145.1 GCA_029573155.1 bacterium
CTTGACGATGGCAAGCCCCAGCCCGGTGCCGCCGACGGTGCGACTGCGCGCTTTGTCGACGCGATAGAACCGCTCAAACAGTCGTGGCAGATGTTCCGACGGGATGCCGACGCCGGTATCGGCGACGCTGATGGTCGCCTCGGCGCCAGTCCGCCGCGCTTCCATGGTTATCTGTCCGTTATCACTTGAATATTTGACGGCGTTGTCGATGAGGTTGACGAGCGCTTGTTCGAGGAGCGCGCCGTTCGCGGGGATGGTCAGCCCGCCGTCGCCCGTCGTGACGATCCGGATACCGCGAGCGGCCGCCCGTTCGCGGAAGGGCTGGACCGCCGCCTCCATCACCCCCCGCAGAGCCGTCGGCTGACGTACGATGCCGCCCTGTTCGGTCTCCCGCTCTATCTTGGATAGTGCGAGCAGATCCTCGATGATGGCGCCGAGCCGGTCGCTCTGGCGCGCGATGGTGTCGAGGAAGGCCCGGGTGTTCGCGGGATCGTTGATGGCTCCGTCGCGGAGCGTCTCGACATAGCCCTTGATCGAGGTTATCGGAGTGCGCAGTTCGTGCGACACATTGGCGACGAATTCTTTGCGGATGTTCTCCAGTTTCTTGAGACGCGTCACATCGTTGAAGACGAAAAGAGCCGTTCTTTCCGCTCCCGGCACGATGGTGCCGTGAGCCATGAGCACCCGTCCGTCGCTGTCGTACAGTTCAACCTCGCGTTGGCCCGCCTGCCCGGTCGCCAGCACTTCGCCGATGAGGTCGTTCAGCGCACGGTTGCGGACGATGGCTATGGCCGGTTTGCCCGCCGCTTCGTCGGGAGCGACATGGAACAGCGCTCCGGCGGCGCGGTTGAGCCGGGTCACCAACCCGTCGCCATTCACGACGACGAGCGCCTCCTCCATACTGGTGAGAAGCGTTTCCAACTCGTTGCGTTGCCCTGTTATCGTCCGTATCCGGTCGCCGAGTTCCTCCGCCATCGCGTTAAGCGACCGAGCCAGTTGCGCGAACTCCTCGGTCTCGGGGAGCGGCAGTCGCCGGTCGAGTTCGCCCATCGCGAACCGCCCGGCCCCCTCCTGCAGATAACGGAGCGGTATGCTCATCCATCGTGCGACGAGGTAACTGGCCACCACCGCCGCGGTCGCGATGAGCAGGGCGGCGAACAGGATCACGCCAAGAATAGGCATGACCGCCTCCTTGACACGCGCAAGAGGTTTGGCGGCGCGCAGGATGAATACCGTCCGACCCTCCTCGCGCACCCGCAGGGCGACATACAGCAGATTCTTCTGCAGGGTCGGACTGTAGCGGGAGGAGACGCCGACCAGCCCTGCGAAGGCGCTCTTCACCTCGGGCCGGTCGCCGTGGTTGGCCATCTGCGCCGGATCCTCGGCAGAATCGGCCGCTACGGTGCCGTCGGGCAGGATGACGGTGAACCGGGTGCCGGTCCGCTCACCCAGTTCCCGGGCCGCCTGCTGGCGATCGGGTGCCGTGCGCAATATCGGCTCGGCGAGCGCCGCCTGCGCCTTCAGTTCCTCGGTGACCCGGGCGAGGTGGAAATGGTCGAAGATACGGAACGCGGTGAAAGAAAAAAGGAATATCGCCGTCACGACGACCGCCGCGAAGGCGGGGAACAATCGCCAGATGAGCCGTCGCCTCATGTCGGTCTCGGTCCTTCTTCGGTGTGGTGTCTCACGATCTCTCCGTCCACGAGGTAGATGACATCCTCCGCGATGTTGGTCACATGGTCGGCGATCCGTTCGAGATAGCGCGACACCGCGATACCGTGCAGCAGGAACTCTATCTGCTCCGGTTTCGCGCACATCTCTTTCGACGCCGTCCGATACATCTCACGGTGTATGGTATCTATTTCCCGGTCCTGCGCAAGAACTTCGTACGCGGTCGTCTTGTCGAGGTTCACGAGCGCCTCGATGGAGCGGTGGAGCATCACCTGCGCGATGCCCGACATCCGGTTGAAATCGAACGGCAGCGGCACCTCGGTATGATTGGCGAGCGTCAGCACCCGCTCGGCGATGTTGACCGCCAGATCGCCGATCCTCTCGAGATCGTTGTTTATCTTGAGTACCGTGACGAGCAGGCGCAGGTCGCTCGCCACCGGTTGGTTGAGCGCGAGCGTCTTAAGACATTCTTCTTCCAGATCGACCTCGGCGAGGTCGATATCGCGGTCGCCATCGATGAGGAGCCGGGCCGCCGCCGCATCCCGCTCCTTGACGCACCGGATGGTGCGCGAGAACACCTCTTCGACCCGCACACTCATCTCCAAAAGTTTCTGTTTCAGCTTCGCGATGTCGCGCTGTATCCGCATTGTCATGGCTTCCTCCCTTATCCGAACCGTCCGGTGATGTATTCTTCGGTCTTCTTGTTGTGCGGGTTGGTGAATATCTGCTTGGTCGCCCCGAACTCGATGATGTAGCCCTTGAAGAAAAAGGCGGTGAAGTCGCTGATGCGGGCCGCCTGCTGCATGTTGTGCGTCACGATGACGATAGTGTATTTTCCCTTCAAGCCCTCCACCAGTTCCTCTATCTTGGCGGTCGCGATGGGGTCTATCGCGCTCGTCGGTTCATCCATCAGGAGCACCTCCGGCTCGACCGCGATGGCCCGCGCGATGCAGAGCCGCTGTTGCTGGCCGCCCGACAGCGCCGTCCCCGGTCTGTTGAGAAGATCGCGCACCTCCTCCCAGAGCGCCGCTCCCTTGAGCGCCTCCTCGACGCGGCCGTCGAGTTCGCTTTTCGATACCGCGTAGTGGAGCCGTATCCCGTAGGCGACATTCTCGAAGACCGACATCGGGAACGGCGTCGGTTTCTGGAATATCATCCCGACCCGCCGCCGGAGATCGAGCAGTTTCACCGTCGGCGCGAAGATGTTCTCGCCGTTCAGCAGGACCGCTCCCTTCACCCGCTGTTCGCGGTACAGTTCGAAGATGCGGTTATAGACGCGAAGATGGGTCGATTTGCCGCACCCCGAGGGGCCGATGACCGCGGTCACGCGGTTCGGGGCGATGTCTATGTCATTGGAAAAAAGCGCCTGATGGTCGCCGTAGAAGAAATCGAGCCCGCGCACCGATATCTTTGGCGTCGGGTCGGCCATCTCGCCATACAGCGGCAGTTTCACATCGCTCATTTCGTCCTCTCCCTCAGCAGTGTGCGGGCCAGTATGTTCACGCCGAGCACCGTCGCCATGATGAAAAGCGAGGCTCCCCATGCCAGTTGTTTCCAGTCGTCGAACGGGCTCATGGCGTAGTTGAATATCGTGACGGTCAGGTTCGCGGTCGGTTCGGCGAGCCCTTTCATCCAGTAGGGACTGCTCATCGCGGTGAACAGGAGCGGGGCGGTCTCGCCCGATACCCGCGCCACGGCGAGCAGGATGCCGGTGAGGAGCCCCGACCGGGCGGCTCGGAAAAGTATCGCTATGATCATGCGCCACCGCGGCATCCCGATGGCGAGCGCCGATTCGCGCAGGGCGTTAGGGACAAGGTTCAGCATGTCCTCGGTCGTCCGTGCGACGACCGGTAGCATGATGATGGCGAGCGCAACGGCGCCGGCGTAGGCCGAGAAGTGTTTGAAGGGAAGCACCAGCAGCGTGTAGACGAAGAGTCCCACGATGATGGAAGGAACGCCCATCGTGATGTTCATAGTGAACCGGACCATCCCGCCGAACCGGGTGCTCTTGCCGAACTCTGAGAGATAGACGCCGGTGAAGAGTCCGAGCGGTACGCCCATGAGGGTCGCGAGGAGCGTGATGATCGCCGTTCCCGCGATGGCGTTGGCGAGCCCGCCCCCTTCGACGCCCGGCGGCGCCGGCAGTTCGGTGAAGAAATCGATGTTGAACGCCGCAAGTCCCTGCCGCGCGACGGTCCACAGTATCCAGCCGAGAAAGAAGATACCGATGAGCGACGCGGCCCCGGAAACGACGCGCATCGCGATATCAAGCGTCTCGCGGCGCCGCGCGTTGTCGGCCTTCTTCATAGCCCCGCCCCCATACTTTTCTTCAGGCGGGCGACCCACCATTGGGCGGCGAGTTGGATGAAGAAGGTCATCACGAGAAGCACCAATCCCAGATAGATGAGGGAGTGGAGGTATATCGGCTCCGAGGCCTCGGCGAACTCATTGGCGAGCGTCGAGGCGATAGAGTTACCTGCGTCGTAGAGCGACGGCGAGATGCGGTGTGCGTTACCTATAACGAAGGTGACCGCCATCGTCTCGCCGAGCGCGCGGCCGAGTCCGAGGAAGCAGGCGCCGATGATCCCCTGAATGCCGTAGCGTAGCGTCACCTTATGCGTCACCTCCCAGGTCGTCGAGCCCATGCCGTAGGCCGACTCCTTGACCACCGGCGGCACCATCGCGAAGACATCGCGCATCACCGCGCTGATGAAGGGAAGTATCATGAGGGCGAGAATGAGCCCCGCGGTAAGCATACCGATGCCCATCGGCGCGCCGGTGAACAGGCGACCGAGGCCGGGGACCTTTTCGAGTCCGAGCGTTTCCTGCAGGAACGGCTGGACCGTTTCGGCCATGATCGGCGCGAAGACGAAGAGCCCCCACATCCCGTAGATGATGGAGGGTATCGCCGCGAGCAGTTCTATCGCCGAGCCGACCACCTTCGAGACCGTGGGATGGGCGAGTTCGACGAGGAACAGGGCGATGACAACACTCATCGGGACCGCTATCGCCATCGCGATGAGCGTCGATACGAGCGTTCC
Organism: bacterium; assembly: GCA_029573155.1. GTDB lineage: Bacteria > UBP6 > UBA1177 > UBA1177 > JAKLFG01 > JAKLFG01. Next base: position 4,713 of record JAKQHE010000145.1, read on the forward strand.
GTAAATGCTCGAAAAGGCGCCGTACTCGTTAAGCGCCGGGTCCCATGCGTCGCTCCAGAGGAACCCGAGCCCGAACTCACCGATGGCGAGCCGGGCGTTCCACGCGAGATTGATGAACATCCCCGCCATGATGAGAAGCACCGTGCCGGCGCAGAGGATGGTGAACCACCTGAATATCGTTTCGAAATGTTCCGACAGGTATTCGTGAAAGCGGGTCATGCGTTCCCTCGAAAAGGTACGGTCCGAAGGTAGCCGCCGATTGTTAACTAACGGTTAGCGGACCGTTAATTGCCCGACAATTCCCGTTCCGTTCGTGGTATTCTCATCTTTCCTTAATCGGGAATTAACAGAGGCATCGTAATACTTTCATCGTCCGGCGCCGGTGCGCCGGAGGGTTTTTGAAACTACCAAGAGGAGAGGATCTTATGAAGAAGTTGATCGCGGCGCTCAGCGCGCTTATCGCCTTCGCCGCCCTTTCGGCGGCCGAGACCATCAATGGCGCCGGGGCCAGTTTCCCGTTCCCGCTCTATTCGCAGTGGGCCTACGACCACAACAAGATCACCGGCGTGCAACTCAACTATCAATCGATCGGTTCGGGCGGCGGCATCGCCCAGATCAAGGCCAAGACGGTCGATTTCGGTGCCTCCGACGAACCGCTCAAGGAGGAGGAACTGAACGGCGCGGGGCTCTTCCAGTTCCCGATGATCATCGGCGGGGTGGTCCCGGTGGTGAACCTCAAGGGGATCGCCGAGGGCAAACTGCAGTTATCGGGCGAAACGCTCGCGCAGATATACCTCGGGAAGATCGCCAAGTGGAACAACCCGAAGATAGCGGCCGAGAATCCGGGACTCGCTCTTCCCGACCAGAAGATCGTCGTGGTCCACCGCTCAGACGGCTCCGGCACCACGTGGATATTCACCAACTACCTGACCAAGGCGAGCCCCGATTGGGCCTCGGCGGTCGGCAACGCCAAGGCGGTGAAATGGCCGACCGGTGTGGGCGGCAAGGGCAACGAAGGGGTAGCGGCGTTCGTCAAGCAGACCGGCGGGTCGATCGGCTATGTCGAATACGCCTACGCCCTCAAGAACAAGATGGCCTACGCCAAACTCAAGAACAAGGCGGGCAAGTTCGTCACCCCCTCGATCGAGACCTTCCAGAGCGCGGCGGCCAACGCCGACTGGAAGAACGCGAAGGGTTTCTACATGGTCCTCACCGACCAGCCGGGCGACGCCAGTTGGCCGATAGTCGGCGCCTCCTACATCCTCGTTTATAAAGCGATGCCCGATGCCGCAAAGGCGCAGACGATGCTCAAATTCTTCGACTGGTGCTTCAAGAACGGCGAAAAGACCGCCAAGTCACTCGACTATGTGCCGCTCCCGAAGAACCTCGTCGAGATGATACAGACCAAATGGAAGAGTGATCTCAAGGTGGCCAGCCAGCCGGTGTGGAAGTAAGTTCCCTCCCTTTTCTTTCTTGACAATCTTCCCATCATCGGCGAACCTATCCTCGCCACTTTATGAGGGAGCATGCGATGTTCAAGGTCAATGAGTATTTCAACGGCACGGTGAAGTCCATCGGTTTCATGACCAACGAAGGCAGGGCCACGGTCGGCGTCATGGCGCCGGGCGAGTATGAATTCGGCACCGACACCATTGAACACATGACGGTGGTGGCGGGCGAACTGGTCGTTCAGTTACCGGACGAGACGGCGTGGAAGAGCTTCGGCCCCGGCCACACCTTCACCGTCGACAAAGGCAAGAAGTTCAAACTGAAAGTGAAGGTCGATACCGCCTATCTCTGCCGGTATGTCTGATCAGGCAAGTTCCTTGAACCGGTAGCCGACGCCGCGCACCGTCTCGATGTATTCCCCCATATCGCCCAGTTTCTTGCGCAGGTTGAGTATCTGCACATCGACCGAGCGGTCGGTCACCGGGTAGTCGTCGCCCTTGACGCCGTTGATGATCTGGCTGCGGGTGAAGACCCAGCCGGGCCGCTTGGCGAGGAACATGAGGAGCGCGAATTCGGTCGCGGTGAGGTCGATATCCTCCTTGCCGATGGTGACCTTATGCTTCGAGGGATCTATCTTCATATCCTCGATGATCACCATCTTGACCTCTTTCTCCTCGGCCGTCCGCGTCTTGCGCCGCAGGATGTTGCGGACCCGCGCGATGAGCACCTTGGGGCTGAAGGGCTTGGTCATGTAATCCTCGGCGCCGAGTTCGAGCCCGGTCACCACATCGCTGTCCTCCCCTTTCGCCGTCAGCATGATGATGGGAATGTGGGCGGTGCGCGTCTCGCCTTTGAGCAGGCGACAGACATCCAGCCCGTCGATCCCGGGGAGCATGAGGTCGAGGATGATGAGGTCGGGATGGCGGTCGCGGGCGATCTTGATCGCCTCCTCGCCGCTGGTCACCGCGTCTATCTGATACCCTTCGCGCGACAGGTTGTAGCGGATGAGTTCGAGGATATCCTGTTCATCATCGACCACCAGTATCCGTTCGCGTGCCATGGTCACCTCCCCTTGGTTGACGCTCCGTCGGCACAGTATAGAGGAAGTGTTAGGAGAATGCCAGTCCCCGGTTAATTTTCGGTTAGGAGATCAGAACTTGTAGTTGAGGTCGAGTTGGAGGATGAGGTCCTTGTTGGTCTTATCTGAGTTGAATTTCTTGTCGAGCGTCCAGAAATAGTTCAGCGTCGCGGCGGCCGAGAAATTCTTGTAAAGTCCCGCCTTGATATCGAACTTGATACCTTCGGCGTTCACATTGCCGTCGAGCGGATCGGCGTCGATGAGGAACGGTATCCACGACGAGATGCCGAGTTGCCGGTAGGATATCGAACTCTGGAAATCGCCGAGGTCTTTGAGCGCCTTGGTGCCGCCCTTGAGCCCGACGAAGAAGGCGAGGTTGTCGTCGGCTTTCGCCCCCAGCGCATCCTTATTGAGATCGTAGATGTTCGCCGTCATCTCGCCGAGGAATCCGATCTGATATTTCTCCTCGATGGTGTAAGATGCGTCGAGCGCCGCGGCGATATTCTTCCAGTAGTAGCCCTGCTTGATGTAGCCGAGCATCTTCGTCCCTTCGCCGGTGTTCGTTTCGGCGTTCATCAGGTTCATCGGGTCATAGTAGGAGAGGGTCGCGGTCGCGTCGAAGTCGGACACCTTGATCGCCGCGCCGATCTGCACCACCGCCATCATCGGGTCGTCGACCGCCTTCACCTCGTCGAGTATGAAGATGCCGGCGTTGGCAAGGAGCGACAGTTCGTCGATCACCGCGTACTTGAACTGGAGCGCCGCCCCCTCGGGGGTGATGTCGCCGTCCCAGATGAGTTCGGAGGTGGTGTGGAACGGGTTCTTCATCTTGCCGCCCGTGAGCGTGAGCCAACTCCACGGCGTGAATTCGGCGAAGGCGTAATCTATCCAGACCGGTTTGTGGCTGAAGAAATCGTCGAAGGTCTGGTTGGTCGACCGGAGATCCTGCCCGAGCGACGCCTTGACATCGTCACCGGCGGCCAACTGGTCGGCCGTTATCTTGCTCTCGTAGGAACCCGACGCGATACCGAAGTTGACCTTCGCCCAGTCGTTGACCTTCGCCTCCAGACCGATGCGCGCCCGGTACCGGAGCCGGTTGCGCTCAAACGAATCCGCTTCTGTTTTGCCTTCGAAATTCTGGTACTGATAACGGAACCGGAAGTCGCCCTTGAGTTTAATGTTCTTGATCCACTCGGGCACCAACGATTCCTCCTTCTTCGGCTCTTCCTTCTTTACCTCTTCCTTGACCGCTTCTTCTTTCTTCGGCTCCTCGGCCCCCAAGAGCGTAAAACTCACCGCCAACACGGCGGCCACGATCATCATTGTCACCTGTTTCATTCGGTCCTCCATATTAAATATCCACCATGCACGGCCTGATGGATACCCGGCGAATGTTAGCGGAGTATTAACCCGTGGTGAATGCTCTGTCAAATCATCCGTTCTTGTGTTCCGATCGCGATTCTGCTAGATTCGACCCGCGGATACGGAGAATGATATGCTCAACCCCGACGGATGGGACCCGAAAAATCACGCGGCGCTGACCGCGTTTCTCGATGCCGAAGCGAAACGACCCGGCCGTAAGGTAGCGGTGTTCGACTGGGACAACACCGTCATCAAGAACGATATCGGCGACGCCGCCTTCATCGGCCTGCTCGATCGCGGCATGGTCGCGACCCCCGACGACTGGCGCCGGACAAACCCCTATCTCACCGACGCGGCAGTGCAGGCGCTCAAAAAAGGGGCAACTCCCGAACTCATCTTCACGATCTACAACTCGATGAAGACCCCCGACGGGTCACTGGCTTTTGCAGGACACGATCCGAAAATAACCGAGGCGGCCTACGCGTGGCTTGGCCATCTCCTTGCCGGGAACACTCCCGACGCGATACGGCGGGCATCCCGCGAGATATTCGAACGACAATTGGCAAACCCGATCGGCGCGACCCGCCGCATCGGGAACGACACCATCGCCGACTATATCCGCATCTATCCGCAGATCGCCGATCTCATCGGCGGACTGGAACGAAGCGGTTTCGAGGTGTGGGTCGTCTCGGCGACGCCGAAATACATAATCGACCCCTGCGTCGCAATGGTCGGCATCCCGCAGGAACGGGTCATCGGCATCGAGAATGTCGTCGGCCCCGACGGGAAACTCACCTACGACCTCATCGGCTGCGGACCCTACGGGAACGACAGCCGCATAATCAGTTTCCGCGACGGGAAGCGATGCTGGATAAACGAAACGATCTTCGGCATGACCTCCGGCGATCCGCTCCTGCCGAATCCTGACCCGGAAAAACGGCCCCGCTTCGGCGCGGGCGATTCCGACGGCGACATCAGTTTCCTTGAGGATACGACCGGTCTGCGCCTTTTCATCGACAAAGGACGGCCGCTGGATGTGCAGAAAGAGGCGCGCGCAAACAAGGATGGCAGATGGCTTATTCAGGAGCCGTTCATAGGGTAACGGAGATCACTCCTCTTCGACCGTGAAGTAGAACATGACGTTCGGGACGCTGCACTGGGCGTTCTGCGCGCTGTCGACCCCGCAATCCCACGAACCGTTGCCGTTCGCGTCGACCCATTCGAAGGAACAGTCGGTCAGCTGTACGCCCGGCTTGCCCAGCTGCCATTTGATCGTCGTGGTCTTTCCCTCGCTGATGGTGAAGGCGCTCGATTTCTCGCCCGCCGACTGCACATGGAATACCCCGCCTTCGAGCGCGTGATTGCCGTTCGGCGAGAAATACTGCGTGATGAGCGTCTCGTCGCCGCAGGAACCCTGATCGAGAGAACTGGGCATCTCGATCTCCGTGGTCTGGTCGTCGTGGTAGACCGCCGTCATCACGATGGAGTTCTTGAAGACCATCTTGATGCTCTGGTATTCGCCTATCGGCAGGGAATCATGGGTGAACGAGTATTCCGGTATCGGCTTGATCGCGTCGCCCGCTCCGATCTTCTCCCAGACGAAGGTGTCGGCGACCCCGTCGGCGACGAGTCCCTGCGAGACCGATATCTCGGTGACCCACAGCTCCAGTCCGGTGCCGTGCATGAGGTTGGTCTGCGACGCGGCGATGACCTCTTTCAGTCCGACAATCCCGGTCATGGGCGCCGTACCGTTGGCCACGCCGGCGAAGACCAGCGTGCCGGTGCCGGCGGTATCGTTGTCGGGTGTTGTCGCATCGTCGTTGACCGGTTCGCTATCGACCGGATCGTTCTCCTCACCCCCGCAAGCGATGAACAGCATCGATAACAGGCACAGCATAAAAACAACAGAACTTTTCATAATACCCTCCCAAGGTAAGTGACCAGTATAGTCGGCGCTTTCCCGATATAAAAGGCAAGTTTTCGCTGATCAGACCCTCTCCTTCCCCGTCACCGCAAAAAGGATGGTTCCCAGCGCGCCGCAGGCGGCCGCCGTCAGGAGATTGACCGCCGGCGACACCTGCCACAACCACGCACCGGCAAAGGCGGCGAGCGATACGACGGTGTCGCGGACGAGATAATAAGAACCGAAGGTCGCCGCCTTGCGTCCCTCGGGGGCGAGGTCCATGATGAGCGCCTTGCGGGTCGGCTCGCCGAACTCCTTGAGGCCGCGCACGACGAACGCGACCACCAGCATCGTAAAGCCGGTCGAGAAGAGGAGAATGACCGGGAATATCGTGAAATTAAAGAAAGTTATGAGAACGAACGGCTTCTTCTCCCCCTTGTCGGCGAGATAGGCGACCGGCACATAGATGAGAAGCGCGACGACCATCTCTATCGCCGTGAGGATGCCGAATTCGGTGCCGCTCACGCGGGCACCCTGCGGACTCTGCATCGCCCAGATGGCGAGGTATGCGTAGGGCATCTGTTCGCAGAAACGTATCAGGATATCGGAGGCGAGGAGCGCTTTCAACTCCTTCGGCATCAGTGCGATGAACGACCGCAGACCGCCCGTCGCCGGTTCTTTTTCCTCGCGCCGTTCCTCGATCATCCCTTGCTGGACGACGAGCGACACCGCGCCGAGGATGAACGCGACGGTGAACGAAAGGCGGACGCCGGTGGTCACGCCATACAGGTCGATGAGCACCCCGCCGATGACCGGCCCGAGCGCCATCGGGATGCGGCGGACCAGCGAATGGACCGATACCCCCATCGTCCGCTTGTTCTTGGGCAACACCGCCGACACCAGTTCCATCGTCGCGGGGAGCGACAGCGCCGTCCACGACAGGAAGAAGACCGACCCGACGATGACCGCGATCCAGTGCGGGAAGGCGATGACGATGAGAAAGCCGCCCATCGCAACGAGATTGAAGACCGCAAGCGCCCGTTTGTAGCCCAGTTTTTCGGTCAGCCAGCCGCCGGGATAGGAATAGAGCGCCGAGAGGAGATTGTCGAGCCCGTTGAGGAGTCCCGGGATGAGCGGCGAAGCGCCGAGCGCGATGAGGTAGAGCGGCAGGAACCGTTCGGCCATCTTCTCGCCGAGTCCCACGAGCACCACCATCGTCAGCAGGCCGACGATGCTCCGCTTGAGCCCGAGGAACGAAACGATCGCCCCGAACCGGTCCTTCATTCGCTTGCCCTCTCTGAACGCCGCCGCAAGCATAGCATCCGGACGAACAATGGCAACTTTTCGGTGCGGAGAACGGTCTGGACTTTTACCGAAGGGTATGGTACAAAGAGGCATCGAACGGAACAGAGGGGAGACGGGATGTACGCGGAACGCTCTTTTTTCGCGATAGCGGTCCGGGCGGCGATCCTGCTGATACCGCTTATGTTCCTCCTCGGTTGCGGGAAGGCCTCTTATCCCGCCGCCGATGCCGATGCGACGACTTTTTCCGACACAGACCTTACCGACACCGGAACGCTTCTTTCCGACGAAGATGACCCCGTCGCCGAGGAGGAACCGCTCCCTGACGATGAACGGTCCGATGACCTTACCGACACCGCGCTCCTTTCCGATGAGACCGGCGACGATCTCCTGTCGGACGCCGATGCGCCGGAGGGTCATCGCATCTTCGTGTGGACCCTGATGCATGCCGCAAGCGAAGAGGTGGAGGAGGGGATGTTCGACGGTCGCAACTATCCCGCCGTCACCCCGTTCGAGGGAAGATTGTGGCTTTTCGGCGGCGAGAAGAAACGCGACGCGTGGCGTTCGGACGACGGAGTGTCATGGACGCTCATGGCGACCGAGGTGGCCCCCTCTTTCGACGGCAACCGCTCGGTCGTGGTGAAGGACGATCTCCTCTGGACGGTCGATACGGCGGGGGTGTGGAACTCCGCCGACGGCGTCGAGTGGTCGCTCGTGCAGAGCGCGCCGCCGTTCGGTCGGCGGTGGTCGC
>JAKQHE010000204.1 GCA_029573155.1 bacterium
AAGGGCGTCGTGTCGCTCCTGTTGCCTGAGGAGGATATGCCATACATGGCGGATGGCCGGACCGTCGATATCGTTCTCAACCCGCTCGGCGTTCCCAGCCGCATGAACATTGGTCAGATACTCGAGGTCCATCTGGGGCTGGCAGCGCGCCGTATCGGCGAAAAGATCAACGCGCACCTCGCCCAGAACTGGCCCAGCAAGAAACTCAAGGACGAGCTCAAGAAACTGCTCGACCCCTCGCCGACGGTGGCGAAGATCATCGACGAGGCCGATGATGACGATGTCCGTTCGTTCATCCGGTCGATGAAGCGGGGTATTCATACCGCTTCTCCGGTCTTCGACGGCGCGAAGGATGCCGATATCCACAATCTGCTTGAATATGCTGATCAACCGCTGGACGGCAAGGTGACACTGTTCGACGGGCGCACCGGTGACCCTTTCGAGTCCGATGTCACGGTCGGGATAATGTATTTCCTGAAATTGCACCACCTCGTTGATGAAAAGGTCCATGCTCGGAGCACGGGGCCCTATTCGCTGGTCACCCAGCAACCGCTCGGTGGCAAGGCCCAGTTCGGCGGGCAGCGACTCGGCGAGATGGAGGTCTGGGCGCTCGAGGCCTATGGCGCTGCCTACTCGCTGCAGGAATTCCTGACGGTCAAGTCGGACGATGTCGAGGGGCGGAAAAAACTCTACGAGTCGATCGTGCGGGGCAAGCACAAATACGATATCGGTGTCCCGGCCTCATTCTCCGTCCTTGTGAAGGAGATGCAGAGCCTCTGCCTCGATGTGACGCTTGTGGAAGAGAACCGTTAAGCAACAGTTCGGAAGGAGGAGCCCGTGGTGAAAGATATTTTCAAGATATTCGAGCGGCCCAAGAGCAGTTTCGATTTCAAGGCGATGGAGGTCGCACTCGCGTCACCCGAGAAGATCCTCGAGTGGTCCTACGGCGAGGTGAAGAAGCCCGAAACGCTCAATCACCGCACCTTCAAGCCGGAGAAGGACGGCCTGTTCTGCGCCAAGATCTTCGGTCCGGTGAACGACTTCGAATGCCTGTGCGGTAAGTACAAGCGGATGAAGTACAAAGGAATGGTCTGTGAAAAATGTGGCGTCGAGGTCATCGAATCGAAAGTGCGTCGCGAGCGGATGGGGCACATCAACCTCGCCTCTCCGGTCGCCCACATCTGGTACGTCAAGACATCACCCTTCTACGTCGGTACGATATTGGGTATCAGCAACGCCCACCTGAACTCGGTCATCTATTGCGAGGGCTATCTGGTCCTTGAATCGAAGATCCCCGGCGTGAAGAAAGGGGAGTATCTGGAAGAGGAAACCTACCACGAGTACCTTGAGAAATTCGGTGAGGATGCCCTCGTTGCCGAGACAGGCGCCGCTCCCGTGAGAAAACTGCTCGAGAGCGAGAACCTGGATCTCGTTACGCTGAAGGCGGAACTGGAAACGGCCATCACGCAGACGGGCGACAAAAGTTTCATCGCCAAGCAGCAGAAGCGCCTGAATGTGGTTAACAAGTTCCTGCGCTCCAACATTCGTCCACGCGACATGGTCCTGACCATCCTGCCGGTCCTGCCGCCCGACCTGCGGCCGCTCGTGCCTCTTGATGGTGGGCGGTTCGCGACAAGCGACCTGAATGACCTTTATCGTCGTGTCATCAACCGGAATAACCGTCTCAAAAAACTGATGGACCTCGGTGCCCCCGATGTCATCATCAAGAACGAGAAGCGGATGTTGCAGGAGGCGGTCGACGCGTTGTTCGACAACACCAAGGTCCATCGCCCGATACAGGGGCCGAGCGGTCGCCCCTACAAGTCGCTTTCCGACATGTTGCGCGGCAAACAGGGCCGGTTCCGCCAGAATCTGCTCGGTAAGCGCGTCGACTACTCGGGTCGCTCGGTCATTACCATCGGTCCCGAACTTAAGCTACATCAGTGCGGGCTTCCGAAGATCATGGCGCTCGAACTGTTCAAACCGTTCATCTACAACAAGCTTCAGGATCGTGGCTTCGCCAGTACCGTCAAGGGCGCCAAACAAATGGTCGAGAACGGCGAGGATATCGTGTGGGAGATCCTTGAAGAGGTGGTGCGTGAACATCCGGTACTTCTCAATCGCGCGCCGACCCTGCATCGACTCGGCATACAGGCCTTCGAGCCCATACTTATCGAATCCAAGGCGCTCCGACTTCATCCGCTCGTCTGTACCGCGTTCAACGCCGACTTTGATGGTGACCAGATGGCGGTCCATGTACCGCTTTCGGTCGAGGCGCAACTCGAGGCACGCGTTCTGATGATGTCCACCAACAATATCCTTTCCCCGGCATCGGGTGCGCCGATAATCGTTCCGTCGCAGGACATCGTGTTGGGGTTGTATTATCTCACCACCGAGCGTCCGAATGCGAAGGGCGAGGGCAAGTATTTCTACTCCGAAAAGGAAGTGCTCATGGCGCGTGATGCCGGCGCGGTCGAATGGCAGACGATGCTGTTCGTGCGTATCGACGGCACCATACACCGGACGACGCCGGGCCGTGTTCTTCTCTGGCGGGTCACCCCGCGGGAGATAGGTTTCGACATGATAAATCGGCAGTTCAAGAAGAGCAACTGGTCCGATATCCTCGATCTGAGTTATCGTAGATCGGGTGGTAAGGCGACCGTTATCTTCGCCGATAAACTCAAGAACCTCGGATACGAGTTCTCGACGAGGGCGGCTTATTCGATAGCGCTTTCAGACATAAAAGTGCCCAAGGAAAAATGGGAGATCATAGAGGAGACCGAGAGGGAGATCCTCGAAATAGAACAGCATTATCAGGGTGGCGGACTCAGTAAAGGCGAACGCTACAACCAGATCGTCGATCTCTGGGACCGTGCCAACGAACGCGTCACCTCCAAGATGATGGAGCAGCTAAAGGAAAAGGAGGTGGTGCATGAGAAGTGGGGGAAGGTAACGATACCGTCTGACAATCCCATATATGTCATGGCCGATTCGAAGGCGCGCGGGAGCAAGGACCAGATCCGGCAGCTCGGCGGTATGCGCGGACTCATGGCGAAACCGTCGGGAGAGATCATCGAAACGCCGATCCTCGCGAACTTCAAGGAAGGTCTCGATTCGCTCGATTACTTCATATCGACGCATGGCGCCCGCAAGGGTTCAGCCGACACTGCACTCAAGACCGCGAACTCCGGTTACCTCACCCGCCGTCTGGTCGATGTCGCGCAGGATGTGGTCGTGGTCGAGGATGATTGCGGTACCACGATGGGCGTGTACGCGGAACCGCTTCTGAACGATTCGGGGGAGATCATCTCGCCGCTTCGGGAGCGGGTGCTGGGACGCATCGTGATGGATGATGTCGAGGATCCCGAAACGGGAGAGATCATCATCGAGTCAGGCGAAATGATAGACGAGGAGAAGGCCGAGAAGATAACGGCGCTCGGTATCGACTCCATATACATCCGCTCAACGCTCACCTGTCGTTCGAAGTATGGTGTTTGCGCCAAATGCTATGGTCGCGATCTTTCGAGGGGCCACCTGATCAATGTCGGCGAGGCTGTCGGTATCATAGCAGCCCAGTCGATCGGTGAGCCGGGTACCCAGTTGACGATGCGTACCTTCCACGTCGGCGGCGTCGCATCCCGCACCTCTGAAAAGTCCTCGCATGAGGCGAAGCGGGGCGGGACGATACGCTTCAAAGACATCAAACTGTTGGCAAAACACAAGGACAAGGCCGCCGCGAAGGATAAGTCCCGGAAGGACGGCCTGTTCGTCGCCATGAACCGTAACGGTCGTATCATGATCGTCGACGAGAAGGGCCGCGAACGAGAGAAATACCCGGTCAGTTACGGCACGACCCTGTTCGTCAAGGATGGTGATCGCGTAAAGGAGGGACAGGTCCTCGCCGAGTGGGATCCCTACAATACGCCGATAATCGCCGAGACCGAAGGTTTCGTCAAATACGACGACATAGATAACGGTGTCACGGTTCGCGAAGAACTCGATGCGCAGACCGGTCTTTCGAAGATAGTCGTCATAAACTCGCGCGACCCCAAGAAACTGCCGAAGATCATGATAACCGATGCCGCGAAGAAAAAGGCGAAGAAGATAGATCGTGGCGAGGCTTTGTACCACCTCCCGGTCAACGCCTACATCGAGGTGAAGGACGGCGAAGAGATCACCGCCGGTAAGATCGTCGCCAAGGTGCCGCGCGAGGCCCGCAAGACCAAGGACATCACCGGCGGTCTGCCGCGCATATCCGATCTTTTCGAGGCGCGTCGGCCCAAGACGCCGGCCATCGTCAGCGAGATAGACGGCTATATCACCATATCGACCGAGACCAAAGGAGCCAAGAACAAGACGATGATAACGGTCACGCCCGAGCAGGGTGAACAGCGCGCCTATCTGGTTCCCAAGGAAAAACACATCAATGTGCATGACGGCGATTTCGTGGAGGCCGGCGAATCGCTCATCGATGGTTCGATAGACCCGCACGACGTCCTGCGCATAAAGGCGGAGACCGAGGTCGCGAAGTTCCTCGTGCAGGAGGTCCAGAAGGTCTATAAACTTCAGGGCGTCCCGATAAACGACAAGCACATCGAGGTCATCGTGCGTCAGATGCTCCGCAAGGTTCGTATCGTTGATCCTCGTGACACCGCCTTCATGAAAGGCGAACTCATCGAGAAGGAGATACTGGAGGCGGCGAACCTGAAGGTGGAGAACGAAGGCAAGGAACCGGCGCGTTGGGAGACCGCGCTCCTTGGCATCACCAAGGCCTCTCTTAATACGGAGAGCTTCATATCGGCCGCATCGTTCCAGGAAACGACCAAGGTCCTGACCAACGCCAGCGTCGAGCGCAAGGTCGATACGCTACGCGGACTCAAGGAGAACATCATCATCGGTAAGCGGATCCCCGCCGGTACCGGTTTCCCCAAGTACCATGAGGCGCATTACGAGGTGGTCGTGCTGGACCAAGCGAACGAGACCCCCGATGAACAGGAACGATAACGCAAAGGAACAGTTGGCTTAAAAGAGCTCTTTTCTCTTTGGCGGCGCTTTAGAGCGCCGCTTTTTTTTTCTTGTAGTTATAGTAAGTTACCTTTGCTCGGGAAAAAATCTTTGACAGGTGAGGACCCGACACTACAATCGCCACCGTTTTTTGCGCAACCTAACAGGAGAGACAGGGGAGAACAAGGATGCCGACGATCAACCAGCTGATCAGAAAAGGAAGAGAAGCGGTCCGTTACAAGAGCAAATGTCCGGCGTTGGTGGCGTGTCCCCAACGGAAGGGAGTGTGCGTGCGCGTCTACACGACGACGCCCAAAAAACCCAACTCGGCCCTTCGCAAGGTGGCTCGTGTGCGCCTGACGAGCGGCTTCGAGGTGACCTGCTACATCCCCGGTGAGGGGCATAACCTGCAGGAACACAGCGTGGTCCTCGTGAGAGGCGGTCGCGTCAAGGACCTTCCCGGCGTTCGTTATCACATCGTCAGAGGGACCCACGATACCGCCGGGGTCGACGGTCGTCGTCAGAGCCGTTCCAAGTACGGCGCTAAGAGACCTAAGTAACGGAGGGATAGATCATGCCGAGAAAAGCGTTCATATCGCGCAGAGAGATACTTCCCGACGCCAAGTTCGGAGAGGTCCTCATCCAGAAATTCATCAACAAGGTGATGTGGGATGGCGAGAAATCGGTCGCCGAGAAAATAGTATATTCCTCCCTTGATAAAGCGGCCAAAGGTAAGGACGGCGGCCCTGTTGAGGTGTTCCGCCGCGCGCTTGAGAATGTGCGGCCCAAGGTCATGGTGAAATCGACCCGCATGGGTGGTGCCAACTATCAGGTACCGACGGAAGTTACGCTCGAGAAAAGCCAATCCATCGGGATGAAGTGGATCATCACCGCGGCGCGCGGACGTTCCGAGAAGGGTATGGTCGAACGGCTTGCGGCCGAATTTGATGATGCCTACAACAAGCGTGGCAATGCTTACAAGAAGATGGACGAGACGCATAAGATGGCCGAGGCTAACAAGGCCTTCGCTCACTTCAAGTGGTAACGACGGGACAGATATAGACCCATGGCCGTGAAGGAAAAGAACATAGCGCTTTCAGATATCCGGAACATCGGTATCATGGCGCATATCGACGCCGGCAAGACCACGACGACCGAGCGCGTTCTCTTCTACACGGGCGTTTCCTACAAGATGGGCGAGGTTCACGAAGGCACGGCGGTCATGGATTGGATGGATCAAGAACAGGAGCGCGGTATCACGATAACAAGCGCCGCGACCACCTGTTACTGGAAGGACCATCGCGTCAATATCATCGATACCCCGGGCCATGTCGATTTCACTATAGAGGTCGAGCGGTCGCTGAGGGTCCTTGACGGTGCCATCGCGGTCTTCTGCGCGGTCGCCGGCGTTCAGCCGCAGTCGGAAACGGTCTGGCGTCAGGCCGACCGGTACCATGTGCCGCGTATCGCGTTCGTCAACAAGATGGATCGCGTCGGGGCCGACCTCGACAACGTCATCTCCATGATGCGGGAACGCCTCGGCGCTAACGCGGTGGCGATACAGGAACCGATCGGGTCTGAGGACAAGTTCGTCGGCGTCGTCGATGTCATCGACCGTATCGCTTACTACTACGACAACGACATGCTGGGCGCGCAATATCGCATCGAGAAAGAGATACCTTCGCACCTTATAGAGCGCGTGGAAAAAGCCCGCGAAAGATTGGTCGAAGCGATCAGTGAATTTGACGAAGACCTGATGAGGTCGTATCTCGATGGTAGAGATATCGACGCAGCGACCATCAGGAAAGTGTTGCGCAAAGGGGTGCTTTCCTCATCGATATTCCCTGTCCTGTGCGGTTCGGCATTCAAGAACAAAGGCATTCAGCTTCTGCTTGATGGCGTCATCGATTATTTGCCGGCGCCGGATGATCTTCCCCCGGTCAAAGGAGTACACCCGAGAACGGGCAAAGATGTGTTTCGCCGCCCAGAGGACAAGGAGTTGGGCGCCTATGTGTTCAAGATAATGAGCGACCCCTATGTGGGAGAGCTCAACTATATCCGTGTCTATTCCGGAGAGATACAGAACGGGCAACTGGTCTATAACGCGACGGTCGATCAGCAGGAACGGATCGGTCGCCTTCTGCGCATGCACGCGAACAAACGAGAGGATGTCGACATCATCCGGGCGGGGAACATCGGCGCGGTAGTGGGACTCAAATACGGGGCAACCGGTTCGACGCTCTGCGACAAAGCGCACCAGATAGTGTTCGAACCGATGACCTTCCCGGAACCGGTCATCTCGATCGCGATAGAGCCGAAGACCAAGGCGGACGAGGAGAAACTTGGCTATTCTCTGCAGAAGCTCTCGAAAGAGGATCCCAGTTTCAAGGTGAGCACCAACGCGGAAACGGCGCAGACCATCATATCGGGAATGGGCGAGCTGCATCTGGAGGTCCTTGTCGAGCGGCTCCGCCGGGAATTCAAGGTGGAGGCCAATGTCGGCAAGCCGCAGGTGAGCTATCGGGAGTCCGTCCCGAGACCGGTCAGGCATGAGTACAAACAGGTTAAGCAGACCGGTGGCAGAGGGCAATACGCGCATGTCGTTTTGAATTTAGAGCCCTTGCCGCGCGGTGGCGGCCTTCAATTCGAGGAAAAGATAAAGGGCGGCGTCATCCCGCAGGAATATTTCAATTCCGTGAAGAAGGGGGTCGAAGCCGCCGCTACAAGCGGGAGATACGGTTTCCCCGTCATCGACCTGAGAGTGACGCTGGTCGATGGGTCGGCCCACGAGGTCGATTCTTCAGACATCGCGTTCCGTATCGCGGCCTCGGCGTGTTTCCGAGAGGCGATGGAACGGAGCGACTCCTGCATACTCGAACCGATCATGGCGGTCGAGATCATCATCCCCGAGGAGTATCTGGGGGATGTGCTCGCCGATCTGCGCTCGCGCCGTGGCGAGGTCGAAGGTATGAGCGACGGTCGTGGATCCCGGGTCAAGATGGTCCGTGCACAGGTCCCGCTGTCGGAGATGTTCGGTTACTCGACCGATCTGCGTTCCTGTTCGCAGGGGAGAGGGACCTACACGATGCAGTTCGCTTTTTATCGCGAGATACCCGAGCAGATCAAGACAAAACTGTTCCCATATTATTAACTGAACGAGGAAGGAGGAGGAGAGATGGCGAAGGAGAAATTCAACAGGACGAAGCCGCATGTGAATGTGGGGACGATCGGTCACATAGACCACGGGAAGACGACGCTGACGGCGGCGATCAC
>JAKQHE010000217.1 GCA_029573155.1 bacterium
GACCTCTTGTACGATATACCCCTCCTGCAGCAAGGACTGCACCGTTAATTTCTCCAAAGTATCGCAGACAAAGTCATGCACGCCCACCTGCGGCGTTCAAACATGCGAAATACTTTACGGACTTTCCGGTTGCACCGCCTCCTGTCCCGGTCTGTCGAAGCAAGCGGAATGCACCATCACCTACGACAGTGAGTCCAAAACTAACAGTTGTTCGACCTCCTGTTCTACCAGCACGCAATCTTGTACCCCCGCGACACAGGCCGGTTGTCCGTACGGGGTCGGTTTGACCGCTCCGGTGGAATCCGGAAATTGCGATCATCCGTATTCGGGGACAATTTCCGCAAGTAAAACGAACAGTTGCACTCCTTCCTCCTGCACCGTTGATTGCATGGCTACCTGTTGGGCCACCAACTGTACCCCTCCGGGCGTAGGCAAGACCTGCACCGCGAGTTGTACCCCGACCTGCGCGGTGGGAGGTCCTACCCGTAGTTGCACGAGAGAGTGTACTCCCGGCTCGCTCACGGCGAAACCCTCCTACACCTGTTCAAAAACCTTGTACGGAGACGATCGACCTGAGGAATGTGACGGCGGCGACGGAGGGAGCGGCGATCTTCAAGAGTGCCACGAACTCAATGCGAAATACTATGACCGCGAAGTGACCGCCGACTGCAATTCCGATTGCCGCATCGCCACCACGGTCGATCTGGACGATATCTGTCCGTGGTGCGGCAACAATATCGTCGAGGAAAATTACACGATAGATACGGTCCCGGGAGGCGAGGTATGCGACCCGACCGTTCCCGACAGCATGTACTGCATCAATCTGAACCACCCCACGATCCCTTCGTTCCTCGACAATGGCGGTGTGGTGGCGAACTGCGCGACCTGCGCCCCGGCCGAGGATGATATCCGGGATAATTGCCGGTGGTGCGGCGACAACAGGTTCACCGACATCTCCCCGGAGATGTGCGACCCGACCACGACGGAAGATCAGAATGTGTACGGCGGCCCGAAAATAAAATGCAGTGTCTGGGGCGCCAAGAGCGGCTTTGTCTACTATGACGATCTCCTGCTTACCTGTCCCGATAACTGCACCCAGTACACCGCTGACGGTAACCCCTCCTCGGGAGCGGGCGACCCGGACAATCCGCAGGCATACTGCCATTATTGCGGTGACGGGGTATTAACTCCGAGCAAAGAGACCTGCGAAACGCAGCCGCTTGCCGTGGGTGACCCTTACAATATACCGCCCTACATCGGTAAAGACTGCGGCGACTATGGCGCCAACAACCTGACCGATCCCGCCGCCTTCCCGTACTGGCCTTCCTATACCCCTCCCGGTTATCTGAATCTCGCCGCCTGTGTCGCGTGCGGCCCTTCATACGATTACACCACCTGCGACTACTGCGGCGACGGCGATATCAATGGCCCCGAGACCTGCGAGTTGGGCGATTGGGTGCGGTGCGTCGATATCACGCCCAACCCCGGGTACTATGCGACGAACGACGGTGTTACCGGCGACGGGAGCGACACCGTCACCTACTGCAACAACAGTTCCAATGCTGACCGGCACTGTAAAGAATGGTGCGTCGGCGATCCGGCCGTGACCGGTTGTCCGGCGGAATGGATCTGCCCGTATTGCGGGGATGGCCTGTACACCTCGCGGGCCGAGACCTGCGATCCTTCGTCTCCCATCGCCGGCATCGGCGGCGGGGTGATAACCTGCGCCGTTTATTGGAACAACCGTGCCGATGTGCCGCTGGACGGCATTGCGATGACGAGTGGAGAGTTGCCCAAATTCCACCCGTACGGCGATACGCTGGTGGAATGCCGCCCGGGCTGTATGAACCACTACACCCAACGCACCCTGTGTCGCTATTGCGGCGATGGTCTTACCCAGGACGATGCGATCGGGAAGGAAGAATGCGATCCGACGGACACCAGTAATACCCATTACTGCAAGGAACTTGACGACACAACGGTGAATCCGCCGAAGATATTCTATCCGCTCTTCACGGTCGGTTGCGCCCCTGACTGTACGCTTCAGGATCCCGACGATCCCTCCTTTACCGGCTGTCCGCGCTGTGGCGACGGCAAATATACGGCGGATTACACCGCCGCCGGACATCCCGAACTGCCTCTCGAAAAATGCGATCACAACGCCACCGACGGCTTTGATTCGTTCGGGTCCCGCGAGATATACTGTACGCTTTGGTGCTCGCAGGACGAAGACGCGACATTGAGGAATTGCTATGACTATCCGGGCGCGACGCGACGGACGGTGACCTGCAGTGAAACGCCCAAAGACTGCTCCCTCTACGAACAGTCGTCCGAGGCCGCCAAGAAATGCCGTGGATGCGGCGATGGGGAAAACCTCCTGTATAACAGCGATCTGGTCATGGCTCTCCATTTCGAGGAGCCGAGCGGCACCACGCTGTATGACGCCGCGCCCGGTACCGCCGCCAACGCGGTGCCCGCCGCCGGCGCTTTTTCCGGCGTCACGCTCAATCAGAGCGGTCGCCGCGCTCAGGGCAAGGCGATATCCTTTACGCACAGCAACAATCTCCGGATAAACGATGCCGCCAAACTCGACCTTTCCGGCGACATGACCTTTGCCTTCTGGTTCAAACAATCCGCCTTCTATACGCCGCCCATCGCGGGGGCGCCGTATCCCATACTCGTCAAGGGACATGGCTGGGAGTCGAACTACGGGTTCTGGATGCATAATGATGGGGTGAACAATATCATCAAGTTCTCCTTCCATTCGGCTGAGGTCACCGGTTGCGGCATCACCACCACCGCACAGGATTGGACCCAATGGACCCATGTCGCGGCGGTACGCAGCGGTCAGCAACTGACCATGTATGTGAACGGTGCGCAGGTGAACACGATATCGTGCGCGACCATTAATCCGCCGGTGAACAGCCACCCCATCACGATAGGGGAGGACACTCCACATCCGATGCATAACAATGTGAATTACGGCGTCACCGGTTACATGGATGAACTGTTCCTCTACAAACGGGCCCTTTCTCAGCCGGAGGTCACCTTCCTCGTCAACCGCGGGGCGTCTGTCGCCGCGGAGTATGAATACTGCGACGATGGCAACGTCTCTAACGGCGACGGGTGCAATAGCAACTGCGGGATAGAGACCGACTATGTCTGTACCGGTTCTCCGTCGGTCTGTACCGTGCCGAGCGGCCTTACCTGCGAGGCCGGTTGGACCTACAACCCCACAACGCAGAAGTGTTATAAATACTTCTCGACAGCAAGAATCTTCACGGCCGCGCAGGCGGACTGCGGCACCAATTCAGGCAATCTCGTTTCGATGGCCGATGCGACCGAGAATTCCTTTGTTCGCACCAGCGTCGTCGATCCGGCCTCGTCGGGCGCTCAATACTGGATCGGCCTCCGGCAACCTGAGACGGCGGTCGGCACGGTCGAGACCTACAATGCCGGGAGTACATATAACAAGATCTACTGCGGCACCACCACCACCAGCCTCGGCGAAACTTATTCGTACAACGACACGGCCTTCACATGGGTTGCGCCGGTGACCGGCTACTATACCTTCAGGGTCGGGACCACCACCTCCTCCTTCGACATCTACTTTGCCTATTATGACGGTTACATGGGGTCTTATTACACCGCTGATGCTTACGGCGAGGGTGAGAGCGAAACGCTCTCCTACCAGTATATGTACGCGGGATACACCAACACGATCTATGTCGGCGGATACAACAGCGCCGATGCCGGTCAGTTCTGTCTTGACATCATCTATCCCTACACCAGCGAGGTTCCGTGGGAATGGACCGATGGCGCCGCTTATGTCTATGGCGGCTGGGCCGGCGGACAACCCGATAATGCCGCCGCCGTCCAGAATTGTGCTTATGTCCCCAGCGGTGCCGGTGTGACCACATGGGACGATCTGGCTTGCAATTCCTCGATACCCTATGTGTGCAAGAAAGGGAGCGTCCCGTCTATCTGTGGTGACGGCACCAAGACCCCGGACGAAGAGTGCGATAACGGTGCCTCGAATGGTCCCTGTGGCTCTTGTACCTCGGCCTGTAAAAATCAGGCGTTCCCCCCCTGTGGCGACGGTACCCTCTGCGCCGGAGAGACCTGCGAGGACAATCTGCCGGGACAACCGGCCGATTGGGCGACCGGCGCCGATGCCTACGACGGCTGTTTCGAAGGCTGTGTGGCGGGCTATCATCCGATCGGTATCCACCGGGCCGCCTCGACCGCGCTTAACGGGATCTCCGGCTGGGCCTGCGATCCGGACGAATGGAGTCAGCCGGTAACGGTCTATGTGGAATTGCGCTACACCAACCAGAACGCGAGTGAAACCTGCGCGAACGACAATCCGTCGAGTCCGACACCGCCCTGCACGGTGGCGGTCCAGTCATATCTCGACAATTTCCCCGTGAATAAAGTATCCTCCGCGGAGGTCGTCGCCGCCTGTGGCGGTTCGACGGACGGCGGGAGTATCCACGACTTCGCCCTTTCGGTCAGCGACTTCTCCAACCCGGCCTTGACCGTGGCCAGATCGCCGTACTGGGCGAAGGTGTACGCCATCGATCCGGCCGCGCCTACCGATAGTAGACTTAAGCCGCTCAACGATACGCCGCTGCACATCAACATCTGCGGCGACGGTATCGTGGCCGAGGGCGAGGAGTGCGACGAGGGCGCCGCCGGCTTCAGCGATGAATGCGACGGCTGCACCAGCGACTGCAAGGTGATCCCCGCCTACTCCTGCGGCGACGGCGTGGTCTGCACCAACCACGGCATCATCGAGGAATGCGACGACGGCGTAACGAACAACAGTTACGACAAACCCTGCACCGAAGACTGCCGCATCAATCCGTGCGCGTACGGCTCCGGCTGGTACTTCAATGTCGCCAACGACCGCTGTTACGCGATGACCCCCGGCGGGAGCGCTCAGAGTTTCTACAACGCGCTCAATGTCTGCACCAATGCCACCCAGCGGTCGAACCTCGTTTCGCTCAACGACGCGGCTGAGGAATCGTGGCTCCGGAGCGTGTTCCCCACCATGTCCACCGCCTACACCATCATCGGCGGCTCCGAGGTGTGGGATTCCTATCAGCGTTCTTCGGCGAATGCATGGGTCGAAGAGGTGTGGGCCTACCCGGTCACCAACCGGGTCTACTACGGCAACTCGACCGGCCGGGCGAACAACTTCAACATCGGCACCTACGACGGGCTCGATATCCGCTACACATGGCGCGTTCCGGCGACCGGCACCTATCGGGTGAACCTCATCCCGTACTCCTCGACCTACGACGCGGTCCTGTCGATATACGACTACCAGACCTTCGCGTGGATCCACTACAACGCAAAGGGGATCGGCTCCGGCACCGCCTATATCGAAACGACCGGCGATGTGGCGCTCACCGCGGGCCACACCTACGAATTGATCGTGGACGGCGTCACCGTCGCCGCGTACAATTACCTCCTCGAGATATTGCAGAACAATACCCAGCCCACCGACGGCTACACGAAATGGACCGACGGTTCCGCCTTCTCCTACACCAACTGGCTTGCCGGTCATCCGACCTTCGCCAGCAACACCTACCGCTGGACCGCTGCGAACAACATAAGCAATACTTGGAACGACGGCGGTCTCAGCACCTACCAGTATCTCTGCGAAAAGCCGGGCTACGATGTCTGCGGCAACGGCTACAAATCCGCCACCGAAGGGTGCGACGACGGCAACACCATCGCCGGCGACGGCTGTTCGGCGGCCTGTGTCGTCGAAGCGGGCTGGAACTGTTCGGCGACCTATATGCCGACGCGCTGTTCCCGGTGCGGCAACGGCGCACGGGAATGGTACGAACAGTGCGACGACGGCAATACGACCGCAGGCGACGGCTGTTCGGCGACCTGCACCATCGAGAGCGCCGCGTGGCACTGCAACGGCGCGACCCCGACCGTCTGCCGCAACTGCGGCAACGGCATCATGGAAGGGAACGAGTTCTGCGATCCCGGCATCATCGTAACTTGTGCGTCGAGGAGCGATCTCGTGCCGCCGCAGGGAGGCACCGTCACCGGCAATATCGTCTGCGACGGATGCACCTCGCTGGTGACCGCGAACAACTGCTTCAAGACCTACACCTGCTCGGCGGGCCTGCCGGCGAACGCCTGCTGGTACAACTGCGAGGCCGTGGCGCCTTTCTCCACGACCTACACCTATAACCAGACCTGGAACGGTTCGGCGTGGGTGAACGCCGACAACTACCTGTTCGGCTTCAACGCGAGCCCGGCGGCGAATTCCTGCCAGTTCAAGTGCCGGCCCAATTACACATGGAACGCGGGCACCTCGACCTGCGATCAGAATCAGCAGAGGGTCAGTTGCGGCGCGAAACCGCGGAGCGACACCTACGAACTCTGGAACGACGGCGAAAGCGGCGCCAACATCGGGACCTATCTCCAGACATGGGATGGCGTCAGCGGTACTTGGCAGCCGGTCCTTTCGCCGCACTATGACGCCGCGATCGGCCCCTGTCATTTCAAATGCGCCGCGGGCGCCGTGTGGGATGCCGGGCTGGGCCAGTGCCGGATATGCGGCGACAACATCAAGGAGGGTATCGAGGCGTGCGACACGAGCCAGTTCGGCACCTCGACCTGCCAGAACACGGTCACGCCTCCGGAAGGTTCCGCGACCGGCGGATCGCTTTCCTGCAACCTTTCCTGCGGTCTTATCACCACCGGTTGCACCAAGTCGTGGAACTGCGTCAACAAACCGGTAGGAACGGTGTACTACGGCGGCGGCGATACATACAGTTATGGTCAGGCATGGAACGGCTCGGCGTGGGTGAACCCGAACAATTACTTGGACGGGTATGTCGCCAGTCCGGCCGTGAACACCTGCCAGTACACCTGTGCCGGTGCCGGCTATGTGTACGACGGACTTGCCTGCTCCAAATGCGGCGACGGTGTGCCGACCGGCATGGAGCCGTGTGATGACGGCGATCTCCGCAACGACAACGCCTGTAAGAACAACTGTACTTGGAACACCTGCCGCGACGGCTATGTCCTCACCGGCACCGAGGCCTGCGATGACGGCAACGCGGTCGACACCGACTACTGCCGCAACAACTGCTCTTGGAACACCTGCGGCGACGGCGCGCTCAAAGCGACCCCGGTGAATATGACCCACCTGCTCCCCTTCGACGGGAACGCGAACGACGCGTCGGGCAAGGGGAACAACGGCACGCTCCTGAACGGCGCGACCTATGTGGCCCTCGGCGGCATATGGGGCTCCCACGGGCTGAGTCTCGACGGGATCGACGACCGCGTCAGCATCCCGACGACCGGCATGTCGAACCTGCAGGGGACCATCGACTACTGGATAAAGCCGAACGGCTGGAGCGGCGGGGCCCTCGGCGCGGCGAACCGACACGGCTCCTTCCAGACCATCGCTTCGTGGTCCAACGGGGCGCGCGGGCAGATGATGATACTCGATAACTTCGAGGGCGCCTTCTACTTCCGCATCGTGGATGAAACGGCCGCTTCGGTCGATGTCTCGTTCGCGAACAACACCTACTACACCAGCGGCAACTGGACCCGCGTCACCGTCACTTGGAGCAGGATCACCTCGCGCATGAAGGTCTATATGAACGGCGGGTTCGTGGCTGAGACCGTCTGGAACCAGCCCATAGCGACGCCCTTCGAGTCGACCGCCTACATCGGTATCGGCCACGGCAACCCGCAACTGGGCGTCATAGATCATTTCCGCATACTCAATCGCGCCCTCAGCGACGCCGAGATAACCAACAGCATGTGGCAGTCGTTCGACGGCACCTCCGCCGGCGTCGATTTCTCCCACCGCGCCAACAACGGCACGCTCGTCAATGGCCCGACCGTCGTCGCCGGCAAGGTGGGCAACGCCCTGTCGTTCAACGGTTCGAACCAGTATGTCACGGTGCCCGACGACGCGTCGCAGATGCGGCTCGGCACCGCCATGACGGTCGAGACATGGGTGAAGATCGCGGCCAACCCGGGCGACTGGGTACGCATCGTCGGCAAGAGCGATACCGATGCGTCCTGCTCCAACCGCAACTACGGTCTGTGGATAGCCAGCACCGGCCAGATACTGTTCCAGATAGGGGGCTCGACCGGCATCTGGGGCAATGTCATGTCGGTGAGGACCGTGACCAATAATGTGTGGCGTCATGTGGCCGGTACCTACGACGGTGCCAATATGCGGGTGTACATCGACGGCGTCCTCGAGGGGCAACTCGCCTATACCCAGACCCCGATAACCTCGGCGGGGCCGCTTACCATCGGTTCCGCGGTCGGTTGCCACGGCTATCTCAACGGCCAGATGGATGAGACGAGGATATATCAACGCGCCCTCACGCAGGCCGAGTTGCAGAACAGCATCGAATACTGCGACGACAGTAACGGGACCAACACCGACGCCTGTACCAGCGCCTGCGTCGGCAGCACCTGCGGCGACACCATCGTCAAGTCCACCGCGCCGGCCGAGGTCTGCGACAGCGGGTTCCTCTACAACGGTGCCTACGGTTACTGCAAATCCGATTGTTCCGCCATGGGCCCGCGGTGCGGCGACGGTATCTTGACCTTTACCACCGCCAGCATGGTCCTGCGGCTCAACATGGACGAAGGGAGCGGTACCACCGCCAACGATTCCGCGGGAACGGCGCAGAACGGCACCATCACCAGCCCGTGGTGGGTCGCGGCGGGCAATCCCTACTCGACCAAATTCAACAACGCCCTCTACTTCGACGGCGGCGCCCGTTATGTCACCATGGCGAACCATGCAGACCTGCAACTAGGCGCGTCAAAAGCATCGTTCACCGTGTCGGCGTGGGTCAACTTCCCGGCGGGAGCGGCGGGCACCCGGTTCCCCATCATCACGAAGGGTACCGGTAGCACGCTGAACTACGCTCTCTGGCTCGAGCCGCTCATCGGCACCAGTCCCGCGGGACATGTTTCGTTCGTGTTCCATCCCGACCCGACCGGGTGCGGCGCGCACTCCGACATCGCCGTGACCGACGGCGCATGGCATCATGTCGTCGGTGTCTATGACGGGTCTTATATGCGGATCTATGTGGACGGTACGCAGCGGAGCGCTCAGCAGTGCGCGTCGACCGCCGCGCCCGCGCAGACCGATGCGGCGCCGCCGTCGGGCGACACCAATCCGCTCTACATCGGCTATGTGCTCCCCGGGGGCTACCCGTATATGTCGGGGTACATCGACGAAGTGCGCATCTACAAGGGCAAGGCGCTTTCGCCCGCCGAGATCCTGTCCGACTGGGACAATCGGTACATTATGGAGGCGTGCGACGATGCCGGCTGTAAAGCCGACTGTTCCGGCCCGGCCTGTACCGCCTCGACATACACATTCACCACGGTGGGCTCCACTACTTGGGCAGTGCCCGTTGACGGCAATTACCAGATAGAGGCGTGGGGTGCGAACGGAGGTCAGTATAGTTCCGGTCGCGGTATCGGCGGTTACGCAAAAGGGACAACGGCCCTATCCGGAACAGTATATGTCTATGTCGGTGGCGCAGGCACCTACGCGGCAGGTTCCTGCACCGGAGGGGTTAACGGTGGCGGTTACGCATACGGCTATACCTCCGGCGCATATGCCTCAAGTGGCGGCGGAGCCTCCCATGTGGCTACTGCCAGCGGCACCCTCTCCTCCCTAGTCAGTAACAAGACCGCGGTAAAAATCGTTGCCGGCGGCGGCGGTGGCGCCGGATATTATTCCACGACAGCGTATGTTGGCGGTGCCGGTGGCGGGACCACAGGAGGAACTGGGACCACATACTCGGGCTATACAACGGCAGGCGGAGGGACGCAATCAGCCGGAGGTGCCGCAGGCACAAGTAGCTCTTATTCTCAGGCCGGATCTTTTGGACAGGGAGGCAATCAGACCGCAACCTCCGGTAACTGGAACGCCTGTGGCGGCGGCGGCGGCTGGTACGGCGGTGGATCCGGCGCGGCAGTCGGGAGCGGCGGCGGTGGTGGCTCGTCTTATGTTACCGGCCTCAGCAACGCCTCAACGCTTTCCGGCCAGGATGCCGGCAATTCAAACAACGGAAAAGTCGTCATTACCCGGGTGTGTCCGTAGCGTAGAGTATGAAAGGGTTTAGGTATATTGTCGTTTGTTCAACAACCATCCATGAGGAGGTATCCATGTCTTCGCTGAAACTGTCCCCCCTGTTCCTTCTGCTTCTTTTCGCGGCGCTTTTCACCGCCTGCGAGGAGAGCCCCAAGAAAGAGGACCCGTTCAAACAGGGTTCGCTCTGGGGCCCCTGCTACGATGACGGCACCTGCGACGCGGGGCTCGTCTGCAAGGAAGATGTCTGCTGGGAGGCGAGCGACAGCGATCTCCTGACCGACGACCTCATCCCCGACGAGGAGGAGGATGACGCGAAGACCGACACCGATAAGGTGGACACCGACAAGGTCGATACCGATACGACCGATGTCGATGCGAAGGACACCGATACGACCGACGACGATGTCGTGACCGGCCCCTGCGCCGCCGACCCCTGCGCGGCGGTCGAACATTCCGACGGTGTCTGCACCGTTGACGGCGACGACTATACCTGCGGCTGTATCGAACACTACTCGTGGGATGGCGATAACAAACTGTGCGCCGCCGACATCCAGCGCATCGATTGCGTCAATATCCCCGACAACGCTCACGGTATAGGTGACAACGCCGATGGCAAATTCGAACAGGAATGGGACGGCGATTCATGGGAACCGGTATCGTTCTTCTGTGAATGGGTGTGCGACGATAACTACGCGCTGAACGAGGATGAGGACGGTTGTATCGGTGCTACGCGCCGAGTGGACTGCGCCGATATCCCCGATAACGCGCACGGCACCGGCGACAACGCCGACGGCAAGTTCGCGCAGACATGGGACGGCGACAGTTACGAGCCGGCGACCGTTACCTGTACATGGGCGTGCGACCTGAACTACACATGGGATGCCGGGAACGAGCTCTGTCTCGCCGACACCCGGCGTGCCGACTGTACGAACATCCCGGCGAACGGTCACGGTACCGGCGACAATGCCGACGGAAAGATAGACCAGACATGGGGCGGCTCGGCGTGGTTGCCCGCCGCCGATACCTGTACTTGGGAATGTGACCTCAACTATACCGCGAACGGTCAGGTCTGCGATGCCGACACCCAGCGGGTTGACTGCACGAACATCCCGGCGAACGCCCACGGCACCGGCGACAACAGCGACGGCAAGTTCCTCCAGACATGGGACGGCTCGGACTGGCTTCCCGGCTCGGTCGTCTGTACATGGGCGTGCGACACCAACTTTACCGAGAATCCCGACGGCGACGCCTGTGTCGCCGACACGCGCCACGCCCCCTGCGCCAATATCCCCGATAACGCCCACGGCATAAACGATAACGATCAAGGCACCTTTCGGCAGACATGGGACGGCGACAGTTGGGAACCGGCGACCTACGCCTGTGAATGGGATTGCGACGAGCATTTTACACGGGTCAACGATCTTTGCGAGGCCGATACCCAACGCGTAGCCTGCACGAACATCCCGGCGAATGCCCATGGCACCGGTTACAACTTTGACGGCAAATTCGAACAGGAATGGAGCGGCACGGAGGATATGTGGCTTCCCGAGACCTTCGAGTGCACTTGGGAATGCGACACCAACTATACCCAGAACGGCAACGCCTGCGATGCGAACACCCGTGAGGCGGATTGCGCCAACACCCTTCCGGCCCACGCGGGTTGGAGCGGGGACAACGAGAACGGCACCTTCACCCAGACTTGGAGCAGTGCCGACAATGACTGGCTGCCGACGACCTTCGATTGTTTGTGGACCTGCGACGAGAATTATTCGCTCAATGCCGCCGAGGACGGCTGTGATGCCGACGAGCGGATCGTTGACTGTGAAGGTACGCCGCCCGAACATGCCTCGTGGAGCGGCGATAACGCCGACGGCAAGATAACGCAGGTATGGGACGGCGACAGTTGGGAACCGGCGGCCACCACCTGCACTTGGGCATGCGACGAGAACTATTCTCTGAATGACACCGAGGACGGCTGTGACCCCGACACCCGTCGCGTCGATTGCGAGAATGCTATACCGGAACACGCGGCATACTCCGGCGCCAACGACGATGGCCAGTTCGCCCAGACATGGGACGGCGACTCGTGGGAGCCCGCCACCTTCGAATGCGCTTGGGTCTGTGCGTATCAGTACGAATGGAACGAAGGGACCGAACTCTGTGACCTGCGTCCCGTCATCTATGTGGATCTGAACGCGACCGATGGCGCGAACACCGGGTATTCATGGGCCGATGCGTTCGTCGATCTGCAGGACGCGCTGGATTCGATCGTCGACGGTCAGGAGATATGGGTGGCCGCCGGCATCTACACGCCGACCGCCTGCCCCTACTATGTCACCTGCACCGAAAAACAAAAGAGCTTCAATCTCGTCAACCGCCGCAGCGACATGATACACTATCGGTTGTACGGCGGCTTCGACGGCACCGAAACGGCGCGCGATGAGCGCGATTGGGCCGCCCATGAGACCATCCTGTCGGGCGATATGAGCGGCGATGACGCGTGGGATGACCTGAACGGCGCGTGGACCAACCGGGAGGACAATACCTACCATGTCCTGCTGTTCGATCCGCTCCCGATCGAGGATGCTCTCACCATAGACGGCTTCACCGTTACCGGCGGCGAAGCGACGGGTGAGGAAGGCGAGCAGCGTGACGGAGGAGGTTTTTCACTTTCAAATCACACGGTTACGATCCGCAACCTGACCTTTATCGGCAATTCCGCCGCGGTGAACGGCAACGCCCTCTCCTGCAACGGTTGCGATGTCACCGTGGAGGATAGTTATTTCTACCGCAATATCTTCCCCGATGGCACGACCGGCGGCGGCACCGTTTCCGTTTCCGGGACGCTTTCGATAGCCCGTGTCACCTTTGAAGAGAACCGCGGTCCCGTTGGCGCCGTGTCTTTTAACGCCCCGACCGGCGGAACGCTGATCGTTGCCGACACCGATTTCTTAGACAACAGCGCTTCGGTCGGCACGGCCGCGATATCGGGCGCCGGCGGCGCGGCAATACTTACCGGTTGTGCTTTCATCGGCAATGTCGGTTATGCGGCCGGCGCGGTGGCCCTTAATAATGTGGAATCGGCGATGCTCGATGCCTGCTATTTCGAGAACAATGCGGCCTCTTCGATCGAGCCGGGCAATGAAGGCTCCGCCGGCGCCCTCAGCGTGAGCGAAGGTTCGTTCTCCATCACCGATTCGCAGTTCATAGGGAACACCGCGTACCGTAATGCGGCGATATCGCTTTACAATATCGGTAACGCGACGGTGCTCGGCGTTGATTTCATCGACAACATTGGTTATACGAATGGCGCTCTCGGGGCGCCCACTACCGTTCTGACGGTGGGCGGCTGTGTTTTCTCCGGGAACGAGGCGACATCGAATGAAGAGGGTAAATGGGGTAACGGTGGCGCGATATCCTGCGGGGAGGGCGCCCTGACCGTGACCAATTCGACCTTCTCCGGCAACAGCGCCTTTACCGGCGGCGTGATACAGGCCCACAATGCGGCGCTTTCGATATCGAATTCCTCGTTCGACGCGAATGTGACCCACGCTCCCGATCAGGGAGGTAATGTTTCTGCGGATGCAGGAACGGCGGAACTTTTGATAGAGGGCTCCTCCTTCACGAACAACCTCGGCGCGGCGGTCACCGCGGGCGGCGGTCAACTCGTTCAGATATTCGGCTCCCTCTTTTCCGGGAATCACGCGGTCAACTCGGCCGCGATCGCGGTGCAGAGCGGCAGCAGCGCCATCATCGCCGATTGTCGTTTCATCGACAACGCGGCGGATGCTCCCGGCGAAGGCTTCGCGGGACTCGGCGGCGCGATAATGGTCAACGGGATGGACGACGAGACCGGCGGCCCGGTAGAGGGCGTCGATATCTGGATCGCCAACTCGGTCTTTGCCGGCAATCGCGCCAATCTGTGGGGCGGCGCGATATTCTCGCTCCTGCTCCATCCGGTCATTACCAGTTGTACCTTCCATGATAATCTCGACAGCGGTAACGATGCCATCGTGTTCGTCATGAGCGATGCTGTCATCGACAACAGCGTCATTTGGGACAAGATGTCGGTCCTTGAGGGCGAGGTCGGTCCCTTCAATTTCGGACCGAGTAATCCGACCTTCAGTTACAGCGATGTACGGTATAGCGGCGGCAGTGGCAACGACTGCGGCGGCGGTAGCGACCCCTGCTGGGTCCTGCCGTTCGGCACCGACGGCGGCGGCAATATCGACGCCGATCCGTTGTTCGTCGGCTCGGGCGACGACCCGTTCGACCTGCAAGGCACTTCGCCGTGCATTGACGCCGGAAGCAACGCGCTGGTGCCGGAAGGCATTGATTTCGACATCCTCGGCGATGCCCGGATACAGAACACCGCGGTCGATATGGGGGCGTATGAGCAGTAGGGGCGTGAGTCGTGAATCGTGAATGGCGAGAAGAAAAACCGAATTGTAGGGGCGGGTTCGCCCGGCAACACCCTCCGTCGCTTCGCGCCACCTCCCTGCGACAGGGAGGCGATATACGGAAGGCCCCCTGTCGCAGGGGGCTCCGCAACGCGGCGGGGGTGTTAATTGTGTAGGGCGCAATTCATAGCGCCCTGTTGAAAGTGTAGGGAGTTCCCAATGCTCGATGTCGCGCTGATCATGCCGTTGTTGAAAAAGGAGCGACGGATACTGGCGGCCTACCTTCTGGGGAGCGCCGTGAATGGTACCCTGCGCCCCGACAGCGACATCGACATCGCCTTGATGTTCCTGCCGGGAAAAGGCATGACGGGCATCGAACGGGGTGAACTTGCCGCCGAACTTTCGCTCATCCTGCGACGCGAGGTCGATCTGGGCGTCATTTCTTCCGGCAATCTGGTCTATGCCCGCGAGGCGATCCTGACCGGACGACGCATATTCTCGCGTAACGATGGCATCGCCGATCTGTATGCGGCGACCCTGCTGGGACTCTACGCGCAATTCCACTATGAACGACGGGAGATCCTTCATGGCTATCTTGCCCGATGATGTGATACTTAACAAGGCCGCCGTCATTGAACGGGCGCTCCGCCGTATGCGGGAAGAGTACGCATTCGATCCGGAACTGAAGAGTTTTACCCACATCGATGCCATGACGCTCAACATCGAGCGGGCGGCGCAGGCGGCCATCGATCTGGCTATGCATCTGGTGTCGCGAGACCGGCTGGGGGCGCCGCAGACGAGTGGCGACGCGTTCCGCCTGCTTGCCGAAGCCGGTGTTGTATCGCCGGAAACGCTTCGCGCCATGACCGCCATGATCGCATTCCGCAATATCGCCGTTCACGAATATCAGGAAATGGATCTGTCGGTCCTGCGGAATATCGCCGGGGATCGGTGGCGATCGCTCGTCGATTACTGCGCCGAGTTGGGAATAACGATAACCGTAGATCGTGGGAAGTGAGTCGTGAGTCGTGAATTGTGTGTTTGTAGGGGCGAACCGGGGTGTTAATTGTGTAGGGGCGCAATTTATAGCGCCCTCTTGAAATGACGAGGACCGTATGTGCATAGATGGATCGAAACCACACTTTTTTCGGAGGTTGACCATGTGGCTTCTCAGGAACTTTTTGACGCTTGTCTTCATGTTTTCGCTCGTTTTCCTCGCCGCCTGTGACGGCACGAAGACGACCCCCGGCACCGATGCGCTCACCGACGGTATCGCGGCCGATGACGATCTCATCACCGACGACCTCATCCCCGATGAAGAGGAGCCGGATGAGGCCGACATCGACACGAAGCCGGATCCCGACAAGGTCGAGGCCGACATAGTGGACGGCGATATCGCCGATGTCGAACCCGACGACGATATCGTGACCGGGCCCTGTGCCCCGAATCCCTGCGAAGAGATGACCGGGAGCACGGGCGAATGCACCGTGGACGGCGACACCTTCATCTGCGGCTGTGCGGCGAATTACACATGGAATGCCGAAGAAAAAGAGTGCGCGGCCAACATGCGGCGAACGAACTGCGCGAACATCCCGCAGAACGCGCACGGTATCGGTGATAACGCCGACGGCAAGTACGAACAGACATGGAACGGCGAGGCGTGGCTTCCCGCGTCGGTCGTCTGTACTTGGGAGTGCGACAATAACTATTCGCTGAACGAGGAAGAGACCGGTTGTCTCGCCGATATCCAGCGGACCGACTGTACGAACATCCCTGACAACGCGCACGGCGTGCTCGCTAACGCCGACGGTAAATTCCAGCAGGTCTGGAACGGCGAGAGCGAAAGTTGGGAACCCGCTTCCTTTACCTGCGCATGGGTTTGCGACGACAACTACACGAAGAACGGCGAGGTCTGCGATGCGAATACGCGGCGGGTCGCCTGCGTCAACTCCCTGCCCGATAACGCGCATTGGGCCGACCCGAATGCCGACGGCAAATTCCTGCAGACTTGGAATGGTTCGACGGACGAATGGGAACCGTTGACCTCGGTGTGCGCGTGGGCGTGCGACGAGAATTTCTCCCTGAATGACGAAGAGGATGGCTGTGTCGCGAATACGCGGCGGACCGATTGCGTGAGCGCGAAACCGGACCACTCCCACTACAGCGGTGAAAACGACGACGACAAGTTCGAACAGACATGGGATGCCGGAAGCAACGATTGGACGCCGGCGTTCTTCACCTGCAAATGGGACTGCGACGACAATTATACTTTTGATTCGATGGGGCCCACCTGTGTCCCCGATACCCGGCCTGAAGAGTGTACGAATACCTTGCCCGACAATGCGTACTGGATCGATCCGAACGCCGATGGTACCTTTGAGCAAACATGGGATGGCGACAGTTGGGAGCCGGCGACCTTCTCCGACTGTGCATGGGAGTGCGATGAACACTACACCCAAAATGGCCTTGTCTGCGATCCCAAAACGCAACGGGCCGATTGCGTCAACCAAATACCGGATCATGCCTTTTACAGCGGCGCGAACGACGACGGCAAGTTCGAACAGACATGGGACGGCGGGATCGAGGACTGGACCCCGGCGCCCGAAACGGTCACCTGCGAGTGGGAATGCGATAAGGGATACCCGATCAATGAGGCGGAAGACGACTGCGTATTCCAGCCGATCGTGTATGTCAACCATGCCGCGACCGACGGCGAGAACACCGGGTATTCGTGGGCCGATGCGTTCACCGACCTGCAGGACGCCCTGAAACAGGTCATCGCCGGTCAGGAGATATGGGTCGCCACAGGCACCTATAAACCGTCCCGTTGTCCCTACTTCGACGGCTGCGACGATAAGGAAAAAACCTTTATGATGTTCCGTGATACAGGCGTCGATTTCGTTCTGTACGGCGG
The DNA here is from genome assembly GCA_029573155.1 of bacterium. Classification (GTDB taxonomy): domain Bacteria; phylum UBP6; class UBA1177; order UBA1177; family JAKLFG01; genus JAKLFG01. The sequence goes on from JAKQHE010000217.1 coordinate 17,429, forward strand.
CTTTGACGGTACCGAGACGACCCGCGATCAACGCGATTGGGAGACGAACGAGACCATTCTGTCGGGCGATATTACCGGCGACGATGCCTGGGATGATGTCAACGGCGGCTGGCTGAACCGTACCGACAATGTCTATCGCGTACTGGTGTTCGATCCCGCCATGCCTTCAAACACGCTACTCTTGGACGGGTTCACCGTCAGCGGTGGACATAGCGAAGGCATGGATAATCGGGGTGGCGCCGTTTCTTCCACCAACCATGCCGTTGAGGTGCGCAACTGCGTTTTCCGTGGCAATGTCGCTTCGGGTGGCGGCGCCATATTTGTCATCGATGGCCAACTGACCGTCGATAACTCCTTTTTCTATCGCAATGCGGCCGATCCTTCTTCTTCTGGAAGCGGTGGAGCGATAGCCACTTTGAATGCCCCCCTCTCCCTGACCGACTCGGTCTTTGATGAGAACTTCGCCGGCGATAACGCCGGTGCGGTCAACTGCAATGGCAATGTGACGATTTCCGGCTCTTCTTTCCTCAATAACCATGCCGCAGGAAACGCCGCCGCCCTTTCTATCGGGAATGCGACTTTGGCAACTATCACCGACACCGATTTTGTCGGGAATACCTCTGGCTTCGGCGGTGCCATCGGCATAAATACCACCACTTCGGTTGTCGTTGCCTCCTGCTATTTCGAGGCGAATGAGGCGACCGACGAAAATGGAAGCGGTGGAGCGATCAGCGTTAACGCCGACTCCTTCTCCCTTTCCAATTCGCAGTTCGTTGACAACAGCGCTTCCATGGGTTCCGCGGTGAAACTCTGGACGGTCGCCGACGCGACGGTGACCTCCGTCACTTTCACGGGAAATACCGGTTCCGCGATCTCCGCCCAAGGTGGTGCGTTGGTCATCACCAATTCTACCTTCACCGACAACACCGCCGCCGTGAACCGTGTTTCCGCCATCGAGATGCAGGATGCCTCCTCCCTTTCCATAAGCAGTTCGTCGTTCCTGTCGAATGAGGCGGACAGAAGCACCATTAATGTCAGAGACACCCTCCTTTTCTCCGTAAATGACTGTTCCTTCCAGAATAACAATGGATCGGCAATAAATATGGAGGGAACTCCTCTACAGATGACCGACTGTGATTTCATCGGCAACCATGCCGCTTCCGGAGCCGCCGTCAACCCCGGCGATGGCGATCACACGATAACCAACTGCCGTTTCAAGAACAATGCCGCCGACCTGCCGGGAGAGCCGGATGACATTTTCGCCGGCTGGGGCGGCGTCATGGCCATGATGGGGGCGAACATGACGGTCATCAACTCGGTCTTCGAGGGAAACACCGCGGCCGAATCGGGCGGCGCCGTCGCAGCCATCTGGTCCACGCTTTCCTTTACCAACTGCACTTTTACCGGCAACACCGACCTTAACGGCGACGGCATCGTCTACATCGGAACGAACGGTCCTGTCAACAACACCATACTTTGGGACACGGTGGAAGAGGTCACCACTCTCACGGTCGGAGAGGATGTGTACGACATGGGACCGAGTAACCCGACCTTCAGTTACAGCGATGTCTATGGAAGCGGCGGCTCAGGCAACGATTGCGGTCCCAGCGCCGACGAATACTGCTGGGTCCTGCCGTTTGGCACCGACGGCGGCAACAACATAGATCTCGATCCGCTCTTTGTCGGCTCGGGCGCCGACCCGCTCGACCTGCAGGCGACATCGCCGTGCATCGACGCCGGAAGTAACGCGCTGGTGCCGGAAGGGATTCTGTACGACATCCTTGGTGATGCCCGGATACAGACGGGACCAGCCGGTGTGGTCGATATGGGTGCGTATGAACAATGATGATGTAGGGGCGCAATTCATTGCGCCCGGTTGACCGTTGCATGATCCATGGGGGCGCGACCTGTCGCGCCCTCTTTTTTGAGGAGGTTTTCCCATGTGTTCTCTCAGACATCCTTTGATGGGTATTCTTGTGCTCTCTTTTCTGTTCCTCGCCGCCTGTGACGGCACGAAGACGACGAAGAGCGACGCCGACCAGTTGCCGACCGATGACATCGCGGTCGACGGCGATCTGCTGACCGACGACCTCATCCCTGACGAGGAAGAGCCGGACGATGCGGACATCGACACGAAGACCGACACGAAACCGGACGGCGATAAACTCGACGGCGACATGCCCGATACCGACACGGTCGATGTCGAGCCCGACATTGACGAGCCGGTGACCGATGATATGGTCACCGACGATGTGGTCACCGACGATGTGGTCACCGACGATGTCGTTGTTGATGATGTCGTGACCGACGATATCCTGACCGACGAGGACACGGTCCCCGTGACCCGGCGCACCCTCTGCCTGAACATCCCCGAAAATGCGCACGGCATCGGCGCCAACGCCGACGGCAAGTTCGAACAGACCCAGAACGGCGCCGTTTGGGAGCCCGAGACCTTCGAATGTGCGTGGGAATGCAACAAGAGTTACCTGCCCAACGAGGCCGGCGACGCCTGTTTTTTCCTCGCGACCATCTATGTCAACCACGCCGCGACCGACGGCGCGAACAACGGATCGTCATGGGAGAACGCCTTCACCGACCTGTCGGATGCGATAGAGGAGGCGCTTGACAACAGCCAGCAGGAGATATGGGTCGCGCAAGGGACCTACACGCCGACCTTCTGCTTCACCTCGCCGCAGGAGACCTGTCCCTTCCTGCCGCGCAAACAGACCTTCACGCTGAAACCGGGCGTCGGCATCTATGGCGGCTTTGTCGGTGACGAAACGGCGCGTGACGAGCGCGACTGGGAGGCGAACGAGACCATCCTTTCGGGCGATCTTGACGGCGACGACGCATGGGACGATCTCAACGAAGAGTGGCTGAATCGGGACGAGAACGCCTACCATGTCATACAGATCATATGGGATGACCGCCATCAGGCCGACGCGGTGCTCGACGGTTTCACGGTGACCGGCGGGGTCGCGATCGACGAGGATGACGAGGGCATCGAGGATAAGGGGGGCGGCCTGCTCGCCGGCGACAACGAGGATTCGGCCGACTTCACGGTGCGTAACTGCCGGTTCGTCGCCAACACCACCGCCGGGGGCGGCGGTGCCATCGCCGTGCTGGAGATGTCCCCGACCATCGAGAACTGTACCTTCATCGACAATAGCGCCCTTGTTAACGGCGGCGCGGTAATGCTCGCCGAGAGTCCCGCGACCGTGACCGGATGCCGGTTCGAGAACAACTTCACGACCGGGACGACCGGTTCGTCGGGCGGCGCCATCGCCGCGCTCAACAACAGCGCGCTGACGGTCGTCGAGAGCGATTTTATCGGGAACCGGTCGGTAAAGGTCGCCGCCATCGATGCCGGCGGGCCCTCGCTGACCATAAACTACGGCTATTTCCAAGGTAACGAGGGGGCGGCCGGGAACGAGGCGAACGGCATCGTGACGATGCAGGCGGGCGGGACGATCGAGGTGTTCGACAGCACCTTCGAAGAGAATGCGCCGGTGGTCATAGAGGTCAGGGACGCGACGCTGACGGTAGCCGGATCTTTCTTCACCGGGAACGAGGGGCCATCCATATCCACCAGCGGCGGCTTGGCGACGATAACGGGCACCATCTTCGAGAACAACGCGGCGGTGAACGGCGGCGCCATAGAGAACTCCGGGAGCGATATGGCCATCGTGCGATGCCGGTTCGTCGGCAACCACGCCGATCTTCCGGGAAGCGGCTTTGCGGGCATCGGCGGCGCCATATTCGCTACGATGGCGGGCACCATGACCGTTGCCGACACCGTTTTCGATGGTAACAGCGCGGCGCTGTGGGGCGGCGCGGTGGCGCTCATCATGTCGTCGCCGATCTTCCTCAACTGTACCTTCGACGGCAACAGCGATTCGACCGGTGACCGGGCGATATTCATGGCGCAGAGCGACCCGACCTTCGACAACACGATACTCTGGGGACTCGTCGGCCAGCATGTCGGCGAACTCGGCCCCTTCGATTTCGAGGAGAGCGTCCCGCTGTTCCGGTACAGCGATGTAAAAGACAGCGGCGGTTCCACCAGCGACTGCGGCATCGGCGGCGACGAATACTGTTGGGTGCTTCCGTTCGGCACCGACGGCGGCGGCAACATCGACGAAGATCCACTCTTCGTCGGTTCGGGCGATGACCCGCTCGACCTGCAGGCGACATCGCCGTGCGTGAATACCGGCAACAACGATCTCGTGCCGGATGAGGAATATGCCCTGTACGACCTTCTCGCCGCCGACCGCATACAGAGCGTCACGGTCGATATGGGGGCGTATGAGCAGTAAAAGAATACCTCATCCCTCCCTTCTCCTTGAAAAAGGAGAAGGAGTAAAAGGTAGGGGCGAGATTCATCACGCCCTCCTTGCCCTCTCCTCTTGCAAGGAGAGGGCGGCAAAGCCGGGTGAGGTATGTGTGTGTCGGGGCGCGATCCATCGCGCCCTCGTTCTTTTATCCCTGTTCCTCATCGCCTGCGGTGGCGGCAACACGGCCACGGCTGATGCCGATCAGGCCGATCAGACCGATCAGGCCGATCAGTCGGACCAGTCGGACCAGTCGGATCAGTCGGATCAGACCGTCGACGACGATCTTATTGATCTACCCGACACCGACGAGCCCGACATCCCGCCGACCATCCTCTCCCTTTCGGTCGTGATGAACCCGAACGAGGCGGCGCCGCTTGTCGGCGTCATCACCGCCACGACCGAACCGGCGACCCGCCTGCGGGTGACGCTCGAAAGCGAGGAGGGGACGGAAACCCTGCGTTATGCGGCGCTTGCTACCCAGCACCGCCTGCCGATACTCGGTCTTTTGCCGGGGGTGACCTACACCGTTACCGTGTCGGTCGAAACGACATCCGGTGCCCAGATCGCATACCCCGATACTTTTACATTGGTCGCGCCACCGCTTCCCGACAATTTTCCGACGATACAGCATGTCTTCTCTCGTCCCGTCGCGGAACGGGAGCCGGGGTATCTTTTCATCGTGCTCAGCATGGCGCAGGGGATCGCCGGACCGTTCGGTTTCCAGGTGATAGCCTTCGATATCGCCGGCAAGGTCCGCTGGCTGAGGCGCGACGCTGATTTCCAGCACGGGATGACGACGCTTCCGAACGGCGATCTCCTTTTTCAGTTCAACCAGAAGATCATAGAAGTGAACATGTTCGGCGACATCGTCGGTGAATGGCGACCCGAGGGGGTGGTCGGTGGTCCGCTTGCGGTCGATCTGCCGGGTGTTCAGCGCTTTCACCATTCGGTGATGGAAGCGACCGATGGCGCCATGGTCGCGCTGGACACCGAGTTCCGCATGATGGACGATATGCCGACGAGCGATACCGACCCCGACGGGCCGAGAGATACGGTGATGGTGCTAAGCGACGCCATCGTCGAGTTCGATCGCGACGGCGCCATCCGGTCAAGGCGTTTATTGCTTGATATGCTCGATCCCGGACGCTTGGGCTATCTTTTCATTCCCGGTTACCAGTGGAGCCACACGAATTACGCCCTGCCGATACCGGAGGACGATAGCATGCTTATCTCGGTGCGGCACCAGTCGTGCGTCGTCAAATATGACCGGACGACTGGCGTGATCAAGTGGATACTCGGCAATCATGACAACTGGTCCGCGGAATTCCAGCAGTACCTTCTGACGCCGGTCGGAACTCCGTTCGAATGGCAATGGTACCAACATAACGCCAAATTGACGCCGGATGGCACCATCCTCATGTTCGACAACGGCAATTTCAGGGCTATGCCGTACGATACGCCGATACCTGATGAGGATAACTGGAGTCGCGCGGTCGAGTATCGGGTGAACGAGACCGATATGACGGTCGAACAGGTGTGGGAATGGCGTCTGGAAGGAGAGGATCGCATCTTTTCCGACTCGCTCGGCGATGTCCACTATTTGCCCCAGACCGGCAATGTCATCGTGAATTTCGGTCACATTGCTATCGGCACAACAGTAAAAGCCCGCATCTTCGAGGTGACCCACGCGAATCCCGCCGAAGTGCTTTATGAACTACGGATAGACGATGCATCGGTGAATGATACCGGCTGGATGGTCCACAGTTCTGAATTCCGCCTCTCGCTGTACCCCGACGGGATGCTGGAAGAATAGGAGATACCCATGCAACGGATACTCGTGACCGGCGGTGCCGGCTTCATCGGTTCCCACCTCTGTAAGCGCCTGCTCGAAGAGGGGGCCGAGGTCCTGTGTCTCGACAACTTCTCGACCGGGAGCCGCCGCAACATACGCCCGCTTCTCTCGCATCCGAACTTCGAACTCATCACCCACGACATCACCGTGTCGATATCGCTCGAAGTGGACCGGATATACCACCTCGCCTCGCCCGCATCCCCGGTCCGTTACCAGCATCAGCCGGTCATGACGGTGCGGACCAATGTGCAGGGGTCGCTGACGGCGCTCGACCTCGCGCGCGCGACCGGCGCGACCATCCTGCAGGCATCGACGAGCGAGATATACGGTGACCCGGAGGTCCACCCGCAGACCGAGGATTACTGGGGTCGCGTCAACCCCATCGGCCCGCGCAGTTGTTACGACGAGGGCAAACGGTGCGCCGAGACGCTCTTTTTCGACTACCGCCGGCAGTACGGTATCCCCATCAAGGTCGCCCGCATATTCAACACCTACGGGCCGCACATGGCGGCCGATGATGGGCGCGTGGTCAGCAACTTCATCGTGCAGGCGCTCGCCGGCGACGACATCACGCTCTACGGCGACGGCTCGCAGACACGGTCGTTCTGCTTCGTGGCCGATATGGTCGAGGGGCTCGTGAAACTCATGGCGACCCCGGAAAGTTTCACCGGCCCGGTCAACCTCGGCAACCCGCACGAGGTGACGATGCGCGAACTCGCCGCGTCCATCATCCGGCTCACCAACTCGCGGTCGCGCCTGACCTTGCTCCCGCTCCCGCAGGACGACCCGAAACGGCGGTGTCCCGACATCGGGCTCGCGAAGCGGGAACTCGGCTGGGAACCGCGCACCCCGTTCGAGGAGGGGCTCGCCGCGACGATAGCGCATTTCAAAAAAGAGGGGCGCGACTAGCGCTCGAAGAATCGTTGCCCGCCGGGCAGTCGTTTTGCCGTGATGAACAGCCGATAGAGCGTATCCTGCATGCCGGGAAAGCGTTCAAGCAGCGAGAACAGCCGTTCCTGTTTTTTCTTGAAGGCCAACAGTCGCGCCAGTTCGGGCATCGCGTAGCGCCTGTCTTTCAGTTTACGGCCTATCTCGCGACCGCTGACGACCGCAGTGGATATCCCTTCGCCGGTCGCCCGTAACGCCAGTCCCGCCGCGTCGCCGATGAGATAGATCCCCTCGTGTTCGACGCCGGCGTACCGGTGCGCGACCCAGCCGCTTTTCGGCGGCGATACGGGCATGCCGGGGAACCGGCGCGCTATCTCTCCGTCGAGCAGACCCCGGGCGACGGCGGGGGCAAGCCGCCCCGGATCGAAATAGATGCCGATATTCACCCGGTCGCGGTGAGGAAAGGACCAGAGGTAGCCGGTGCCGTAGCGCGCCGCGTCGAGCAGGAGCGCGTAATCCTTCGAAATGGTGCGTACCTCGCGATATATGCCCAGAGATCGGCGCGTCGGTAGGCCGAGCGACCGGCGGACGATCGAAAGAGCGCCGTCGGCGCCCACGATGCTGTCGGCCGACCATTCGTCCCCGCCATCGGTCGCGATGGTGTGGCGGTCCCTCATCCGGGCCCGGACGCCGAGCATGATTTCCACCCCCGCCCCGTTGGGTATCTTCGCCAGTTGATAACTCGCGAGTGTCTCGCGGGGGATGGTGAACCGTGGCGTTTCGAGGCGGAGGCGGTGCTCTTTTCCCGCTATCTCCACGACCTGTTCGTCGAACCGGAGGGCCGAGGGAGGCGTAAGATCGGCTGGCATCAGCCGCGAGAGGGCGCCGGCGCAGGCTTTCGGGCCGACGGCCCGCTGCCTTTCCAGCACTACCACCGACGCGCCCGAACCGGCGAGTTCCGCCGCGCAGGAAAGCCCGGCTGGGCCGGCGCCGAGGATGAGTATGTCACACCGTTCTTTCAGAGGGGATCCTCCCGTTTCGCTCTCCGCGCATGGTGCCCTGTCCGCCGGTGAAAAGCAAGAAAGGAGGGTATCCGGGTTTGATTGACTCTTGCGGCGCCGGGCGATATACTGACGCGCGTAAAAGGGAGTTCTCCTTATGTCCGTCATGACCCCGGCCCGCCTCGCCCTGTTCCGGGCTATCGTCTACGCGACGCTCTGCTCGTCGTTGCAGGTGCTCACCGTGCGGATGCTCTCGTATGTCTTCCCGTTCCAGATGATATTCGCGATATCGCTGACGGCCGCCTTCTCCATCCTGTTCACCGGTCTCGGTGCGCTTTTGGCGAATCGCCTGCGCCGCCGGATCATTTTGGTCATGACGATGACCGGCGCGCTGTTCTTCGTTTCGTTCCTCCTCATATCGCTCGGTACCCTGCTCCCCAAAAGCGTCATGTTCGCCGTGACGCTCGATAATGTGCTCGCGCTCCTGCCGGGCGGCATGGTGGCGAGCATACCGCTGGCGGCGGCGGCCGTCGCCGCGCCGCTTGTGCTGTCGGGCGGACTCGCCGGCGGGTTCTATCTCACGATACTCGAGGAGGACCGGCCGCTCCTGCGGTGGTTGGTCGCGGGGATCGCCGTCGGGTTCTTTGTCGGCTATGCCGGGACCGCGTTCCTCATGGGACTGACGGGGATATGGAACCTCATACTCGTCGTTTCCGCGCTTGCGGCGGTCGGCTTCCTGAAGCCGCTCCGGTTCGCGCTCGCGGCGTTCGCGCTCATTGTAACGGTCCTTGTCGCCGATCCCGACCGGTATCTGTTCGACGCACTGGGGCGCGAACCGCTCATCTGGAGTCAGGGCGGAAAGCCCTCCCGCGTCGCGGGATTCTGGTCGCCCTACGCGCGGCTCGATTTCTACGATGTCGGCGAGGAACGGCTGGCGGGGCTCTACAACGGCATCCAGTGGTGGCTCACCGGCGACACGACGCATGATCTGTCGGTCCGGCGGGAACTGTACCGTCATATCGCCGGCGATGTGCTGATCATCGGATCGGGTGGCGGTCACGGCCTGCTCTCCTTGGCCGGCGCATCCTCGATAACGGCGGTAGAACTCGACCCCGGGGTCATAGAGACGCTCAAAGGTCCGCTCGCCGGATACAACGACGGCGTCTACAACCGCGTGGATACCTACGCGATGGAGGGGCGCGCTTTTCTCGATCTCACCGACCGGCGGTTCGATGTCGTGGTCTATGAGGCGCCCGAGTTCGTGTTCGCCAACTCCGAGAAAAGTTTCGTGAGCATGGAGAACTACCTCTACACCCTAGAGGGTATCGGTCGCGCCTTCGAGCGGTTGCGGCCGGGCGGTACGCTCATCGTTTATCACACCTATGGACTCATACCGACCGAACGGTTCGTGAAGGCCTATCCCCCCGGTACGCGGTGGGCGGTGTTCCGCGCGGAGGCCGAACTGATACGGAAGGTGCAGGTGGCCTTCGCGGTCGCTTCGCGCGAGGAGGCGACGATCGAACGGTGGCGCGAGGTGTTCCTGCGGGGCGGAGCGGAGGAACTGTCGACGACCCCCGCATTCGCCGCGTCGCTCGCCGCCGCCGCGCCGGTGACCGATGACCGGCCGCTTCTCCATTTCCGCGACTGGCGACAGGCCCTGCCGTTCATCGTGAGCGCCTTGCTGGTGGCGGTGTTGCTCGGACTCATGCTGTACCGCCGGACGCCGCGTCGCCTGCCGATCTTCTTCGCGCTGGTCGGGGTCGGCTTCATCATGACCGAACTCGCGGTCATCAACCTCCTGCGCTCACTGCTCGGCGGTTATGTCGAAACGACCGGTGTCGCACTCGGTTCTCTCATGCTTTCCTCGGCCGTCGGCGCGCTGTTCCACGAAAGGATGCGGTCGAAGTGGCTGGTGCCGCTCTGCATCGCCGGTTTCGTGGTCATGTTCCTGCTCCTGCGATATCCGCCGGTCGCGGCGCCGTGGATCGTCAAGGTCCTGTGGATCGGCGCGGCGGTCGCGCTCCCCGGCGCCGTCACAGGGGTTTTCTTCCCCGCCGGCCTCGCCGCCGGGGCCGCCGCCGAGTCCTCCTATTTCTACGCGGTGGACACGGTGGCGACCGCGCTCGGGTTCCTCGTGTTCTATCTGGTCATACTCGCCGCCGGTTTCACGGGCGCCATCGCGACGGCCCTGCTCTGCTATCTCGTTGCGGCACGCATCTTCTCGCGGTCGTGAGGCCGTCATGAAGATAGCGCTCGTCCAGCCGTGGCCGCGGGATCCACTGCCGGGGCCCTTACCTGCGTCGATAGGGGAAGGTTCCGAGGTCATGCCGCCGCTTGGATTGCTGTACCTGGCGGGTTATCTGCGGGAACGGTCATCGCATGAGCCGTTCGTGCTGGACGCATGGGCAGAACGGCTGAACGATGCCGACATCGTGACACGATTGCATAAGGCGGCGCCCGACATCATCGGTATAACGGCGATGACCCATACGCTCCGTGACGCTCTCACCGTCGCACGGGCCGCGAAACGGGCGTTCCCGCAGGTTCCCGTCGTCATGGGAGGTCCGCACCCGACGCTCTACCCACGGGAGACGCTCGCGCTGTCAGGCGTCGATATGGTCCTCGCGGGTGAAGGAGAGCGACCGCTCGCGATGCTACTCGACGCGATCTTGTCCGGCGGGCGACTCGAAGAGGTGCCGGGACTCGGCTGGAAAAAAGACGGGGTCATCGTTGTGAACGATGAATGCTGGTCGGCCGATCCACTCGATGACCTGCCGTTCCCCGCGTTCGATGCGGTACCTGTCGAACGGTACGGGTCGGTGCTCGCCGTACGCCGCCCGGTGATGAGCATGGTCACCTCGCGCGGCTGTCCCTATCGGTGTTCCTTCTGTGACCGCCCGCTCCTCAAGGGGAGCCGGTGGCGCGCCCACTCCGCGGAACGGGTGGTCGCCGAGATGGAACGGCTGGCCGGACTCGGCGTTCGCGAGATCGCGCTGTATGACGACACCTTCACCGTCGATCGGCAACGGGTGCTTGACATCTGCCGCATGAAGAGGGAGCGGTCGCCGTCGCTCCTTTTCAGCGTCCGGACCCGTACCGATCTGGTTGATGAGGATGTGCTCGCCGCGCTTGCCGCCGCGGGGTGTGTCGCGATGCACTACGGCATCGAATCGGGATCGCCGCCGGTCAGGGAGCGGATAGGGAAAGGGAGCGGTATCGAAGAGGCGATAACGGTTTGTGACCTGACGCGACGGTACGGGATGGAGACGCTCGCCTATTTCATGATAGGGAACCCGGGGGAGACGCCGGAAGATATCGCGGCGACCGAGCGTCTGATCGAACGGCTGTCGCCCGATTACCTGCATCTGACGGTGTTGATGCCGTTCCCGGGTACGCCGATCTATCGAGAGATGCTGGGAAAAGGGCGATTAGCGGAGGATGTGTGGCGGCGATTCGCGATTGACCCGTCGCGTGATATCGAACCGCCATTGTGGGAAGAACATCTTTCCCGCGCCCAACTGCTGGCGTGCCGTCGCCGGATATATCGTCGATTCTACGGTCGCCCCGGGTATATCCTTTCACAGTTGCGCGGCGTGTCTTCGTTGCGCGAACTGGGGGCGAAAGCGATCGCCGGGATCCGGCTCCTCACGATGCGGTGAGGCGTATCATCAGGAACGCCAATCCGGCGCCGAGAAAACAAAGACGGTAACGGGTACGGTGGACGATCATCCGCCGTGAGGCGTAGGGCGTCGGCACGAGCGTTGCGGCCGAAAGCGACTGAAGGGCAGAGGCTGTCACGAAAGGCGCCGCCCAGACAAAAGAGAACAGCCCGAAAAAGGACAGCAGGAGCAGAAGACAAAGGGCGCCGAGCGTTATCGCGAGGTGGAGCGCCGTCCAGAGCCGTGGCCCGAACCGGACCGCGCCGCTTGCGATGCCCGCCGTCTTGTCGGCATCGTGATCTATCAGTTCGTGGTTCACATGACCGGCGGCGAGTATGAGCGCGAAATAAAGGGAAAGGAATAGCGACCGGTCGTCGGGCTTGCCGATGAGCGCCCAGCCCTGCTGGAACTGGACCATGCCGACGGCGACATGCACGATGGTCCCGGCGAACGGGACATATTTTGCACCGTACCGTGGGAACGAATAGATGCCCCACAGGAAGAAGATGCCCAGTGCGTACGGGACGGCGGCGGGCCGCAGGAAGGCGAAGATAGTCAACGCTGTTGCGAGCGTTAGAGCCGAGACGACCGCATAATCGCGGCCCGAGGTAAGTCCCGCCGCCGCCAGCCGGGGGTTGGCGGCGTCATCGCGCAGCCCGGCCCAACTGTTGAACGCGTATATGGAAACGATGAGCAGATACGAGGCGAAAAGACCCCCCCAGAGGCCCGGGTCGAAAAGCGAAGCGAAGCGGGGCGCCGCCATGATGGTCCCGATGATAGTGAAGCCGGTGATGAGGAGCGCTTCGGGGAGTCGGTAGGGGGTCAGGATCGCTTTCATCGAACTTCCGAAAAGCGGAACACGACGGTGTCCGGTCCCTCGAACACCTTCTCGAGATGGGGTGAGCCCTCCAGTTGCGAAAGGGAGAGACGATCCTTTTTAAGTTCCATCCCCTTATGGTAGACGAGCGCCGTGACGCCGTACGCACGAAGCCGGGCGATCGCCTCCGCCTGCGGGAGTTTCATGGTCCAGTGGTAGAAAATGACGCGCGGGGTCGGAAAGTAGCCGTTGAGGCCGCTCACCGTCGAGCGGCGGTGGGAGGACTGCCAGTAGAGATAGATGAGTTCGCGGTTGTACTGGAACAGGTCGTCCCAACTGCTCGTGAACATCGAGACCTCCCGGATGACCGGGCGCGGCTGATGTTCCGAGCGGGTCACGAACTCGCGCGGGTCTATCCGTTCCCACGCGGCGGGATCCTCAAGGTCCATGTTAAAGGTGGTCGGCAGGTCGACGAAGACCTCGCTGGCAGCGGTCGTCGCGGCGAATTCGAGGTAATCGGCGGGAGCCGGGATGTAGGCGGCGACGGGCCAGCGTTTGAAGGGCATCGGGGTGTTCTCGACGCCGTGGATGAGGAAGACGGCGGTGACGAGCCCGAAGGCGGCGCCCCGTTTCTTCTCGAGACACCGGGCGAACAGCCGGTCGAGCGACAGTCCCGCGCAGACCGAAAGGGCGAACAACACAAGGAAGTAGGCCCGATTGGTGACGCGCAGGTAGGAGAGTATCGGCAGCCAGGTGTAGAAGGGGTACAGCGGCGCAGGCGGCTGGATCTTCGCCTGCGGGTGGTACAGGAAATTGGGGCCGAACGCAAAAACGAAGCCTCCGATGAGGATGAGCAGGAACAGCCATCGGTCACGGTTCCATGTCCGGAGCCCGTAGACGCCGAGGAGCGTGAGCAGTATCCCGATGAAGTTGCGGTGCCGCACGAACCCCCAGTTCTGCGGCAGGTCGATAAGACCGCCGTACAGCGGATTTTCAGGCAGGGCCGCAACGAAGTCGAACGGCATGAGCGAGGTCATCCGCGCGGTGTAGAGCAGTTGGAACGGATCGTTGTAGTGGAGGGAAAGAGCGGTATGCAGGTAGAAGAGCAGATAGGGGAGCGGCAACAGGAGGTAGAGCGCGACCGGAGCGACCACCCGGCGGAGCGGTATCGTGATGCCCCGCTTCCAACGGTGAAATACGATGATGGCCGCCAGAAGCACCGTCTGATAGATGAAGACATACAGCGAGAAATATATCTGCATGCCGCCGAGCGCCGCAACGCCCCACAACAGGGCGTCGTTCCGTTCGCGGAAGTGGCGTATCAGGAGCGTTGCCGCCGTCAGCGGAAGAAGATAGAAATAGATGATGGAGTCGTCGATATGGGCGAAGGTCATGTTGCAGCAGGAAAAGGCGAATCCGGCGAACAGGGCGCCGGGGAACGGCCGCATGAACAGCTCCGCGAACCGGTACACCGCCCAAGCGGTGAGCGCGAAGATGAAGGTGAGGTACAGGTAATAGGTCCAGATATCGGTAAGACCGAACAGTTTAAGGAGCAGAAAGAGGGCGCAGCAACCGGGGGTCGCCTCGCCGTAGGAGAACACCTGCGGCACCGGGTACATCGCAAAGCCGATGGCGGGGTCGAACAGGCGCTCGAAAAAGAGACGGTACTGGTGGGATATGGCGATAAGCAGCCAGGAGTCACAGTTGCCCGGAAGTGCCCCGTTCAGCGGGAACTGGAGAAAGAGCAGGCCGAAAAAGGAGAGATAGGCGAGGAAGATGAGGATATCCCGTTTCATGCGTTCAGAACCTCAACGGCATGAGATGGATGGCGAACAAGAGTATCAACGAGAGTGCCGCGTAGTAGCCGGTGAACAGTTTGCCCGCCGGTGGGACGGCGCGGGAAAGAAGGAGGATCGGCGCCACGGAAAGAAAGAATATCGGCGTCGTGACGGCGACAAGGTCGACCCCCGTGAAGGGGCGACCGTACGGCGGGGCGGCCACACCGATGAAAAGGGCGTACCAGAGGACGATAGCGGCGATGACCGCGACCACGCCGCGCAACGAGAGAAG
>JAKQHE010000007.1 GCA_029573155.1 bacterium
GTCATCCTGACCGGCATGGGAAGCGACGGCGCCAAGGGGCTTCTCGAGATGCACCTCGCCGGAGCGCTCACGCTCGCCCAGCGTCCCGAGGGCTGTCCGGTCTACAGCATGCCGCGCGCCGCGGTCGATATCGGCGCGGTCCGCGCGCAACTCTCGATAGAGGGCATCGCCGCCTACATCAACCGCTCTTTCGAGGAGGGTTCGCTGTGGTGAATGTCGAGCGGACCTATGTGATCGACAACGACCTCGACGCGATAAGCGGCGTCGTCTCGGCCATAATGGATCAGTTGCGGACGGCCTTTTCGAAGACCCAGCCGTTCGAGGTGGCGCTGTACGAGGCGATACACAACGCGATAGAGCACGGCAACCTCGCCATCCCGTTCGTCGAAAAGAAGGCGCTCATCGAGAGCGGTCGCTACGACCAGACGATCGCCTCCCGGCGGCGACTCGCACCCTACGTCACCCGCACCGTCCGCATCAGGTTGGTCATCACCGACGATGCGGTCACCTTTTTCGTCGCCGACGAGGGCGACGGCTTCGACTGGCGGGCGTGGCTTCCCGACCCCGACACGACGGAGGCCGCGACCGGCGTGAGCGGGCGCGGCATCACGATAATGCGAAGTGTGTTCGACACGGTATCCTACAACGACCGGGGGACCGAGGTCATCTTGACCAAGAAAAGGGGGCGCTTCTGATGCAGGCACAAGGGAAAGAGAACGAAAAAAGACGGGTTCTCATCGTCGACGCCGACGAGCAGGTGACCGCCGTACTCGCACTGAAACTTCGCCAACAGGGGTACGAAACGCTGTCGCTCTCCAGCACCGTCAACGCGCTCGCCATGATACGCGATTTCCTGCCGCACCTCATCATCTCCGAAATGGTGCTGCCCGAACTTTCGGGCGTCGATTTCCTCAAACGGATCAAGATGAACCCCGAGACCGCCCACATCCCCTTCATCTTTCTTTCGAGTTCCCGCAATGTGGAGGACAAGATCATCGCCCACGAGATGGGCGCGGAGTCCTTCTTTTCCAAACCGATCTTCATCAAGGTTCTGATCAACCGCATCAACGACTTCTTTCAGGAACGCGACTTCCGCGAGATACTTTCCTCGTCCCACGAACAAGACCTCTTTTCCGGGAACCTGCAGAACATATCGGTCATAGACCTGCTCAACATAGTCCATGAGAACCGGCGACAGGGTATCATCTCGCTCGTTTCCGGCGGCGGCGAGAAAGGGATCATCCACTTCGCCGACGGCACCATCGTCCGCATCGAGCGGGAAGGCGCGGACGACAAGAACGGCGAGGAGATATTTTATTCGCTTCTGCCGTGGTCGGAAGGCGAATTCACTGTCACCTATGCCGCCCACACGGCCGAACCCAACATCACCGAACCCTTCGAACGCCTCATGGTATCCGCCATGAGTTGGCTCTCGGAATATCAGGCCGAGATCGGCGAGATGCCGCCGCTCGATGTCCAACTGCACCTTCGGTTCTCACCCTTCGTCGAACATCTCGCGAAACTCCCCGACACCATCGGCGCCCTTCTTTCTCTCGTCCCGGAACAGGGGATCCGGGTCGGCGAACTCATCGAAAAGGGAGGCGACGACCGGAAACGGACCGTCGAGCAGATACGGAAACTGCTTTCTCTGGGCATTCTGGGCCCCGAACCGGACGATACGCCCCCCGCCCGATGGGAAGTTCCGGTATGGGCGCGGCCCATGACCAAAGAAGGGCGTCTTGCCGACACCGTACCGGTCCCGCCGCCGTCGCCCGATAAAAAGGTCGCCCCTTCCCCGGCGCTACCGGGCGAGACCGCCGACCTCCTGCCGGTCAGGCCGGTCGCGCCACCGCCGACACCGACTCCGGCCCCTGCCCCTTCGGCACCTGCCTCACCGGTGCCGCGACCGGTCGAGCCACCGGCTGAAAAGAACGCGCCGCCCGAAGACGACAAAGATAACGATTCCTTCATAGAAAGTCTTTATCAGGACGAGCCGGCCCCGTCGCGATCATCGGGCGGCAGGACCCTGCTCATCGCCGCGCTCCTTATCGCGATCGCCGGCGGCGGCACGGCGCTCTGGTATGTATTCTCCCAGTCGGTCGAAGAGGAACCACCGGCCGAAGATACCGTCGCCGTGGTCCCCGACACCGTCGTCATCGCCCCGGTCGAACCGCCGCCTCCCCCCGATCCGTTCGCCGGAAAAAGCGCCGACGAATTGCTCAAGATCGGCATCGAGGGTCACAAAACGGAACAGTACGCCGCCGCAATCGCCGCCTACCGCGCGGCGCTTAAAGCCCTGCCCGCCGACGCGGAGCCGGTACGGGCCGCCGCCATATGGAAGAACCTCGCCATCTCGGCCTACGAAGGCGACGACCAGCCGACCGCGCTCGATGCGATCGAGCAGGCGCTCACCGTGGACATCGACGCCGACAAGATAGCGCTGAAGGCGGCGATACTCGAGGAAATGGGGCGGTTCGATGACGCGATGAACGCCTACCGCGCCTTCCTCAAGGACAAGCGGTTCAAGGCGAAGAAAAAGGAGTGGATCAAGGAGATAACCCGCCTTAAAAAAGACAAAAAACAGGCGGAAAAGGAAAAGAAGTGAAGGTGCTCCTCGACGAAACGACCATTCAACGCCGCGTCACCGAGATGGCGGCAGACATCCGCGCCGCCTACGGAGATACCCCGTTCACCCTGCTCGTGGTGCTCAA